>JANRLE010000121.1:0-21956 GCA_033762895.1 Bryobacteraceae bacterium | reverse complement strand
GCCGGCTTCTCCCACGTCTTTCCGCCGTCTTCGGTCCGGATAATGGTGCCCACCCAGCCAACGGCCCAGCCATGCCGGGCGTCGGTGAAGTAGATGCTCTCGATTCCCTGTTGGACATTACTCTGTTGCGGTTGCCATGTCCTGCCGCCATCAGGCGAATGCAGAATGGTTCCTGACCAGCCCGCCAGCCAGCCCAACTCCCCCACAAAGTGGATCGCCGTCAGGTTTTCTTGCACTGGCAGCGCCACCCGGCGCCACGTCTCTCCACCGTCTTCGGTGGCCAGCAGTGTTCCCAGGGCTCCGGCCGCGAAGCCGCGCCGCGAGTCCAGCAGGGCGATTGCCTGAAGATTGGCCGCCGCCGGTAGTTTTCTGGTCTGCCAGGTGCGTCCATCGTCGGCCGACACGAACAGATCGTTCCGTTCGCCGAGAATCCACACGTAGGGTCCGGCTGCCGCCGCACGCCGGAAAGAATAAATCCCCGACGGGGCTGCGATTGCGGCTGGAATGGCTGTGATCAGGAGTGCGAACAATGCGTTCCACATAATCCGATCTCCTGCTCTTATTCTACCATGCCTCCTGCTTTTTGGAGCGTTCTTCCACCGCCGTGCGAATCGATTTCCTGGAATTCCACAGGGCGCTCGGGTCCAGCCAAAGGTCGGGAAAAACCCGCGAACGGAACGCCATCGGCATCGGCGGGGATCTCGACGTAGCGTCCGCGCACGAGTTGCCGCCATATCACTTGGCGGGGCCTGAGCAGCACTGTCAAGTACTCACGCACTCCTGTGCGGCGGTAGAGGTCGAGTTTGGCACCCAGGTCGCGGGAGAGGCTGGATCCGCTGATCTCAACGATCAACTCCGGCGCCCCAGCGCCGTAATCGCCTGCGTCGCCGAATTGGCCGCCGAACCGCGGAAGGATACGGAGGAATCCATCGGGCTGCGGGACATCTTTCTGCCCCATCACCCATGTTCCTTCGCTGCCCGTCTGACAGCCCGGAGTCGCGTACTTGTAGAGCCACAGCCACGTATTCAATTCGTGCTGGGCGAAGCTATGCGAGAGGCTTACAGGAGACGGCATGAAAAATACGACTCCGTTGATCAGCTCCGCATGCTTCAATTCGGGCATCGCCCCCCAACGTCGAAGAAACTCGGCGCTGGTGAGACGGTCCCCTTCCCGGAGAGGCCGTGGCTTCGTCATCCCGAGGTAAACAATTCAGCGTCCGGGAACGAACTTCTGCACCCGCCAGTTCTTGATCTCGGCGACGTAGATTGCTCCGCTCGGCCCCACCGCGATGTGATGCGAAAAGTCGAGTTGCCCGGGCAGCCGGCCCGGTCCGGACAGCGAACCGAGTACCCGGCCTTCCAGATCCATCTTCAGAATCCGGTTGCGGTGGCCGTCGCAAAGGATGATCTGCTGGTCCCTGGTAATCACGATGCCCCATGGTGAGCCGGCCTGTTTCCACTCTTTAAGGAACTTGCCGTCGGCGTCAAATACCTGCATGCGATGGTTCTCGCGGTCCCCCACATAAACGCGGCCCTGCTTGTCCACGGCCACCGAGTGGGGCAGGTTGAATTCGCCGGGGCCCGTTCCCTTCTTTCCCCAGGCCAGCAGGAACTTGCCGTCCTTGGAAAATTTCACCACGCGGGAGTTGCCATAGCCGTCGGAAACGTACACATCGCCGTTGGGCGCAAAGGCGATGTCGGTGGGCCGGTTGAACAAATCGTTGGTTTCGCCTTTGTAATTCTTGCGGCCCAGCACCATGCGGATGCGGCCCGCCCGGTCCATTTTCACAACCACGTGGCCCTGATCATCGGCGGCCCAGAGGTTGCCTTCGGCATCAAATTTCAGGCCATGCGGGCGCACGAACAGTCCATCGCCCCAGGAGCGGACATAGTTTCCGCCGCGGTCGAATTCAATCAGCGAATGCGGCCCGCGGTGGAACACAAAGGCGTGCTCGCGGTCGTCCACCGCGATTCCAGGCGTCTCTTCAAAATTCCAGCCGGCCGGCAGCGTGGGCCAATTTGGGTCCAGCCTGTAGTCGAGCGGCTGTGGGGACTGTGCGGCGAGGAAGATCGCAGCGGGCAGCAGTAGAAGGCAAAGGCGGCGCATAGGGATAACAGCATATCGCGACTAGCGGCGCTTGAGCCAACCATCGGAGAAGTAGCTGAGGTGGCCGAAATCCGCTTGTGCCTGAAAGCGTGGATCCGGACGCCCGGCGATGAACTCAGGGTGCGCCTTCAGAAACTCCGCCACCGCCGCTCCCGGCGTGTCTTCCCCTTCCAGTATGGTGTCGGCGACGACGATGTAGGACCCCGGGGAGACGAGCGGAGAGTAATGTTCCAGTTCCGCCCTCACGTGGTTTCGCGAATGATCGCTGTCGAGAAAAACGAACACCTGTTCGCCGGGCCGAATCAGCCGCCGCACGCGCTCGGCCGTGTCCGGTGAGGCCGAATCGCCTTCGATCAATTTCACGCCATGCGCAGCCAGGGCTTCACGCACACCCGGCCGCGGCGCTGCTTCGACGCTGATCACCCGGCCCCTGCCGGTCATCCGGCACAGCGAGGCGAACAGCAGCGCACTGCCTCCTTCGTAGACTCCGGTTTCCACGATGACGCCGGGCCGCAGTTGCCACACCGCCTCGGCCAGCCGCAAAACGTCATCAGGAAGCTGCACAAGCTGGCGGCCCATCCAGGAGAACGTTGTCCAGTGGCCTAGTTTCAACCCCAGACGCAGCCAGTACTGCGAAAGAACTTCGAAAGCCTCCCCTTCATCGGCGGTGTCGATCACGATGCGCATACCGATAGAATTGCAAACAATGTTCGATCCCGTGGAAAACACCCTCCATGACGCCGAGGCTGCGCGGCGCATGCCCGGTCCGGACTACTATGCGGCGCTGGCGTGGATTCACGCGGCATTGCGCCCCGCGGTGTATCCGGAAATCGGTGTCCTTTACGGGGAATCCCTGAAGTTGGCGATGCCGCCCACTGTGGCGATCGGCGTCGACCCCCATGTGCGGGCCAATCATCGCTGGCGCGCCCCGACGACCCTTTATCGATTGACGTCGCGGGAGTTTTTCGCGCGGCACGTGACGCCTCCCATCTCACTGGCGCTGATTGACGGAGTCCACCGTTTTGAAGATGCACTGGCCGACTTTCTCGACGTGGAACGCCGCGCCGGTCCACGAGCCGTCATTCTGCTGCACGACACGATCCCGCTCGATGAAAGGACCGCCGCGCGTGTGCGCACGACGGAGTTTTACACCGGCGATGTCTGGAAGATGTTGCCTTACCTCGCCCGCTGCCGCCCTGATTTGGATGTGGTAACGATTCCAACAGCGCCATCCGGCCTGACGATGGTGCGCGGGTTGAAGGAAAGCCTCCAGGACGACCCCCGCGAGGTTGCCGCAATCGCAAACCTGCCGTGGAAGCGCCACAGTGAACACCTGGTGACCATCGCCAATTCCCAACCGGCCGTTCAACGCTGGCTCTTGCGCCAGTAGACAGCCGTCCAATCGATTTTCTCCAGAGGATCCGCAATCGCCCGGGCTCTGCGGAAATCGTCCACCGCGTTCCGGCATTGTTCGATGCAGTGGTAATCGTCCACGATGACGAAGCCGCCGGGTGAGACCTTGCCGTACATGTGGTCAAGGACGTCACGGGTGGACTCATACAGATCGGCGTCGATTCGAAGCAACGCCAGCGTTTCCACAGGCGCACCCGGTAGAGTGTCTTTAAACCAGCCGGGAAGAAAGCGCACTTGATCGTCAAGCAGGTAATAACGCTCGAAAGCATCGCGCACGATATCGAGGGGAATGGCCAGCATCGGATACACCCCGGCGCTCAGGTCAAGTCCCTCATCTTCGGGAAGCGAGGGCTTCGGCAGGCCCTGAAACGAATCGGCCGCCCACACCACACGATCCCCGATGCCGTGCGCGGCAAGGAATCCGCGCATGAAGATCGCCGCGCCACCCCGCCATACGCCGCACTCCATCAGATCTCCGGGCACGCTATCGCCCACGGTCTGATTCAGACACCAGCGCAGGTGGTCCAACCGTTGGCGGCCAATCATCGTGTTGGCGAATCCGGCGTTTTCAATACGGTCATCCATGAATCGTCCCACCGCGTTCAACGCGGCAAACTGGCGCCAGAGCGGATGGGTATGGATGTCGAGATAAACCGCCTGCTCGAACCCCTCCTGCCCGGCAATACAGCGGCGCAGATAGATCAGCCGGAACTCGTTCTCCCGATAGAACTCATCCAGCAGGCTGCCGGCGAGCAGATCAAGATACCGTTCTGCCAGCAAGCAGAGTTTCCTCCTGAACCGGCGCGCGGTGATTCCACACCCGGCTGCGGGCGATGCCCCACACCGCCCCGGGCGAGAGAATGCGGCTGGCTGCCCTTTCGCTCGATTGGGCAGCCGCTTCCAAGGCCCGCGCCGTGAACTCCGCGCCGGTCAGGTTACGAAGCTGAAAGAGCAGACGGTTGCGTTCCAGCACGGCTTCAATTTCCTCCAGCGAGTGGAACTTGCCGATGGTGGCGCGGTGGCGATGGTAAACCACCGAATCCGGGCAGAAAAGAATCTGGAATCCGAGCTTGCGCGCCCGCCACCCCCATTCCACGTCTTCCCAGTAGAAGGGCGCGTATGCGCCCGAATCGCGGACAAATCGCCGCAGCAAGCCGGTGCGGAACAGCGATGCGCCCCCGCCGGTGTAGAACGACTCGGCGACACGATTGGATTCAGGAATCAGGTCATGCACCGCCGCCAGCCCTTCCTCCAGCAGCAAAGCCGTCAGGTTCGTTTCCTCACGAAAGCGCGTCGGGTCCTTAAAGAAAATCTGCGATCCGGCGGCGAACAGATCGTTCGACCGGAGCGGAAGCAGCCGGGAAAGCGTATCCGCCTGCATGGCGGCGTCGTTGTTCAGCAGATAGGTCCAGCCATGGCGGACATGATCGAGCCCGAGACGAATAGCTCCCGTGAAACCGAGCGGCTTGGCGCGGAAAATCCACTTCACCTGCCGGTATTGGCTGCGCAGACGGTCGTAGGTGGATGGCGCGGCGCCGTTGGCCACCACCACGATTTCAACCGGTTCATCGATTTCCCGGCACGCCAGGCTTGCTCCGGCAAGGCATTCCTTCAACTCGTCGGGGTTGTCGCGTTCCGGGATGAGGATGGAAACGCCGTGGGTGGCCTCAAGCGATGGCGCGGCGATTTTCGGACTACGGTGTCCCAGCCAATCCGCCCGGCCGATCCACTGGCGGGCGCGCTCGACGCTGGCTTGCCGTCCTCGGCTGGGGGCGGCCGGCGCGGGGCGTTTGGATGCGGCCAGAACCAGTGCGAATCCCAAGTCCCGCTGGTCGCTGCCTACGCCTCGCTCTCGCGCACGGTAGACATGACTGGTAGAGAAGCTGAGCTGCCAGAGGCCGGCCGCGTCTCCAGGGACCGGGAAGTCGAGGCCGAATGGCATGTTCTCTTCCCACGGATTGCTCACACGTCCGATTTCGACGGCGCCGCAGCGGATTGCCAGTTCGTTGGCTTCGCCGTTTGGCCCTGGCGGCAGGACGCCGGACACGTGCAGCGTGGTGGAACCGGGGGCGGTCTTCAGGACCGCGGCCGCTTCCTGGGTGCTCCAAATCAGGCCATCCCCGGTGGCGTCGTGCCAGCCGTGCTGCAGTTGGGCGCTGCCTCCGCGGCTGGCGAGAATGCTGGACTCAAGCGGGGCGGGCTGATAGGCGCGCTTCCACACGCAGTTGCGGCATTCGGGAACTTCAGCCCGCTGGTAGCGCTCGCGGAAATGACGATAGGCCTCTCCGTTCCAGATGGTTTCGAGCGGCTGCTCATGTAGATTGCCGAGCGGCACGTGATCCAGAACTTCACACGCCACCACATCGCCCGTTGAAAGGACGTGGACCGTTTCAAACGGGTTCTGCTCGCAGGTGTGGATCTTCGCTCCTTCGGGCAATGGCCATGGGTAGGGACGGGGCACCTGTCCGAGCTGCCGGTCCTCCAGTTCAAAGGTGGGGTTGCAAATGGTGAAACGAACCTGAGGTGTCTGCTGGCGCGCGCGCTCGACGGTTTCGCGAAGTTGGCCGCGGAAGGCATCGGTGGGCGTGGCCGCGCCGCTCAATTCGCCCGGGAACTGCACGGGGATTTCGTCGCGGCGCATCACCGGAAACAGCAGGATGTCGCTCACGCCGATGGACGCTCCGAACTCCGCTACCGGCGCCAATTGATCGAGATTGCGCTGCATGGCCACAAAGCCGATGTCGAGCGCCGGAGCGCCGGGCGTGGCCTTGCAGATGGCGGCGAATGACTCCAGGCGTTCGTTGAGGGCCGTGATCGAGCTGTAGCGGTAAATTTCCTGATAGGTGCGCGGGTCGGTTGCGTGCAGCGAAACGGTGAGCCGCCCGAGACCGCTTGCCGCCAGTGGTTCCAGCATGCGATGCGGTACGGTGGCAAACGCCGAAACCAGTTCGACGAATGCGCCGGCGGCGCGCGCCAATCCGATGGCGGGAATCAGGTCCGGGTGTAGGGTGGACTCGCCGGAGTAGTTCAGGACAACCGTGCGCGGGTTTTGCAGTCGGCCGATCAAGGCGGCGTAGAGGTTCAACGGCATGTGCCCGCCGGCGCCGCGCCGCGTTTTTCGGGAGCAGAAGATGCAGTCGAAGGGGCACCTGGAGGTCAGTTCCACCCACAGGACACGGGGCGTGCGGGTCACTGGCACAGGCGGAATTGACTCCGGCATCTGCGGCGGGCGTAGCGGATCGGCTGACAAGCGTGTGATGATCCCGTTGATGCTATCATGAAAAGACCGTTCGGTGAGGTGCGAGAGTGGTTGAATCGGGCGGTCTCGAAAACCGTTGAGCCTTTACGGGTTCCGTGGGTTCGAATCCCACCCTCACCGCCAGAAAACTACAAGCCGTACTCCGTTTTGAGCTGGCGAAGGTCGTCCTGGAATTGCGCCGCCATCTTCGTCGTGTAGATACGAAGGATGCTGCCTTCGTTCTGCATCCTGATCAAACTGCGAAGGTCGTTAATACGGCGCATCCACGTGATCCCGTCAGTGATGAGGATGAACGCGACGTCCGGGCGCTTTGCCTGGATGATCTTCTCGGCATCACCGTACACGTCCGTCATCTTTGAGCCCGTCGCGCCGTATCCCTTGGCTTCAATCACGATCACCGGTTTCTGCCGGTCCGGGATAGCGAAATCGCACTTGGCCACTTTCCCGCCGATACCGGTGAATTGGCCACCACGCACGAACTGATTGCCAAAAACCTCTCGGACCAGCGCTTCGGTGAAATCCTCTAAGCCTCTCCCGCGCGTTTGCCCCTTGATGGCTTTGCCACGTCCACTGCGCAGGCGCTCGATCAGAATGTCGCTCCATGTCGGCTTGAAGTTAACGGCCGCCGTCATCGCCGCTGGCAAGTCGAGCGTATCGAGCGCGGCGATGTAAGCCGAGCGGTCCTTCTTGAAGCGCATGACGCCATTCTGCCCGGGTAACGCCGCGGCCAGGCGGTCCTGGAACTTATCTTTTGAGATGCCGAGAAACAGGTATGCGGCTGTAAACGCGGCGTCAAAGTTTTCGTCGAACAGTTTGCCGACGTCTTCGGCGGAATATGCCTCCTTAGCGGGGATGCCTTGGACCAGTGCGATGACCTTGGCTGCGTGCTCATCCTGCCATGGCGCCTCAAGCGTCGTGAGGGCTGCCGTGATGTCTTCGAGTTTCTGTTCGACAATCTGCATTCAGCGCCCCACGATCAGGTATTCGTGCACCTGGGAGCGCTCCACGCTATCGTGAGTGCCGAAATGGTACCGGTGGGGCTTTTCAAAAGCCGTCACAGTCGCCTTGTATTTGCGCAAGAGCCATTCGAGCTCATCCCGGTCAGGGAAGCCATTCGAGCTGTACGACAGGACGATGATACTGTCCCTGAAGATCTGGAAGAGGCGGTCGAAGGCAGCAATGGCCTTCGTACGGTAGCTGAATGGAGTGTAGGGCTTTTCGATCTTCTTGACGCGTGTTTCCGGCATGATCTTGACGCCTTGCCAGTAACACGAGAGCCCTTCGACGAAGTGGTACCGCTTCATGTAGCAGTTGTCGTCAGAGCGCGGGACATAGGGCGGGTCCAGGTAGACGAGGTCGATACCTTGGGGCTTGAGTTGGAAAACATCGGCGCGCTTGACGGTGTGGCGGCGGCCGTTGTCGAAGACGACTCTGTTGAAGGCTTCGATTTGCTCAAGGAAATGCTCCTCGACGGAGAGCCGAAGGTCACGCCGGCCGTCGTCGTACCGGGAGAGATTGCCGGAGACGGTGAAAACGCCCCGCGGTTGCTTCTTCAAACAGGAGCGGATGAGAGCTGCGCGCGCGAGTGCCTGCTGGTGTGGGTGCTCCAGCAACTCAAGGTTGGCCGAGACGCGATCGAGGAACTTTAGGTCGCCGGCGGTGTAGAAAATCCCCTCGAATGTCTCTTCAATGAAATGTGGCCCGTTCTGCCGTGGTGCAAGAAGTGTTTTCAGGGTTGGTCCATCAAGGCGATGTCTGCTGTTTGCGACGGTCGCGGTGGCAAGGGTCGCCGGGAAGTTGAGGAAGTCTGAGGCCACGACGCGTTTCCCCATCGTCTTGAGGAGGTAGGCGACACACCCGCTCCCGACGAAAGGGTCGGCGGCAGTCTCGAAAGGCAGGGTGCGCAGGACGCCGTGAATCCATGGCAGGAGCCGATGTTTCGACCCCATGTACCGAAGCTCCGGGTACTCCGCGACGCGCTCCGGCAGAGGCGTGGTGGAGAAGTCTTCGCGGCTGTAGACCACTCTGATGCGTGGCTCGTCGTCAAAGAGGCCTGGCGCTAACATCTTCGCTCTTCTCATCGGCACACCATCGTCTTGGTCTAGTATGGAACAGAATGGCCCGGCCTTGTTCTCGCAAGGGCGAAACTCACCGCCATCCGTCCCTTCCCCGGGCCTCATACGAATCCCAATTCCAGCCCGCGCAGCACCGCGCGCGTGCGGTCGCGGACTCCCATTTTCGACAGAATGCTCGACACGTGGGTTTTCACCGTAGCCTCGCCCGCCCCGAGAGCACCGGCGATCTCCCGGTTGCTCAGCCCCGCCGCCATCAGCCGCAGTACCTCGATCTCGCGGCGGGTGAGCGGATCGGGCAGATCCAGTGCGTCAAACACCGGCTTCATCGACGAGAGGCGCTGGGCCGCCTTGTCCGTGATGGTGGGCCGGAATACCCGCTCACCGCGCAACGCCGCGTGAATCGTCGAAATGAGATCGGCGAACGGGACGTCCTTTCGCAGAAAAGAGCTTGCCCCACAACGCATCCCTTTGAGGAAAGACTCTTCTTCATCGAACGTCGAAAGGAGGATCACCGGCGTGTCCCAGCCGCGCTCCCGCATCTGTTCCAGCGCTCCGATGCCGGAGAGCTTAGGCAGGTTGACGTCCATGATCACCACGTCGGGGCGCAACTGTTCCACTTTGACCAGTGCCTCCTGGCCGTCGGCGGCCTCGCCGATCACTTCGAAATCGCCATTCAGGCTGGCCAGCTTCTGAAGGCCGAGCCGGAAAAGCGTTTCGTCCTCCACCACCAGCAGTCGAATCATGCGGTCCCCGCCGTGACCGGAACTCTGACGCTGAGTTGGAAGCCCCCGGAGGCGCGCGTGGCAAAGCGCGCTTCACCGCCGTGCTCGCGGGCGCGTTCGGCAATGCCGTTCTGTCCCCCAAATAAAGTGCGAACGGATCGCCGCCTGCCACGTATATACGGATCATGACGAGTCTCCTCGCCGACCTCCGGTTCGCGTTGCGCACTATCCGCCGGAGCCCGCTTTTTGCCGTGGTGGCGATTCTCTCTCTGGCCCTGGGCATCGGCGCCAACACCGCGATTTTCACCCTGATGGACCAGATCATGCTGCGGCGGCTCCCGGTGAAGGCTCCCGAACAACTGGTGATGCTGGTGCAGCGCGGCGCCCACAATGGCAGCAACATGGGCGATCGCATGCATTCCTACCCGATCTATCAGGACTATCAGAAAAAGGCAGCGCCGCTGGCCGAAGTGCTTTGCCGCAGACTGGTTCCAACCTCGATCAGCGTGGATAACCAGACCGAGCGGGTGGACGCCGAAATGGTGTCGGGTAATTTCTTCAGCATGCTGGGGGTGCGCCCGGCGCTGGGGCGTGTGTTCAGCTCCGGCGAGGACGACCGCGTTTATCAGGGCCATCCGGTGGTGGTGTTGAGCTATGACTACTGGCTGAGCCGTTTTGCCGCTGACCCGAAGATCGTCGGGAAGAAGATTCTGGTCAACAACTACCCCATGACGATCGTCGGCGTGTCGGCGGCGGGTTTCCATGGACTGGATCCGGCGCGCTCGCCGCAGATCCGTGTTCCGGTGCTGATGAAGCCGGCGATGGTGCCGGAGTGGAGTTGGCTGCACATGGATGACCGGCGGACGCGGTGGGTGCAGGTATTTGCGCGGCTGAAGCCGGGAGAAACGGCGGCATCGGCACAGGCGCCGATGCAGGGGCTGTTTCGCCAACTCCGTGAGTATGAGATGACCCTGCCGGCGGCGGCGACATGGTCAGCCTATGCGCGCAGCCAGTTCATGCGCGGGACGCTGGAGGTTCAGAAAGCCGACACCGGATATTCGAGTCTGAGAAACAGCTTTTCCACGGCGCTGATCGTGCTGATGTCGATGGTGGGCCTGGTTCTGCTCATCGCCTGCGCGAACGTGGCGAATCTGCTGATCGCCCGGGCCTTTGCGAGGCAGAAAGAGATTGCGGTGCGTTTATCGATTGGCGCCTCGCGAGCGCAACTGGTGCGCCAGTTGATCGTGGAAAGCATGGTGCTCTCGTTGGCGGGCGGTGCCGCGGGTGTGCTGCTGGCCATGGCGATGACGCGCGGGCTGCTGGCTCTGGTTCCATCGGAAGGCAATCCGCTGTTGATCCGGCCCGAGCCGGACTTGCGCATTCTGCTTTTCACGCTGGGGCTGACGTTTCTCACAGGGCTCACCTTTGGCCTGGTGCCGGCGATTAAGGCGAGCCGCCCGGACCTGTGGACAACACTCAAGGATGCGGTTGGCTCGATTGCCGGCAGCGGTGGATCGCTGCTGTTGCGGAAGGGGCTGGTGGCGGCGCAGGTGGCGCTGAGTTTCCTGCTGTTGTTCGGGGCGGGCCTGTTCGTGAAGAGCCTGCAGCAGTTAAAGGCCACTGATACCGGGTTCAATGACATGGACAACCTTGTCACCTTCCAGATTTCACCCGCTCTGAACGGTTACGAAACGCCGCGCGTGGTGCAGTTCTACCATGAACTGCTGGAGCAGATCAGGGGACTGCCGGGTGTGAAGCATGCCGCTCTGGCGTCGGTTCCGCTGCTGCATGGATGGGAGTGGGACAGCAGCCTGAGCGTGGAAGGCCACCAGGCCAAGGACGGCGAGGATATGCAGGGGTTTATGAACTCGCTGTCGCCGGGCTATTTCGAAACGATGGGCATACGCCTGCTGGAGGGGCGCGATTTCGACCGGCGCGATCTGAAAGAAGATGCCAAGGTTGCCATCGTGAACCGCAAGTTCGCCCAGCACTACTTCGGCCAGAAGAGCGCGGTGGGGCGCCACCTGGGAAGGGGTAGCCGTCCGGGCACCAAGCTGGATGTGGAGATCATCGGAGTTGTGGAAGACACACTCTACGAAGGGCCGCGGGAGGGCGTGCGCCGGCAGGTGTTCATACCCAATTGGGGCCGCGGCGGGGTAGCGTTTTATGTGCGCACGACCATGGGTCCGGCCTCAGCCTATGGCGCGATCCGGAACGAAGTAAGGAAGCTGGATGCGTCGATGCCCATATACGAGATGAAGACGCTGGCCGCGCAGTTGGATCAGACGCTGCTCAGCGAAAGGCTCATTGCGCTGCTGTCGGCTGGATTCGGGTTGCTGGCGACGCTGCTGGCGGCCATCGGCCTGTATGGCGTGATGGCGTTCGTGGTGGCGCGCCGGACCAAGGAGATGGGCATTCGCATGGCTCTGGGCGCCGGACAGGGTTCGGTGATCTGGCTGGTGATGAAGGAGGTGTTGCTGCTGGTGGGGATGGGGCTGGCAATCGGGATTCCGGCGGCGATTGGCCTTGGGCGGTTCGTCGCCAAGCAGCTTTACGGCGTGAAAGCGGGCGATCCGTGGGTGGCGGGCGGCACGATGATTCTGTTGCTGGTGGTTTCGGCGGTGGCCGGACTGATCCCGGCGCGCCGCGCCAGCCGGACCGATCCGATTCTGGCTTTGCGCTACGAGTAACTACTTTCTACCCAGCACGCCTTCCAGACTTCCTGCCGTGATTACCTTGCGGCCCCAACGTTCCAGTTGCGCTGTGGGTGCTTTGGAGATACGCGTCTCAGCCCACTTGGGCAGCGGGCCAAATTTCAATTTCAGTTGATCCCGCAGTAATTCTCCGAGTCCTTCGTTCCGCGCGGCCCTCGGCCCGGCCCTCGGCGATCGCTGCCCGCCGCCATTTCATCAGGACCGGATTCTTTTCGACGTCGATAATCACGCCCATACGCTTCATCTCCAATTCTACACGTCCCGCCAGGCGGCGAAGACCGGAAAGCAGCAGAATCATCGCCAGAACCCGTTCCCGCTGCGGTCCCTTCAGCGCGTTCGCCCGCTTCAGGATGGCCGCGAGAAGTTCACTTCCGCCGCCGCCGAGCACGGCGAGCGCGATGTCGCCCGCCTGTCCCGTCCGAAGCATGTCCCCGGCGCGGAATTCGCGGATGTCGATTACCCGGTAAGTCACCTTGGTGCCCCCTGCGTCCAGGTGATCGGGAATGTTCATCTTCGCCTGGCCTACGTATAGAACCACCTGATGAACCGGCCGCCTGTAATTCTGGGACAGGAGCAGGCAGTAGATGCCTTCCCGATAGGGAAGGTCCGGGTCGTTCTTTCCATGGAATTCCAGGTGAAGGATCGTCTCGTTGGCCAGCAACAGGGCCAGGTTCACCCGCCTTCGCTGAACCTTCGGCAATTCCACATTCAGGAACTCCCGCACCGCAACACCTCCAGTGCGAGAGGACATCACACTCGGGCGGTCCAGTTGGAATACTTCTTTCAGCGCCCCGTCAAAGTCATACCCGTCTTTCATGGCGCGGCGCTAATCCAGTTTCCTCAGCCAAAGATTGCGGAACTTCATCGTAGTGGTGGGCGCGTTGGGAAATCCGCTGTGATCCTGAAGCCGAATCGGGCCGGGTTGGCAGATGTTCTGCTGGCGGCAGCCGGGCCCCTTGCGGTCAATGGACACGCCGTCCTGCACCAGCACGCCGTTCAGCAGCACCGTCGCCCGGCCGGGTTGTGAAATATTGCCGCTCGCATCGCAGCGCGGGGCCCGGAAGATGATGTCGTAACTCTGCCACTCCTCGGGCTTCCGCCCGGCGTTGACCATCGGGGCGGAGAAGCCATAGACGGCCCCTAACGTCCCATCGGCGTAAGTGGGATTCTGATAGGAATCGAGTATCTGCACCTCGTAACAGGAGTGCAGATACACGCCCGAATTACCGCGCCGTTGGCCCTGCTGATCGGGCATATGGGGGACGGCGAATTCCAGATGGATCTGCGCGTCGGCGAATGTGGTTTCCGTCAGGATATCGCCGGCGCCGGTGCGGCAGGCCATCTCGCCGTTGGCCACCACGCACTTGCCGGGTTCGCCCTTGGCGGTACGCCATCCCGTCATGTCGCGGCCATTGAACAGGACGATGGCGTCAGAAGGCGCCTTGCCTGGCCCGCCAGGATCCACCACCCTGGGTTGCGGCCCATCGTCCCGTTTCTTCTTTCCCTTCTTCTTCTCCTGCGCCCCAAGGCAACACGCCAGGGCGAGCAGAATGACGGCCAGTCGTCGCGCTCGCATGATGCCGCATTGTATCGTAATCGGCGCGCGTGTCACGATAGAGGTTCGCCATGCCCCGTTACGCGGCAGTTGATATCGGCAGCAATTCGGTGCGCCTGCTGGTGGCCGAAACCCATCCCGGCGGCGGTTTCACGGAACTGGCCGCGGACCGCCAGGTGACGCGCATCGGCGAAAGCGTGTTCCGCGACGGGCGGATCAGCGCGGAGTCCCTGCGCGAAGTCTGCAATGTGCTGGCGCGGATGAATCAGGCGATCGCCAAGCTGAATCCGATGGCCGTGCGCGTGGTGGCCACCAGCGCCGTGCGCGATGCCAGCAACCAGCTTGAGTTTCTGGACGCCGCGGCCGCTGCAATCGGAGCGCCCGTGGAGATCATCTCGGGGCTGGAAGAAGCCCGCCTGATCCAGTTAGGCGTGCTCGCCCGCTGGCCCCATCCCGACCAGCGGGTGTTGATGATCGACGTGGGCGGCGGCAGCGCCGAGATCATCCTTTCCGATCATGGCGCCCGGAAGGAGGCCTTTTCCAAGCCTCTCGGCGCTGTCCGGCTGAAGGAGGTTTTTCTGCCGTCAGACCCTCCCGACGCGGCCCAACTTCGCCGCATGGAACAATTCGTTCTGGAAAAGATCGCCCCGTGTCTTGAGCGCATCCCGCACCGCAGTTTCGACCGCGTGATCGGCACCTCCGCCACGGCCGCCGCCATCGTGTGCGCCGTACACCGCATTCCGCGCACGCGCCGCGAGGAGGCCGACCGCATGCTGGTGACGCCTGTGCAGGTGCGGCGCCTTTACCGCGAAATCACCAGCCGAAGCCTGAGCGCGCGCCGGCGAATGCCCGGAATCGGGCCGCGCCGCGCCGAGATCATCATCCCCGGCGTAGCCGTGTTCCTGAAAGCGATGGAAGCCTTCCAGGTTCGCTCGCTGCACTACAGTTCAGCGGGCGTGCGGGACGGCGTCATCGCCGATCTGGCGGCGCGCGGGGCGGGCAGAGAGCGTTCTCTACTGGACCGCGATCAGCGTCGCGTGGTGGAGCAGATGGCGAAGAAATACGGTGTGCCCGTGCCTCATGCCCGCCACGTGGCGTCCCTGGCGCACGGCCTGTTTGAGTCGTTGTATTCGCTGCATGAACTGGCTCCGCCTTTTGGCCGGCTTCTGGAGGCCGCCGCCTACCTTCATGACACCGGACACTACGTCAGCGATTCGGCCCACCACAAGCACTCCGCTTACCTTGTGGCCAATTCGGGATTGCCCGGCTTCACCGGCGAGGAGCGCCACATGATCGCCATGCTGTGCCGCTTTCACCGCAAGTCGATGCCGTCCCAGCGCCACGAGGGCTACGTCCTCATGTCGCCCGAGCAGCGCAGGGCACTCATGCTGCTGCTTCCATTGTTGCGCCTGGCCGACAGCCTGGACCGGAGCCATTCGCAGAAGGTGGAGCGCGTGGAGTGCCATGTGCGTAAAGGCGCCGCGGTCCTCGAAGTGAAAGCCGCCGCCGATACCGATCTTGATCTCTGGGCCGCCGAACGCGCCAGCGACGTGTTCCGGCAGGTATATGCGATGCCGCTGGAACTGGTCAGTGTCAGGAGCGGACGATGACACTGCGGGACTATGCGGCCCGGCAGGTGGACGTTTTGATGAATCGTGTGGCGGCGCAAGTGGACCGGCTGGCCGAGGCCCGTGATGCCGATGCCATCCACGATTTCCGCGTGTCCATTCGCAGGCTCACCCAGTCCTTGCGCGCCTTTGCCGGAGTGCTGCCCAAAAAAGAATCGAAGCAGGTGCGCAAGGAAATGAAGGTGCTGATGGACCTGGCGGGCGAGGTCCGCACCCGCGACATTGCTCTGGAACTTTTCGATGCAGCGAAGGTTCCACCGGATTCGGCGCCGTGTGTCCGGTTGGCGCTGGAGCGGGAGGATGCCATTGCGGAACTGAGCGCGGCGGCCGCACGCTGGCGCGGCACGGACTTCGTCTCGCGATGGCGAAGCATGCTGAAAGCGGGGTCTGAATGAAGCACCGCAAGTGCAAATGGCCGGCCGATGCCCCGGTGGTGGAAGCCAGGCACGAATTGGCCCTGCTGGCGGAAGACTATTTCATGGCCGGCCGCGAACTGGCGTCAAAACGCGCCAGTGCCGGAAGGCTGCACGCGTTTCGCCTGTTGACCAAGCATCTGCGCTATACGCTGGAGGTGTTTCGTCCTTTGTATGGGCCTGCGATGGACGGCCGCCTTGCTCAACTGCGCAAGGTGCAGACGGTGCTGGGTGAATTAAATGACTACGCGGTGACGCGCGAGCTGATGCGCGCGTCAGAAGACCGCCCCCATCCCGGCACGCGGACCTTGCTGGAATACCTGGACGAGCAGGAGGAACGGCGCCGCAAGGATTTCGCCGAGCTCTGGAAACAGCGGTTTGATGCCCCGGGCGAGTTCAACCGCTGGATTTTATACTTGCGGCGTTATGCTCACGATCCCAAGTCCGTTGTATAATGAAGGGGAAGTGGGCGGCTAGCTCAGTTGGGAGAGCACCGCGTTCGCAATGCGGGGGTCGTGGGTTCGAATCCCATGCCGTCCACCAGATCCTCTTCAGGTCCTCTCGATCGTTTGGCACAATCGCAGGCGGCCGGTCCTCGCTGCCTGGTGCAGGATGCTCCAGCGCCCGCTAACGCCCGCCCACCATCCGCTCCGCCTTCGCAAGCTGTTCCGCCGTACCCCGCAGCGCCATCGCTTTCACCCGGTTGTAAGTGAACAACCGCCGCACGCCCGTTGCCGACCGGACCTCCGTTGCAGTCTCCTGTAACTTCTGCGGAGTCGCCGCGCCCCTCAGGTAGAACACACGAACGCGGTCGTCTTCCGCGGGCATCTTGTATTCCCGTGTCCCTTGCGGAACCGCCGGCTGATCCAGTTCCCGTACCAGCCACCCGGCCAGGGCCAACTCTTCCGGCGTTCCGCGAATCGCCAGGGCCCTGCCGGAATTGTAAGTGAACAGCCGCCGGATACCGCTTATCGACCGCACTAACACGGCCACCTCCTGAAGATCCTGAACGGAGGGCGTGTTCGCCAGGTAGAAGACACGGGCTGCGTCGCCGCTACCCAGCAGGTGATCTCCGGAGGCGGCCTTCCTCCCCGGCTCATTCAATTCCTGCACCAGCCAGGCCGCCAACGCCACCTGCGGCGCCGCGCCCCGCACCACGATCGCCTTTGCCGCGCTGTAAGTGAACAGCCGCGGGATCTCACCCAGAGACCGCACCATCGTCGCCGCCTCCTGTAAGTCCTGCGGCGTCCTTCCGGCGGTGAAATAGAGTATCCTCACCCGTTCACCGGCAGCGCTTGCCGTGCGGTATTCGCGGGAAGCCGGCGCGGCTTGCGGGCTTACCGGCCGGTCCAGTTCGTCCAACAGCCATTCCACGATTCCCATCTGGAGGGCATCGGCGCGAACGGTAAGTGTCTTCGCCGCCGGATTTACAGCCAGATCCTTCACTTCCGCTATGCTGCGCACCACGGTGGCGATCTCCTGCAGTTGCTGGGGCGCTTCGGTATGCGCGAAGCGGAACACTCGATCGGCGGGTGCGGGCTGCGCGAATGCAGCCGGAATCAGCAGGAACAACGGCATCATCATGGTGGGTACGCTCCCTGTTACCCTTGACGCCGCCTTGTCTCCATCCGTGCAGATCAGTATTCGTACCAGGCCGAATGCGCCGACCAGCCCGAGCACGACAGGCACTGCGTAGACGTCCACTGATGCAGGCACGCCGGACAGACCCCGCCCGTATCGAACGTATGCCACATATGCCCGCACTGGCAGCCCCAATGGTCGGCCGGCGTTGGCTCCCATTCGCACAGCGGACAGCGGATGCGCGGGCCGGTGACGCCGTGATAGTCCTCCGTGCCGGTGCGAGGCCGTGTGATTACCGTCTTGCTCATGTCCTTGGGATTCCGCCCTCAGTTTAGCATTTCCTCCGGATGCTATAAACTCGTTCCAATGCCCATGGAAAGCATCACCCGCCGCGGCTTCACCGCCGCCCTCGCCGGCGCGCCTGCCATGCTGCGGGCCCAGTCCTCCCGCCCCAATATCCTCCTGATCATCACCGACGATCAGGGCTACGGCGATCTCTCTCTGCACGGCAACGACAAGCTGCAGACGCCGAACATCGACTCCATCGGCCGCGGCGGTGTGCAGTTCTCTCAATTCCACGTCAACCCCGTCTGCTCTCCCACCCGCGCCAGCCTGATGACCGGCCGCCACTATTACCGCACCGGCGTGGTGGACACCTTCCTCGGCCGCTCCATGATGCACTCCGGAGAAGTCACTGTGGCCGAATGCCTGCGCGATGCCGGCTACCGCACGGGCCTGTTCGGCAAGTGGCACCTTGGCGACAATTACCCGCTGCGCAGCATCGATCAGGGCTTTCAGGAATCGTTAAACTGCACCGGCGGAGGCCTCACCCAGCCGTCTGACCCGCCCGGCAACACCTACTTCGATCCCATGCTTCGCCACAACGGCAAGTGGGAAAAACACAAGGGCTACTGCACCGACATCTTCTTCCAATCGGCCACGCAGTTCATTGAGGCCAACCGCGGCCGCCCGTTCTTTGTCTACCTGCCCACCAACGCCCCGCACGACCCGTTGCAGATCGACGAGTCCTACGCCGCGCCCTTCCGCAAAGCCGGCCTCGATGATCGCACAGCGAAGGTCTACGGCATGGTGAAGAATGTGGACGACAACGTGGGGCGCCTGTTGGCCAGGCTGAAGCAACTGCGGCTGGAGGAAAATACCATCGTCATTTTTCTTACCGACAACGGCCCCCAGCACGACCGTTACAACGCCGGAATGCGCGGCCGCAAAGCGACGGTGTATGAAGGCGGCATCCGCGTTCCATTCCTGATGCGCTGGCCCCGCGGTCTGAAACGCGCCGCCACCGTATCGGACTTTGCCGCTCACATCGACGTAATGCCCACGCTGCTGGAGGCCTGCGGCGTGCCTGCTCCCAGCCAGGTAAACATCGACGGCCGCAGCCTCATGCCGCTGTTAAACGGCAAGGCCAAAGCGCTGCCGGCACGCACCGTCTTCTTCCAGTGGCACCGCGGCGATGTGCCCAATCCGCATCAGAACGCCGCGGCCAGCGATGGCCGCTTCAAACTGGTGAACGGAAAGGAACTGTACGATCTCACCGCCGATCCGGGCGAGAAGAACGACATCGCCGCCAGCCAGCCTGAAATCGCCCGCAAACTGCGCGGGGAATATGACCGCTGGTTTGCCGACGTTACCGCCACGCGCAACTTCGCGCCGCCCAGAATCTATCTTGGTACCGAACACGAGGATCCTGTCACCCTCACCCGGCAGGATTGGCGCGGGCCCAAGGCAGCCTGGTCGCCCCAGGCAAACGGATATTGGGAGGTGGATGTCCGCAAAGCCGGCCGCTACGACATCACCTTCCGCCTGCTCAACCCCGTCTCCGGAGAAGCCCGCTTCCGTCTGGGCGCCGCACACGTCACCCAGCCCGCCGCCGAGGCCGGAGAAATTGTCATGAAGAACGTGGAACTCCCCGCCGGACCCGCCCGTTTGGAAGCCGAAATTGCCCGGGAGTCTACCGCAACCGGAGTCAATTACGTGGATGTGAGGCGCAACGCATGACGCATCTATCCCGCCGCCAGGTCCTTCAATCCCTGGGCGCGGCATCGCTGGCGGCGCCCGCCGCCCCACAGAGTTTTTACTACGGCAAGGATGAGCCGCTCCCCCGCCAGATCGAACTCGCCGCCGGTCCCCTCACCATGGTGTTTGAGCCCGAACTTGGCTTCCTCCGCTACCTCCGCTACGGCGACGCCGAGGTGATCCGCGGAATCTACGCCGCCGTGCGCGACCGCAACTGGGGCACCGTTACTCCCCGCATCTCAAAGCTGCGCGTGGAAACCCGCGAATCCGGTTTCACCGTCTCCTTCGATGTCACCTGCGCCGAAGGCGGCATCGATTTCCTGTGGCGCGGCGAAATCAAAGGCGAACCCGAAGGCGTCGTCACCTTCCGCATGGATGGCCAGGCGCGCTCCACTTTCCTGCGTAACCGCATCGGCTTCTGTGTGCTCCATCCGGTTCGGGAATGCGCCGGCAAAATGTGTACCGTGATGCACGCCGGCGGCTCCAAGGAGATCGGCAAGTTTCCGCTCCACGTGTCCCCGCACCAGCCTTTCAAGCAGATCGTCTCCATGTCGCACGAGGCCGCGCAGGGCGTCATCGCCGAAGTGGCCTTCGAGGGCGAGGTCTTTGAGATGGAGGATCACCGCAACTGGACCGACGCCTCCTACAAGACCTACTGCACGCCCCTTGAACTCGAGTTTCCCGTGGAAGTGAAGCAGGGCGCCAAAATCAGCCAGTCTGTTACTGTTTCGCTGAAAGGCGCCGCGCAAACCGGCGCCAGGAAATTCCGTGCGGCGCGGCGCGAAGCCACGCTGGAGGTGCGGGGCGGACCAGGTTCGGTGCGCCCGCTGCCGCGTGTCGGCTTTGGCCTCGCCGCCGAAATGCCCACGCTCGATGGCCGCCAGATCAGTCTTCTGCTGGGCGCCCGTCCCGCGCATCTGCGCGTCGATCTCAAGCTCAATGAGCCCTCGCACGCCGCCCTGCTCAATCGCGCCATCATGGAATCCCGCGCGCTGCAGACCGGCCTGGAACTCGCCCTGCATCTCACCGCCGATGCCGAAGCTGAATTGAAGGCGCTGGCTCCGAAACTGGCGCTGCACCAACCGCGCGTCGACCGTTGCCTCATTTTCCATCAGGCGGAAAAATCCACGGACGCCAGGTGGGTGAAACTCGCGCGCGAGCATCTGAAAGGCTTGGCAGCTTCCTTCGGCGCGGGCGCCAACGCCTACTTCGCCGAACTCAATCGCGGCCGCCCCGCCACCCCGGATCTCGATTTCCTCTGTTATTCCCTCAATCCGCAGGTCCACGCCTTCGATAACCCGAGCCTTGTCGAGAATCTGGAGGCGCAGGCCGACGCGGTCGAATCCGCCCGCCAGTTTGCCGGCGGCAAGGGCATCGTCGTCACGCCAGTGAGTTTCAAGCCCCGTTTTAATCCCAACGCCACGGGCGCCGAAACAAAATTGCCTCCCGATGTTTTGCCCCCCGCCGTCGATCCCCGCCAGATGTCGCTGTTTGGCGCGGCCTGGACCCTGGGCAGCCTGAAGTATCTTTCCGAAAGCGGAGCGCAAAGCGTCACCTATTACGAGACCCACGGCGCCAAGGGGCTGATGGAACTTGCCGCCGGATCGCGCTGGCCCAGGCACTTCCCCTCCGAGCGCGGCATGACGTTTCCCCTCTACCACGTCCTGGCCGACTTCAACGAGTTCGCCGGCGGTGAGGTGCTGCGCACGCGTTCCTCACAGCCTCTCATTTTCGACGGCCTCATCCTGCGCAAAGGGCCGAGACAGCGCGCCCTGGTGGCCAACCTCACCGCCGAATCCCAATCCGTGCGCATCGCCTGGCCGCATGCCTCGCGCCGCATCCGCGTCCGCAAACTGGACGAACACAGCGTGCGACTGGCCGCCAACCAACCCCAGTCCTGGCGCGCGCAGAATGGTGATACGATTCTTCTGGGCGGCGCGGCGGCTGAGCTGTCGCTGGCTCCGTACGCCGTGGCTCGCTTGGACACGGTGGAATCATGAGCGCTCGTCTCTCTCACGGACTACCGCGGCTTGCCACGGACGGCAACCGCATCATCCGGCTCGACACCGGAGAGGCCGTCGCCTTGCGCGGCGTGAATCGTTCGGGACTGGAATATTCCGAGCCCGGAACCAGAGGCTTCCTCGCCTCGGCGGGCATCACGATCGAGGAGATCCACCACATCACCCGGGTTTGGGGGGCCAATATCATCCGCCTGCCGTTCAATCAGGACTGGGTTCTCAACGGCCGAGGCGGCCGATCTCCCGAAGAATACTTGCAGGCGCTTGACCAGGTCATCGATTGGGCCGCCGGTTTCGGCGCCTATACGCTGCTGGATCTGCAGTGGCTGAGCGCCGAAGATGACCATGGCCGCCTGGGGGATGGCTCCGTCAATCGTATCGCCAGGCTGCCCGATGCGCTTACGCCCCAGTTGTGGCGTCTGCTTGCCGCGCGC
>JANRLE010000120.1:0-12379 GCA_033762895.1 Bryobacteraceae bacterium | reverse complement strand
CGGGGTTGCCCGTATGATCGGCGGCGAACGGCGGGATGATTAGGGTGGTATCGCGAAAGTATTACGGCAAAGCCGCCGATAGAAAATCATGACAGCATCCGGCTACGCGGAGGCGGAAAAGAGGATTGACGCGGCCTGCAGGAGCGGAGCGGCCGAATTGGATCTGCGCCATCTTAACGCGGGCGCTGTGCCTGGCTCCATCGCGCGCCTGCGCTGGCTGAAGGAACTGGATCTGGCGGGGAACGGACTTACGACGCTTCCCGGATGCATGGCGGAATTGCGCGCCCTTGATGCGCTCAACGTGGCCAAGAACAACCTTTCGGCGCTGCCTCCATGGCTGGAGACGATCGAAGGCCTGCGTACGCTGGACATGGCCTACAACCAGTGCCAGACGGTGCCGGAGGTGATCGCCGGTCTGCGCAACCTGCATGTCCTGAACCTCTCCTACAATCCGATCCGTCGGTTGCCGGCGGAGATGGTGCAACTGGAAAGCCTGCGCGCGCTGTCGCTTCAGGGGATGATTGCGCTGGAAGATCCGCCACCGGCGATACTGGCGCGTGGGCTGCCGGCAATCCGAGCCTATCTAAGTCAGCTCCGGGGCCGGGGTGGAGCGCCGCCGGCGCCGCGCCTACGCGTTTTTCTGTGCCATTCCTCGAACGACAAAGCGGCGGTACGGAGGCTGCGCGCGGAGTTGTCAAACGCGTGGATCGATCCCTGGCTGGATGAAGAGAAACTGCTGCCGGGGCAGAAATGGACGGTGGAGATTCCGAAAGCGGTACGGGCCAGCGACGTGGTGATTGTCTGCCTTTCGGCGGGTTCAGTGAACAAAGCCGGGTATCTGCAGAAAGAGATCCGCATCGCCCTGGACGTGGCCCTGGAGAAGCCCGAGGGGACGATCTTCATCATCCCCGTGCGGCTGGAGGCGTGCCCGGTGCCGGACCGCCTGTCGGAATATCACTGGGTGGACCTGTTCGAGGCGGCCGGGATGGGACGTCTGATGGAGGCGTTAAAAGCCGCCCGAAGTTAGTCCGTGAGAAACGCCAGCGTCTTGGTGCCCGACACATCGAATGCGCGGCGGCAGCGCGAACAGGTAACCTTGTCCTGCGCCAGCACCATGTAACTCTGCATCTTCTGGAACTTGGCCCGGTCGCGCTCATCGGCGCCCCTGGGCGGAGCGCCTTTTTTCTTGCGCACCACCCAAGGCAGATCGTAGCTGGCCACGGTCTTACAAAAAGAGCAGCTTAGATCGATCTTCCTGGTGGTTCGGGACTCGACGTAAAAATCGCGTTCGTCCAAAACGATCCTCAGTTCCGGCCGCACATGCCAGGTGTGCGGCACATTCCGGCGGGGCAGCCTCCGGGCATTGGCGCCGCCTGCGGTGAACCGTTGGCGTGCGCGGCGAAGGTGGAAAGCTGCTGATTGAGGCGCCCGGAATCGCACCCGGGGCACAACACCTCATCGGTGTCGCGGCGCACCAGCTTCTCGAATCGCGTTCCGCAGTCCTCGCACAGATACTCGAAAATCGGCATCTCTATTTTCCTTCCCAAGCAACAAGTGCTAATCCGATTCTATCAATGACGCGGCGGACACCGGAGGACGGACCGGTCTGGTTGTTGGCGATGATGGAAAAAGCCAGGCGTCGGCCGCGGCGGGTGGTGAGGTAGCCGGAAAGAGCGCTGACGGTGGCCAGGCTTCCTGTCTTGGCGCGAATGGCGCGGGCGTCAGGCGTTTTGTCAAAGCGTCTGGAAAGTGTGCCGTCCTCGCCGCCCACCGGCAGCAGCGCTTCCCACTCTTCGCGGTGCGCGGTGCCATCCATATATTCCAGCAGGCGAGTGATGGCGCTGGGGGAAAGCAGCGTGCGGCGTGAGAGGCCTGAGCCATCCTCAAAGTGGCAGGCGTATTCGGGGATGCCGATTTGCCTGAGGAAGGCCGTGAGTTCCTTGATGCCCGATTCACGGGTGGGGTCCTGCGCGCGGATCCGTGCCGTCTCGCGCAACAGAATTTCGGCGTGCAGATTCTGGCTCACCTTGTTCACCATGCGCGCCAGTTCCATCAGCGGCGGGGACTGGCGGCGGGCAAGCTCAATGCCGCCGTTGGGATCAAAAGGCTCATCGACGGTGTAGCGGTGCATGGATACGGGCTGCCCGCGGATGGCCACACCGCGGCGCGTCAGCGTGTCGTGCAGCACGGTGGCCGCATAGAGGGCCGAATCGCCCACGGCAAGCTGATGCCGCACCGGGCGGCTGACGGCGCCCGTCAATCTTACTTGAGCCGATCCGGGCAAACGGTCGAGGCGCAATTCTCCATTGGCTGCGGCCGTGATCACGCGATTGTCAAGAATCACCGGCGTCACCGGCGGGTTCGTTTCCACAATGGCCGGATCATCCGGCGATTCGCCCGGCTTCACCCACAGGGTAAAGGCGCCATCGTTGAAAGGAAGCGCAGTCACATCGGCGCCATACTGCCAGATGGTGTCGTCCACGGTCCAGCCTTCGGGATAGGGCTGATAGACATAGAGGCGGTCATCACCCACAACGTTGCCGGTGATGGTTTTGACTCCGGCACGGATGACGGCGTCAGCCAGTTCGCCGACCGGCTCCAACGGATCCCTCTCCTCGCTGTCCTTGCGGTAAGGATACTCGCGGCCGGACAGCGTGGGATCGCCGCCGCCCACCAGGCGAAGGTCGCCGTGAAGCACACCCGCGGCGTCAGGCGGGCCGGGTGCGCGAACGGTGGTTTCAAAATGATAGGACGGCCCCAGGCGCTCAATGGCAAGCGCGGTGCTGAACAACTTCGTGTTCGAGGCCGGAGTGAAGTGCGCGGTGGCGTTGTGCTGATAAATGACGCGCCGGGATTTCAGATCAACGACGTGAATACCCCAACTGGCGCCGCGCGCATCCTCACTGGCCAGCAGCAGTTCGATGCGGCGATGCAAAGGCAGTTTCTTCGGCGGACGCCGTTGCGCCAGAGAGAAGCAGGGAGCAAGCAGCAGCATGACCAACAGAAGGCGGGTCATCCTTTGATCACCCCCATCGGGCGCAATCGGGCGACTCGCTTCGCCAGACCGGCGCCTTCCACCACCGCGATCACTTCATCCACATCCTTGTAGGCTTCGGGGATCTCCTCGAGAATGCCGTCACGGGTTTCGCTGCGGACAATGATGCCGCGTGCGGCCAACTCGTCCTGCACCTGGCGCGCGTTGCGGCCTTTTTTCGCCGCCGTGCGGCTGAGCAGGCGGCCGGCGCCATGGCAGACGCTGCCGAAGGATTCCTCCATCGATTTCTGCTGTCCCACCAGAATCCACGAAGCCGTGCCCATGCTGCCGGGCACCAGCACGGGCTGGCCGATGTGCCTGTACTCCATGGGAATTTCGGGGTGGCCGGGAGGGAAGGCGCGCGTGGCGCCTTTGCGATGCACCAGCACGTCGCGCTTCACCCCATCCACGATATACTTCTCGCGCTTGGCGATGTTGTGGCAGACGTCGTAGAGCACGCGCGTCCAGGTGCTGTCACCATAGACGGCGCGCAGGCTTTGGCGCAGCAGATGCAGAATACCCTGGCGGTTGGCCCAGGCGAAGTTGGCGGCCGCGCGCATGGCCTTGAGGTAACTCTGGCCTTCTTCGGATTGAATGGGCACGCAGGCAAGCTGGCGATCGGGCACGGAAATGTGGTGCCGCTGCATGGCGGCTCCCATCCCGGCAAGGAAGTCAGTGCAGACCTGGTGGCCAAGGCCGCGTGAGCCGCAGTGCAGCAGGATGACGATGCGTCCGGGCTCGATGCCCATGGCCTGCGCGGCGGCGCCGTCGTGGATGCTCTCCACATACTGAATTTCCAGGAAGTGATTGCCGCTGCCGATGGTGCCCAGTTGGGGGAGGCCGCGCAGCTTGGCGCGCTCAGAAACCTCCGAAGGATCGGCGTCGGCCAGGCAGCCTTCCTCTTCGGTGAAGTGGACGTCGCGCTCTTCGCCATAGCCCTGCTCCACCATCCATCGCGAGCCCTTCAACAGCACCTGCTCCAGGTCCTTCTGCCCGATGTGGTAGGGACCCTTGCCGCCGGTTCCACAGGGCACGTTGCGGAAAATGTGGTCGACGGTTTCAGCGAGCCGCGGACGCACATCGGCTTCGTGCAGGGAGGTGCTCATCAGGCGGACGCCGCAGTTGATATCGAACCCGACACCGCCGGGAGAGACCACGCCGTGCCGCCAGTCACAGGCCGCAACACCGCCGATGGGAAAGCCGTAGCCCTGGTGGATATCCGGCATGGTGAGCGCGGGACCAACGATGCCGGGCAGGGTGGCCACGTTCATGGCCTGTTCGAGTGACAGGTCTTTGCGGATCTGTTCGAGGATGGGATCGCTCGCGTAAGCGACGACATCGGTTCTCATGCCGCGGGCGGCGTCTTTCGGGATGCGGATACGCCAGGCATCCAATCTTTCAAAGGCAGGCTGTGACATAATGGCTCACTAATGAAATTTCGCGTCCGAGTACTGATCCTGCTCTTCCTGCTTTCCATCATCACCTACATTGACCGGGTGTGTATATCGGTGGCGGGCCCGCGAATGCAGGAAGAACTGGCGATCACGCCGGAGAAGTGGGGCTGGGTGGTGGGCGCGTTCACCATTTCCTACGCGCTGTTTGAGATTCCGTCGGGGGCAATGGCGGACCGCATCGGCGCGCGGGCGGTATTGACGCGCATCGTGCTGTGGTGGTCCATCTTCACGTCGATGACGGGCGCGGTGTCGAACTTCTGGCTGTTGCTGAGTGTGCGATTCGCCTTCGGGGCGGGCGAAGCCGGGGCCTATCCCGGGGCCACGTCGGCGATCTCACGGTGGTTCCCGCCGGCCGAGAGGGCGCGCTCCTCGGGCATCGTATGGATGGCCAGCCGCATCGGTGGCGCGCTATCACCATTGCTGGTGGTGCCCATCCAGGTGATGTACGGATGGCGCATGTCGTTCTATGTATTCGGCGCAGTGGGCGCGCTCTGGTGCGTGCTCTGGTATTGGTGGTATCGCAACACGCCGGTAGAAAAGGAAGGCATCACCCAGCGCGAGATCGAAGAGATCGGTCCGGCGCCGAAACCCCAGCACCATGGATTGCCGTGGGGGAAGGCGCTGCGCCAGAGCAACTTCTGGATGATCCTGCTGATGTACCACACCTACTGCTGGGGCGCCTATTTCTACCTGTCGTGGCTGCACACGTATCTGCAGAAAGGGCGGGGCTTCACCGAGGGCGAGATGAAGATATGGTCCACGCTGCCGTTCATCTGCGGCGCGTGCGGAAATCTGGCGGGGGGGTTGCTGAGCGACGTGATGGTGCGGCGCTACGGATTGAAGTTCGGCCGCAGGGTGATCGGCGCAACCGGACTTGCCGTATCCGGGGTTCTGATGCTGGCCACTTCGCAGGCCGAAAGTAAGTTTATGGCGGTGATCTTCCTGGCGCTGGGCTATGGCGCGATGGATTGCATGCTGCCGGTGGCGTGGGCGGTGTGCATGGACGTAGGCCGTTCCTACGCGGGCGCAGTGAGCGGATCAATGAACATGGCCGGGCAGTTCGGATCGTTCCTCACGGCCGTGGTGTTTGGCTACGTGGTGAAGGCCTACTCGGGCGATTACAATGCTCCGCTGGTGTACATGGGTGTGATGCTGCTGGTGAGCGCATGGCTGTTTACGCGCATCGACCCGACGATCCCGCTCATCCGCGATGGCGAAGAGCATGAGACACTGGCGAAAGCAGCATGAGCAGGGGATTCGAAGTTCTGGAACACACCGCGGACATCGGTTTCCGCGCCTGGGCGCCGACATTTGAAGAGATGATGGGGGAGGCCGCCACGGGGCTGGTTTCCATCGTGCTGGACATCCGCACGGTATCGGCCAGGGAAGAGCATGCCATCGCGGCAAAGGGTGACGATCGCGAGAGCCTGCTGGTGAACTGGCTGAGCGAGGTGCTGTACTACACCGATGGCAAGCAGTTGGCCCTGTGCCGTTTCGACGTGAATCCGTCCGACGGCTTTGAGGCGTCAGGCTCGGCGTGGGGCGAACCGCGTTCGGTGCGGCATCGTCCCAAGCTGATTGTCAAGGGCGTCACTTACCACCAGTTGAAGGTGGTGCACCGGCCTGATTGCTGGATGTGCGAAGTGTACCTGGACGTCTGAGGCCGGGACGTAAGCCGCTGACCTTATTGCGCCTGCGCCAAAGGGGCAAGTCCGAGCCGCCCCACGGCCGAGTCCACATGCATCCTGTAGGTGAAGAACAGCATGCCGGTGACAGGAAGCACGGCAAGGGAAAGCGGCCATCCGCCATGGTGCAGCGCGAAGATCATCACAGCCACAATCACGCTGCCGACAGAATAATAGGGCAGGGTCCAGAAGTAACATTGACGCCACAGATCCAGTAACGGAACGCGCTGCAGCAGGCTGAGAATGGCGGCCACCATCAGCGAGTTCAGCAGATAGAGCGATACGGTAGTAGCGGCCAGTTTTCCGATGGTGAGGGACGGATCAGGGAAGACCGCCCGGCAGAATCCGTAAACCGCAGCCGAGGCCGTCACCATGCAGGCGATATTGAAGGCGATCTGCAGGGCTGAGGGTCGCACCTTCGCCTGCCACAACAACTGAACGGCAGTGGTGGCGGCGGCAAGAATCACCGCCTCTGCCAGGGAAAATTCAAGGATCGCTACCAGCACCGGAACGAAGCCGAACGAAAGCGTGCCCGTGAGGCCAGGAAGGCGGATCTTGGTTCCGGCGGTCACCACGGTAATGACGGCGAAGCCGGCCAGGCGGGCCCACGCGATTGCGCTTGCCTCCCATGCGGCTGCCATCACCGCCAGCGCGCCGGCCGCGATTACCGCATAGGCGTAGTTTCTTGCCACGCGCGGCAGAGTTGATGACTCCGCCGCCGATGCAGCAGTCACGTTCGTTTTGGCCAGCGCCAGGAAGAAGTGGATCATGTACAACAGCGGCAGCATGGCGGCCCATAAGGGCGCCGACGCACGTCCCGAAGCCGCAATTCCAACGGCCATCGCGCCCACGATGTAATAGGGGAATGTCCAGGGGTACCAGGATGCGCAGACCTGGCGGAGGGGGGCGCCGTTGAGCAGTGAAAGCACGCCCGAGACCACCACGGTGGTGCTGACGAAATAGATGGCCGCGGCCAGGGCGAGCATGATGGGGAGGTTGGCGGCGCTAAGCGACAGCCACTCACGGGTGACGTGGAAACAGAGGGTGACGCTGAGCACCAGGTTCGCCGTATTGAAGCAAGTCTGCGCCAGAGTGGCGGTAGTGCGGCGGTTGGCTAGCGTGGCGATGGCGGCGGCAAGGCAGGCGGCCAGCGTGGTTTCCCCTAGCGTGAAGTAGGTGATTCCCAGCAGCATCGGAATAAAGTTGAGTGAGAAGGCGCCATCAAGGCCGGGCAGGCGCAGTTTCAGCGGAGCGAAGATCACACAGAACAGGGAGTAGATGAGAAAACGCTTCCAGTCGGAAACCTGCGCGATCACCAGGCTGTCGGCCAGCGCCAGCATCCCCAGTCCGATCACGGTTGCTACGTACTTTTGAGCCGCGGGAGTCACTGGATTTTGTATGGCAAGGGGAAGGCCACATCCACGCGTCAGGCATGTCCATGAAAACACTGGCGGCTGTGGCGGGATGGGGGTGACGCGTCCGGACAAGTTGTCCGCTTGAGCCGTGCGGATTGTCCTATCGGGCGGCCCCGCGATTCTGATACCATCTCCAAATCTGTGACTTCCCAGCGTCCTAGCTCCGTCCGCCACGCGGTTTTGTGGCTCACCGTTGCGGCCTACATGATCACCTATATGGATCGCG
Source organism: Bryobacteraceae bacterium (assembly GCA_033762895.1). Lineage (GTDB taxonomy): Bacteria > Acidobacteriota > Terriglobia > Bryobacterales > Bryobacteraceae > CADEFT01. The sequence goes on along the minus strand of JANRLE010000120.1, from coordinate 4,565 downwards.
TGGTGATCTCGGCGGCGGTCCCCTCGATTCGCCAGGAATTCGGCTTCGATCTCACCACGATGGGCGCGATACTGGCGTCGTTCCGTTGGGGCTACGCGCTGTTCCAGATACCCGGTGGGTGGCTGGGTGATGTGATGGGGCCGCGCAAGGCGCTGACGCTGGTGGTGACATGGTGGAGCGTGTTCACGTCGATCACGGCGGCATCCTGGAATGCGGGCTCGATGATGGCGTTCCGCTTTTTGTTTGGCGTGGGCGAGGCAGGGGCATTCCCCATCGCCACGCGCAGCCTGTCGCGCTGGATGCTGCCTACCGAACGGGGCTGGGCGCAGGGTGTGACGCACGCGGGGTCGCGGCTGGGGGCCGCCTTCACGCCTCCCATCGTCGTGTTTCTGATCACCGGCTACGGCTGGCGGACCCCGTTTTTTGTATTCGGAGCGCTCGGTCTGATTTGGGCCACCGTGTGGTTCGCCTACTACCGCGATCTGCCGCAGCAGCACCGCTCCGTCAATCAGGCCGAACTGGAGTTGATTCAACGCAACACGCCGGCGCGGGCGGTGGGGACGAAAGCGGTGGTTCCGTGGCGGGCCATCCTCACCAACTCCAACGTCTGGACGCTTTGCGCGATGTACTTCTGCTACGGCTACTGTCTGGCGGTTTACCTGGACTGGTTTCCCACCTACCTGAATTCGCACCGCGGCTTTGACCTGAAGAAGATGGGCTTCTACGCGAGCCTGCCATTGTTCGCCGGCACGCTGGGCGACCTGTTGGGCGGATGGGCGTCGGACCGAATCGGGGAGCGCACGGGGAACCTGCGGATGGCGCGCAAGGTGGTGGCGATCACCGGGTTCCTGATCGCGGCGGCGAGCATTCTGCCGGCGACGTTCACAAAAGATCCGTACATTTCGGTATTGTTTAGTTGTATCGCCCTGTTCGGGCTGGAGTTGACGGTGGGCGTGTCGTGGGCGGTGCCGCTTGATGTGGGCGGGGATTTCGCCGGTTCGGTTAGCTCGGTGATGAACACCTGCGGTAACATAGGAGGCGCGATCTCCCCAACGTTGCTGGCGTATCTGGTGAATGCCTACGGCTGGGATCGCCCCTTCGTGGTGGCTTCGGCGCTGTGCCTGGCGGCGGCGTTGCTGTTTGCGCGAATCGATGCGTCGAAGCAGATTTTGGCAAGGGAGTAAGAGTCATGCGGATCAATGCGGATAAATGCGTGGCATGCGGCAATTGCACGTATGTCTGTCCGATGGGCGCCATCTACGTGGACCCGGCGACGAAGCGGTCCACGATCAATCGCGATGAGTGCGTGGAGTGCTACTCCTGCTTCAACGGGTTAAGCCAGGAGCATCTGAATCCGACGCTGGTGCGGACGATGCGCAAGGTGTTCCAGATGCTGCGGCTGCGCTTTGATCCCGAGCCGGATGTGTGCCCGACGGCGGCGTTTGAGCCGGATGAGCTGACGTGGCCGCGTGTGGTGCGGCGGGCGTTCTCCGATCCGCGGGTGCCGCACGAATCCACCGGCGTGCAGGGCCGCGGCACAGAGGAAGTAAAGACCAACGACGTGAGCGGGCGCGTAAAGGTGGGCGAGGTGGGCATTACGGTGGAGTTCGGCCGGCCGGGCGTAGGCGCAAGGTTCAGCGAAATCGAGCGTATGTCGATGGCGCTGGCGAAGTTGGGCGTTCACTTTGAAAAGAAGAACCCGGTCACCACGCTGATGACCGACACCAGTACCGGCAAACTGCGGGACGACATCCTGAACGAGAAAGTGCTTTCGGCGATTCTGGAGATCAAGATCAGGCTGGAGGAGTTGGAGCCGATCATCCACACCATCCACGAGGTGGAAAAGACGCTGGAAACGGTGGTGGCGCTGGGCATCGGCACGCGCTGCGATGAACACGGCGAGGATCACGTGGTGGCGCCGGTTCTGGAGCGCATGGGCTACCAGTTGCAGCGCGCCAAGACCAATATCGGATTGGGCAAAGTGAGCAATGACGCCCCGGCTGCCGCGCAGCCGGAAGTAGTAGGAACAGGAGCGGCACGATGACGAACACACTGCACCGTTTTGGGGATGCGTCGAGCTTTCGCGACGACTATGTGATCTTCGCCATCCCCAGCCGCGGTAAGAACGACAAGGGCTGCCTCCCGAAACTGAAGGAATTTCTGCGGCTGGCGCTTTCGTTCAAGCCGGTGAACCTGGGCGACGCCTCGCACGGCGGGGCGCTGCGGCCCTGCAAGAACATGAATCCGACGCAGCATTGGAACCGGGACATGACGCCCGATTTTGAGGCGGTGATCAACGGTGTGGACACACCCACCACGGTGGCCGCGGTGTTCGATGACCGCGTGAGGGCCGAGGATTTCGTAAAGGCGGTGAAGAAGGCGGATCTGGGCCTTTGCATCAACATCTCCACCTCGATTGAGGGCGCCGAGCAGTGTTGCCACGCCGCCGGCATTGCGCGCCATAGCGTGGGTTATTCACTTGGTTTCGAAGGCAAGACGGAAAAGCTGCCGTCCACGCAGGTATTGTCGCTCAGCACCATGTGCGGGCACGGCATGGTGAGCCATTCGCTGGCGAAGAAGATGATCGATTGGGTGAAGGAAGGACGCCGGACACCGGATGAAGCCGTCACCTATATGGCCCGCTTCTGTTCGTGCGGCGTGTTTAATCCCTCCCGGGCGAAACGCGTGCTGGAGGAGGCCCGCGTTTCGATGAAGTAGGCCATCAGTTGGACGGCGCCGAGACGGTGAACTCGTCGATGATGTCGTCCAGGCCGTTGTAGCCACCCAGGTTCAGATACTCGTAGGCGCCAAGATTGAAGTTCGAAGCCGCGGTCCAGTTGGGCGTGGGTTTGACGTAGGACGCGGTCTGCACCAGCACATCGTTCAGGTAAAGCTGGCTCTGGGCGCCGTTCCAGGTGATGGTCACTTTGATTGCGACGCCGTTTCCGAACTTCGCCTCCTCTGTCCCCGCGGGTATGTAGTAGAACTGCGCGCCGCCGCCCACCGAGTAGGTGAGCAGGAGTTGGCCCGAAGTCTTCAGCGTGTGGAAGTAGAACAGGTGGTTGTTGGGATCGTTGTCGCGCACGTCGAAGGCAAAGCGCGCGCCCGAGGGCCGCTGGGCGAAGCTGTAGCGGCTCTTGAGGTAGAACGAGATCTGCCCCTGATTGATGTTGAACACGCTGCCCACGGCGGCTCCGGCGAACTTGTAGTAGGCGTTGTTCGTGTTGCCGCAGCAGTTCTGGAAATAGACGCCGTTGCCGGTTTGCGCCGCCGCGTAGTTCACCGTACCGCTGCCCTTGGAGACGACAGTGCCGGTGAAACCGGAGGGCGCCAGGTTCGGCGTGACAAGGGAGCCGTTGGTTGTACCGCTGACCTCGGTGGCGTCTCCCTTGATCATCAGGGTGCCGCCGCCCCCGCCGGCAGCGCCGCCGGTGGTGAAGGTGAGGTTCCCACTGACGCCGGTGATTCCCTGGGCGTCTTTGGAAATCACCTGATAGTGGTAGGTGGTGGACGGGCTAAGTCCGGAGATCACGATCGAGTGCGACGTCACCATCGCCGTATCAAGCGGCGTCAGGCTGCCGTAGGCGCTGGTCAGCCCGTAGGCTACGCGCGAGTCGGACGGCTTGTCAGTGGTCCATGTGATGGTGGCGGTGGAGGTGGTCACCGGATTGGCCGAGACTCCCGAAATCACGGGCGGCTGGGGATTATTGACGGTGACGTTGATGGGCGCCGAAGCGGCGCTGTTGCCTGCCGCGTCGGTGGCGATGGCGGTGAGGATATGCGGTCCGTTGGCGGCCGTGGTGGTGTTCCAGGCGATGGAATAGAGCGGGCCCGCGCCTGTCACGGCGTTGCCCAGGTTCGTTCCATCCAATTTGAACTGCACGCTCGCCATCGCCGTGTTATCCGTGGCGTTGGCGGAAACGGTGATCCCTGTTCCGGTCAGCGCCGCGCCCCCGGTAGGCGCGCTGATCGACACCGCCGGGGGAGTTGTATCCTGCCCACTGGGCAGAGCCGAGACGGTGAACTCGTCAATCACGTCGTCGAGACTGTTGTAGCCGCCGAAGCTCAGATATTCATAAGCCCCGAGGTTGAAGTTGGAAGCGGCGGTCCAGTTGGGCGTGGGCTTCACATAGGAGGAGGTCTGCACCAGCGCGTCGTTGAGGAAAAGCCGGCTCTGGCTGCCGGTCCAGGCGATGGTGACTTTCATCGTCACACCGTTGCCGAACTTCGCCTCCTCGGTCCCGGCGGGCACATAGTAGAACTGCGCGCCGCCGCCCACCGAGTAGGTGAGCAGAAGCTGGCCCGATGTCTTCAGCGTGTGGAAGAAGAACAGGTGGTTGTTCGGGTCGTTGTCGCGCACGTCGAAGGCGAAACGCGCGCCGGAAGGACGCTGCGCGAAGCTGTAGCGGCTCTTGAGGTAAAAGGAAATCTGTCCCTGATTGACGTTGAACACGCTGCCCACCGCCGCTCCGGTGAACTTGTAATAGGCGTTGTTCGTGTTGCCGCAGCAGGCCTGGAAGTAGACGCCGTTGCCGGTCTGCGCCGGGGTGTGGTTCACGCTGCCG
>JANRLE010000119.1:0-1940 GCA_033762895.1 Bryobacteraceae bacterium | reverse complement strand
ACGGCGTGCGCGGTGTCGTCGCCCGGGATGCCGCCGCTGGCGGTGAGCTTCGCTGCGCCCGCTTCGCGATCGGGCGGGAGCGACGATGCCTGCCACGCGTCGTCACTGAAGTAGCGGAAGGGCGTGAAGGCGGCGGGCGAGCCCCAGCCGTAGCTCCAGACACCGGGCGGTGTTTGTGCTTGGGCCTCGGGTTTTGATGCCGCCAGGAACCTGTCCGCCAGTTCCAGTTCGCGCGCCTGCGGATCGCGCTGCAAAGCCAGGCGGTAGAGGCGCGTGACGTCCCGGCCCGCGCGCGCAGCCAGCAGCCGCGCCTGCTCGCCGGCGAACGTGCTGTTCAACAGGAACAGCGCCTGCTGAGGCACGGTGGTGAGATGCCGTTGGGCGGTGTGCTGTTCGGGATCGGCGTAATCGAAGCTCTTCATCAGCATCTGGGCGCGCTCGCGTTCGACAAAGGCATAGAGCGTGCGGCGCGATTCGGCCGGCTGGGAATAGAGCGAGAATGAGGGGCCGCCGATCGTGCGATCGATTCCGCCGCCCGCCGCCAGAATCGTGTCGCGCGCCGCGTCAAAGTCCAGGCGCCGCCGGTTCATGCGCCAGAGCAGTTTGTTCTCCGGATCCTTCAATCTGGCGGCAGCCACATCGCCGCTGGACTGACGGTAGGTTTTCGACAGCACGATACGCCGGATGAGCTTTTTGACACTCCATCCGCCGCTGATGAAGGCCGCCGCCAGATCGTCGAGTAACTCAGGATGGGTAGGGGCATCGCCGCGGATGCCAAAGTCGCTGGTTGTGCGCACCAGTCCTTCACCGAACAGGTGCTGCCAGACGCGGTTGGCCATCACCCTGGCGGTGAGCGGATTGCCCGGATCGGCGATCGCCTCGGCCAGTTCCTTACGGCCGCTGCCGTGGTGGAACTCCCTGCCGCCCAGAATGGAGAGAAACCGCCGCGGGACCTGCTCTCCCAGATCGTTCATGTTGCCGCGGACAAAAACAAAGGATGGTTCGATTGTTTCGCGATCAGCCACGGCCATGGCCCGGCGTGCCGAGCCGCGCTGCGCGAAATCGGTATACAGGCGATCCCAGTGCCAGCGCAGATTGTTCACCGTGTTGCTGTCACCTTCGGTCATCACGTGGCCGAAGTCGGCGAGCGGGATGCGGTAAGGGGCATCGGCTTGTCCCGCCATTGCGGCGAGGGCCGCGGTGATGTCCGGGCGGGATGCGCCCGCCGATTCCGCCCACTTACGCCAGCGCTTGAAGACATAGAGGTTGATGTTCCGTTCCTTAGCCAGGTTCTCCGCCTGCGGATTGGTGAGCGAACGGGCGTCCCACGCCGCCTGCAGATATTTCGCGGCCGTTTCAGGCTCGCCCATCTCCCTGGAAATCTCTTCGGTGCGGCGCTTCCGGTAGTCCTCAATGGTTTGCAGCCGCTCCTGGAGGCGCGGCAGGTAGAAGCGGTCCAGCGGGCCGGAGGCGCTATCCACGGACGCTGGAACCAGCGGCTCAAAGCTGTTCAGGAAGACGCCGTAGAGCGAGTAGTAGTCCTTTGTGGGAATGGGATCGTATTTGTGATCGTGGCATCGCGCGCAACTTACTGTGAGGCCGAGGAGCGTGCGCGAGACGACGTCGATACGGTCGTCGATTTTGTCGGGGACGAGTGAGGCGCGGGGCGGATTGTGGCCGAGCGAGAGCAGGCCGAGGGCGGGAAGATGCTGGCGTTCGGAGTAGAGGTCGGCGGCGAGTTGGCGCTTCACGAAGCTGTCATAAGGCATATCGGCGTTGAAGGCGCCGATGACCCAATCGCGGTAAGTGAAGGAGTAAGGGAATCTGACGTTGTTGAAGCCGGCGTCGGAGTAACGGGCAAGATCGAGCCAGTGGCGCGCCCAGCGTTCCCCGAAGTGCGGGGAGGCGAGGAGGCGGTCCACCAGGTTTTCGTAGGCCGC
>JANRLE010000118.1:0-14994 GCA_033762895.1 Bryobacteraceae bacterium | reverse complement strand
AAGCGCGCCGCCGAACGCGCCAAGCGGAAGGAAGAGCGGTTGAAGGCGATGCGCGAAGGCCGCGAAGGCGAAGAGGGCGGCGGGGAGTAACAGATCACGCCGCAGGCAGGAAACACGGGCGCCGGGGATTCCCTCCGGCGCTCTTTTACGTTCAGCCCGCCGCGGCCTACCCGCCGAGCGGGTCCCACACCGGTCCCAGTTCGAGGACGAAACCTTCCACCGGACCCTCGCCCGTCAGAGTGCTCATGCCCGCCCGCGTCTCCGGTTCCGCACCGGGCCGGTAAATTTCCACTGTTCGCGACTCCGGATCAATCAGCCACCCAAGCTGAGCGCCGTTGGCGAGCCATTCCACCATCTTTTCGCGGAGGAACCGCACCCGATCCGTTTGGGAGCGCAACTCGATCACGAAATCCGGGCAAGTGTGCCAATACCCGCCGACGCTGGCGGGATCCAGATTCCGGATGCGGTGTTTGAATATCCACGCCGCATCGGGCGACCGCCGCGCGCCGTTCGGAAGCTTCCACCCCGTTGAGGAATCGAAAGCCACGCCGCGCTGGTCCTGCCGGGTCCAATTCCAAAGTTGGCCGCTGATTTCATGGTTGCGTGCTCCGGTCAGCGTGAACGTCTGGGGCATGACGATGAGTTCGCCTTGAGCGGACAACTCGAGGTTCAGATCCGGATGCGCGTCGCACAACTCGGCAAAGGCTTCGTCGGTCATCGGACCAACGGTCAGAATGGCGGGCAAGTGGGCCTCGTCAATCTGGAATGCCATCATTTTCAGTATACGCTGTCGCTGCCCTTCGATCCCGCCCATCCCCTTCAACCGCCGCCGCCCGTCCAAAAGCTATACTAAGTGTGGTCATACCCGATGCACAGATCCCTTGCCCTGATCCTTTTGTGGACCGCCGCCGTCTTTGCGCAGGCGCCGGCCACCCCGGTTTCGCCCAAAGACCGCGCCGCATTCGAAGCGATCATCAAGGACTATCTGCTGAAGAACCCGGGCATCATCCGCGAGGCGATTGAGCGCCTCCGCGCGATGGAGGAAGCCGAGCAGGCGCAAAAGGTATCGGCGGCGCTGGCGCAAAACCGGGCGTCGCTGCTGAACGATCCGGATTCGCCCGTGGCCGGCAATCCCAAAGGCGACGTTACGGTCGTCGAGTTCTTTGACTACAACTGCGGCTATTGCAAGAAGGTGGCGGGGAGCCTGCTGGATCTGGCGGCGCGCGATCCCAACGTGCGCATCGTCTACAAAGAATATCCGATTCTGGGACCGGAATCGGTGGAGGCCGCCCGCGCGGCGCTGGTGGCACACAAACAAGGCAAGTATCTCGCCTTCCACCAGGCGATGATGACCGGCTCCGGCCGCGGCGCGCAGGCGATTCAGGCCGCCCTGACAAAGGCCGGCGTGGACTCCAAACAGGTGGCCAAGGAGACCGCGGACCCCGCCATCGCCCGCATCATTGAACGGAACCAGAAACTGGCCGCCGCGCTCGACATACAGGGCACCCCCGCCTTCATCATCGGCGATCAGATTGTGCCCGGCGCACTCAGCGCCGATTCGCTCGCCATCATGGTGAAGGGCGAGCGCGCCAAGGCCGCGGGCCAAAAAAACCCTTAACCGCAATCAGCGGGAGCGCCGGAGGCCTGCCCCGGCGCCCCTCCCGCGCTTAGTGCTTCTTCTTGTCCTTGCCGTGGTCGTCCTTGTGGTCGCCCTTCTTCTCTTCCTTGTGGTCGTCCTTCTTATCGCTGGCCAGCACCAGGTTGGCGGTACCCACCACCATTCCGACGGCCATCATCAGGGCTTGCAGTTTCTTCATGCGGTTGTTATGTCCTCTCTGTTCTCGTGTCTTTGTCGATGCCGGACTGAGTGTCCGCTTGCATACTGTTGCTCATCGGAGCCTGTGGGCGCAGCTTGAGAAAAAATAACGGCGTACGGCGGCTTGCGCCGGGGCTGAAACTGCTCCCAATCACCGGCCGCCCGATTGACACCCCTGCCACCCGCGGATTACCTTGAAATTTGTGCCCGACATTGTAGTCGATTTTGAGGGCGTCTCCAAGAGCTACCCTATCTACGATTCGCCCGGCGACCGGTTGAAGGAACTTGCCACATTCAACCGCATTCGCCGCCACCGCGACTTCTGGGCCCTGCACGGCGTCACTTTCCAGATCGCCCGCGGGGAGACCTTTTGCATCATCGGAGAAAACGGCTCCGGCAAGAGCACCCTGCTGCAGATCATCGCCCGCATCCTTCAGCCCAGCGCCGGCAGGGCTGAGGTGAAAGGCCGCGTGGCCGCGCTTTTGGAGCTTGGCTCCGGTTTCAATCCCGAATTCAGCGGCCGTGACAACGTCTATCTCAACGCCGCCATCCTCGGCCTGCCGTCGGAGGAAATCGACCGCCGCTACCCCGACATCGAAGCATTTGCCGAGATCGGCGATTTCATCAACCAGCCGGTGAAAACCTACTCCAGCGGCATGGCGGTGCGGCTGGCGTTTGCCGTCGCCATCCACGTGGACCCGGAAATCCTGCTGGTGGATGAAGCGCTGGCCGTGGGCGACATCTACTTCCGCAAGCGCTGCATGCGCAAAGTGCATGAACTGCGCCAGAAGGGCGTCACCATCATTTTTGTCTCCCATGCCATCGGCGACGTGAAGGCCATCGGCGACCGCACGATGTGGCTGGACAAGGGGCGCGTGCGGGAAATGGGAGTTACCGATCAGGTGGTGGGAAAATACCTGGCGGCGATGGTGGAGAAGGATTCCAGTTACCTGGAACTGAAAAAACGTGTGCCGCGGGAGCGCGTGGGCGCCACCACCGCGGCCGAGGTGATCGACACGATTCCCAACATCGACCACCGCCATGGGGACGGCCGCGCCGAGGTGATCGGCATCACCGTGACCGACGAATACGGCAAGGGGCTGCACCTGCTGGAGCCGCAGGCCAAGATCGTGGTGCGCATCAGCGCGCGGGCGAAGGAAGACGTGGAGATGCCCATCATCGGCTTCATGATGCGCAACCACCTGGGCGTCGATTTCGCCGGCACCAACACCGCGCGCGAAGGCCACGAACTGCCGCCGATGGCTGCGGGCGACGTCGTGACGGCCGACTTTCACCTGGAACTGCCCGAGCTTTATCCTTCCCCCTTCTCTTTCTCTCCGGCCATCGCCGATGGTACCCTGCATCATTACAAGATGTGCGACTGGATCGACAACGCCATCACGCTGCAGATGGGCCACGGAGAAGCGCAGATCTACGGCTACCTGCACCTGCCCTGCCGTGTGGAACTGAATGCGCGATTGACGCCCGCACGCCAGGATGCCGCTTCCCGGGAGACCATCGTTGCCTGAATTTACCGGAGAGCGTGTGATTCCGGGCCAGGTGGACCCCGACCTCTGGAACGAGCACTTTGCGCGTTATGCCTTCGCCGCGCGGCTGGCAAGGGGCCGGCGTGTGCTGGAAGTGGCCTGCGGCGCCGGCTACGGATCGGCCGAACTGGCGCATCTGGCGCGCCATGTCACGGCCACCGACGTCGCGGCGGAAGCGGTGGAATACGCGCGGGCGCATTACCAGCTCCCGAACCTCGTCTTTGAAACCGCTCCGGCGACGGCGCTCCCCTATCCCGACGCTTCCTTCGATCTGGTGGTGGCCTTTGAGGTGATTGAGCATCTGACGGACCACCGCGCGCTGCTGTCGGAAGCCAGGCGGCTGCTTGCGCCCGGCGGCCAACTGGTGGTTTCCACGCCTAACCGCGTCTACTACGAGGAGACGCGGCGGCTATCCGGCCCGAATCCGTTTCATACCCACGAATTCGACTACCGGGAGTTCCACGCTGAATTATCGGCGTTCTTCCCGCACGTTGCCTTCTTCCTTCAGAACCACACCGAAGCCATTGTGTTTCAGCCGGCGGGCGACGCCACGGCCACCGAGGTGCGGGCCGAATCGGCGCACTCCGATCCCGAGTCCGCGCACTTCTTTCTGGCTGTCTGCGCCGCCTCCACTCAAACCGGCGCCCCGCGCTACGTCTACCTGCCCAGTACTTCGAACGTGTTACGCGAGCGGGAACAGCACATCGCCAAGCTGGAACAGGAATTGGCAACCAAGTCCGAATGGCTGCAAAAGTCGCTGCAAGAGCATGAGGCGCTGGTGAGGCAGCACGATGAGTTGAAGAACGAACTGGAAGAGCGCAACCGCTGGGCGGAAGGCCTCAACAGGGAACTGCGGGACACCACCGGCCGTGTGGCCGAACTGCAGGATGAACTCGCCTCTGAACAGACCGCGGCGCGGCAGACGGTGCAGGAATATGAGGCGAAGATCGAGGAACTGGACGCCGACATCCGGTCGAAAGTTGTCTGGGCGCAGCAGCTTGAGGCGCGCCTGATGGGCGAACTGAATGCGAAGTCGGAGGAACTGGCCAGGTGTGTGGGCATTCTTCACCGCGCCGAGAACGACCTGGAAGAGCGAACCCGGTGGGCGCAGTCTCTGGATGCCCGTATCCAGGATCTTAGTTCAGACGTAAGTGCCGTGCGCGCGTCGCGGTGGTTTAAGCTAGGAAGGACTCTCGGCCTGGGCCCGGAGATCAGAGAGTCGTAACATGAGCGCCCCCTGGCGCATGTTGAAGCAGTCGCCGCTGCTGGTCTTGTCTCCTGTGTTGGCCTTTGTTCCGCTGCTGGCGCTTTGGCTCGCCGATGTGCTGCATCTTGTGGCGGGGCGCCGCAGGCAGCCGTCCACGCCGCAGCCGAGGCGGATTCCGGAATCGGCCAGCGTGGTTATTCCCAACTGGAACGGCCGCGACCTGCTGGAGAAATACATTCCCAGCATCGTGGAGGCGCTGAAAGGCAATCCCGCCAATGAGATCCTGGTGGTGGACAACGCCAGCGAGGACGGGTCGGCGGAGTTTCTTCGCCAGCATTTTCCCTCAGTAAAGGTGTTGGCGCTTGAGAAGAACTACGGCTTCGGTGGAGGCAGCAACAGGGGCTTTGCCGCCGCCTCCAACGACATCGTGGTCCTGCTGAACAGCGACATGCGCGTGGCGCCGGATTTTCTCGCTCCGCTGCTTGAAGGCTTTCACGATGACCACGTGTTCGCCGTCTCCTGCCAGATCTTCTTTTCCGATCCGAACAGGAAGCGCGAAGAGACCGGACTTACCCAGGCCTGGTGGAGCAACGGCAAGCTTGGTGTGCGGCACCGCATTGAAGACGAGGTAACCGGCCTGTACCCGTGCTTCTACGGCGGGGGCGGATCCTGCGCCTTTGACCGGCATAAGTTCCTGGAACTCGGCGGGTTCGATCATTTACTGGCGCCTTTTTATCTGGAAGATACCGACATCGGTTACATGGCGTGGAAACGTGGCTGGAAAGTGTATTACCAGCCAAACAGCCACGTATGGCATGAACACCGCGGAACCATCGGCAGGAAGTTCTCCCAGGCCTACATCCAGTCGGTGTTGCACAAAAATTTCCTGCTGTTCGCCTGGAAGAACATGCATGAGCCGGCGCGTCTGGCCAGCCACTTCGTCCATGCCTGGGCTGACGCCATCTTCAGCTACCTGGCAGGAGAATCTCCCGAGCGCGCCACGCTGCCCGGCATGTGGCGGGCCTTCCTTCAATTCCCAGGCGCCATGATCTCCCGATGGAAGGCGCGCAGCCTGGCGGTGGTCTCCGATACGGAGGCGTTCCGCCGTCCCATGGGCGGCTACTTTCATGACCGGTTCCGCCACCGGCCATCGGGCGGCCCTCCGCGGGTGTTGTTTGTGTCGCCGTATCCGATTTACCCGCCCACGCATGGCGGCGGCGTGTTCATGTACGGAACGGCAAAGGCGCTGGCCACGCGAACGTCACTTCACCTGGTGGTAATCATCGACGAGGAGTGGCAGCGGGAACAACATGACCCGCTGGTGAAGCTGTGCGCCTCGGCATCGTTCCTGAAGCGGCCGGATCATACCACCTTCGCCCCGTGGTCGATTGTGCCCCATTCTGTCCGCGAACTCGCCCTGCCCGATCTGGAATGGATCATTCACCGCGACATCTACCTGCACCGGATTGACGTGGTGCAGCTTGAGTACACCAACCTCGGCCAATACGCATTCGACTTCCGCAGTGTGGTGGTGGCCCTGTTCGAGCACGATGTCTATTTTCAGTCCATCGGCCGCGCGCTGCGCCAGCCGGGTTCGCAATTCCGCAAGATCAGCGCGGGTTTGGAGTATCTGCGGGCCATCCGCTACGAACTGCGTATGCTGCCAAAGGTGGATCACGTGCAGGTGTGCAGCCGTGAGAATCGAGACTACCTTCTCGGGTTCCTTCCGCAACTGGCCTCCCGCATGGACGACACCCTGCGCGCCGGTATCGACACGACGCAGTACGCGCTCCACGAAGGCCCGCGGGAGCCCTACACCATGCTGTTCCTGGGCAGCTTCAGCCACCTGCCCAATCAGGAGGCGCTCGACTGGTTCGCCAGGCAGGTATTGCCGATGGTGATCGAAAAATGCCCGCGGGCGAAACTGGTGATCATCGGATCGAACCCGCCGCCCCGTCACTCCCTGCCGGTGCCGGATTCGAATGTGGAGATGCGCGGCTTTGTGGAAGATCTGCAGGAGCCGCTGCGCCGCTACGCCGTCTTCGTGTGTCCCATATTGACGGGCTCCGGCGTGCGGGTGAAACTGCTGGAGGCCTTTGCCGCCGGCATTCCGGTGGTTTCCACGCGCATCGGGGCGGAAGGGCTGACCGGAACCGACGGCGACATCTGCGCGCTTGCCGACACCCCGGGCGAGTTCGCCGCGCGCATCATTGAGCTGTTTGCGAGTCCGCAGGCCTCTTCCGCCATGCAACATCGCGCGCGCAGCTATGTCACCCGCGAGCGCGACATCACCGGCATGACCGAACGCCTCATCGCCCGTTACCGGCAATTACTGGATCAGTAGCGATTCCAGGCTCTGGTAAGCTGGTAAACCATGTGCAGAAAATCGTGGATTCTTCGGACCCCCGCGTCCATGCTTGCCGCCGGCTGCCTTTGGGTGGCGATGACCCAACAGCCTCCCCCGCAGCCGCTGACCGTGGAAAAACTGGCGGAGGACCTGCACGTCATCGTCGGCAGCGGCGGCAATGTCGCCGTTCTCAGCACCGATGAAGGCGTGATTCTGATCGACGACAAGTTTGACCGCAACGTGCCGGAGATTCTCGCCAAAGTCCGCGAGATCACCCCGCGCCCCGTCCGCTACGTCCTGAACACCCACCATCACGGCGACCATTCCGGCGGCAACGCCACACTTTCCAACGGCGCTGAGATCGTGGCGCATGACAACGTCTACACCAACATGGTGAAGGGCAAGCAGCCCGGCCCCCCGCGGATCACCTTCAGCAGCCGCGCCACTGTGCGGCTGGGTGGAAAAGAAGTGCGCATGTACCATTACGGCCGCGGCCACACCAATGGCGATTCCTTTGTCCTTTTCCCCAATCACCGCGTCCTGCACACGGGCGACATGTTTGTTGCTGGTGGTCCCTTCGTCGATTCCGCCAACGGTGGTTCGGCCATCGAATGGTCGGACTCTATCCTTAAGGCCTTGCAGCTTGATTTCGAACGCGTCATCCCTGGCCATGGCCCCATCATGGCCCGGAAAGACCTGCAGGCCTGGAACGATGCCTTCGGCTCGGTGCGGCTGCGCATGAGCGAACTGAAACGGTCCGGCAAGTCCAGGGAGGAGGCCGCGAAGGCGCTTAAGCTCGACGATCTGGGTTTGTGGAAGAGCGCGGCCGGTAACTGGCGCAGCGCGGGGACCCTCTACGACGAACTCCGGTAATGGCAAACCAACTCTGGTCAGACGATCATGAACTGTTCGCGCTCGCCCGGCGCGAACTGTTTGTCGCCGTGGTAGGCGACTCGATGGACAAACTCGGCCTGCGCAGGCAATTCCTGCCCCCGCGCATTCAGCCGCTCACGCGGGATACGGTGGCCATCGGCCGCGCCATGCCCGTCCTCAGCGTGGATCGCAGCGTGGATGAAGAGCCGGGTAATTTCGGGCTGATGATGGACGCGCTTGATTCTCTGAAGACGCACGAGATTTATTTATGCACCGGCGGTTCGCCCACTTACGCGTTATGGGGCGAACTGATGTCCACGCGCGCCATCCGGTGCGGCGCGGCCGGCGCCGTGCTCAATGGCTATACACGCGACATGCATGGTATTCTTGAGCTTCAGTTTCCAGTATTCTGTTTCGGTTCCTACGCGCAGGATCAGGGTCCGCGCGGCCGCGTCGTCGATTACCGCGTGCCGGTGCAGGTGGGGCAGGCGTCCATCGCGCCGGGGGATATTCTGTTCGGCGATTGCGACGGTGTTTGCGTGATCCCGCGGAAGGCCGAGCAGGAGGTGTTCACCGCGGCCATTGAAAAGGCGCGCGGGGAAAAGACCGTGCGGAAGGAGATCGAGGCCGGAATGCCCGCCAAAGTGGCCTTCGAGAAATACGGCATCTTATGAAAATCGCCGACAGGGTGGCGCTGGTTACCGGCGCCGGATCGGGATTGGGCGCCGCGGTTGCGTTCATGATCGTCGAATCGGGCGGACGTGTCATCGTCGCCGATCGTAATGACGCCGCCGCGCAGGCGATGGCTGAGAAACTCGGTCCCAGCGCGCTGCCCGTGGCGGTGGATGTAAGTGATGCGATCCAGTTGCAGGCGGCGGTGGAATCCGCGCGCGAGGAGACCGGCGCGATTCACATTCTGGTCAATTGCGCCGGAATTCTCGATCCTGCCCGCGTGCTGGGCAAGGACGGTGTGATGTCGCTCGAGCGGTTCACCCGCACGATCGAAGTGAACCTGATCGGGACATTCAATGCGATTCGATTGTGCGCCGCCGCCATGGGGGGAAACGAACCCGACGGCGAAGGCGAGCGCGGCGTAATTATCAATACGTCTTCTGTGGCGGCCTTTGACGGCCAGATCGGCCAAGCCGCCTATTCGGCGTCGAAGGCCGGAGTGGCGGGTATGACGCTGCCGCTGGCCAGGGACCTGGCACGCCACGGCATCCGGGTGATGACCATCGCGCCGGGCACCTTCGATACGCCGATGATGGCCGGGTTGAGCGACGAAGTACGCGCGGCGCTGGCGGCGCAGGTACCCTTCCCGTCCAGGCTGGGCCGGCCTTCCGAATACGCGCAGCTTGTCAAATGCATCATCGAAAATCCCATGCTCAATGGCGAAGTGATCCGCCTGGACGGAGCGCTCCGCATGCCGCCGAAATAGAACTGGATGATCCCTGGGTTCAAATCAAGAGATTTTCTTGACGGAATCCAGATAAGTGAGTAATAATAGCGCATCATTTCCGTATGATTCCAGTTTGCGGAAACGGGCCGACCGATGTCGCAGAATGGCGCGAATGATTCTCGCGGAACGCTGGGTGACTATTTTGCGTTCCTGATGCCGGATTTGGACCTCTCGCGGGACCCGATTCCCACGTGGCCTCCCGATGTGTTTGCCCTCTGTGCCGCCATTCTTCGCGAAACCGGAGCCTACCATCTTGCGGTTACCAATTGGCCCCCCAGGGACGGTTGGGTGGAGTGGGTTTCCAAGTATGGTGAGACGTGGCGTCGCCTCTGGTGTCAACGTAAGGTTGCTCCGGCCGTGGCAGCCCGCGAATGGGAGGTGCTGCGCGGCTTGGCAAGCATGGAAACAAACCTCCTGCGACAGGGGGACAGGGAAGACTCCGGTCGCGCCGTCAGAGCGTTATTGAATCTTCTGGCGCTTGCCGACCAGGCATCGGAAAACGCGGGTATTCCATTCAACGAACCGGCCAAAGAGCAGGACTTTTACTTCCACGCGCGGCGGCGCCTTATGTCTCTGGGGCTGGGATCCTCGTTATGTGAGCGGATACCACATGCGCGCGGCAGGGTTCTTCCGAAGATGCACACAGGCCAGAGTGGACTGACTCTCAGGTCTCTATCGCACCACTTGGCCTTTTGTCCGCCGAGCGAGATCATCCCGAAATGGAGGCCTTTCGATACCCCAGCCCGGGATCAGCATTTCTTAAATCTTCTTTTGGTGCCGTGGCCGCCTACGATCTCCAGAAATTCGTTCACGGAGAACAGCGTGCCGGGTTCGTCTCCCAGAAATATGCCGGATGATTTCGGCTACTTCAATTACGAGCCGGAAGCCGCCGGCGGCGCGGCGGCCCACATTGCGAAGTGCCTGGAAGCCTGCCCGTCCAGCCGGTTTCCCCACGGTGTGGTTCTGCCTGAACTTGCCCTTGATCCACGCGAATACGAAAGCGTAAGGGAGGCCGTCCTCGCCAAGGGTGCATTTCTTCTCTGCGGAGTGGCCGAAAAGAGCGCCAGCGCCGAATCGCCAGCCATCAACAGACTGCATTTCGACGTGGCGCTTACCGATGCCGAGCCAGATCTGATACGATTTATCTCGCTGACTCAAACCAAGCATCACAGGTGGATGCTTGACGGCGCGCAGATCGATCAGTACGGCCTTCGCGATTACCTTCAACGAGACCGTCTCTGGTGGGAGTATTGTGACTTTCGCGACCGCGAGCAGAATATCGCCTGTATCCGGAACTGGCTGGCGATCGCGCCGTTGATCTGCGAGGATCTCGCACGCCCCGATCCTATCCAGGAGATCGTCCGGTCCATCGGACCCAATCTTGTGGTCGCGCTATTGATGGATGGGCCGCAACTGCAGACCCGCTGGTCCCGGCGCTACGCATCGGTTCTCTCCGACGACCCTGGGTGTTCGGTACTCACCCTGACCAGTGTGGGAATGATCAAGCTGACCGAAGAGAAGTACCCAAGAAAGAAGCGAGCCCACCGCATCATCGCACTCTGGCAGGATCGCCTGAATCCTCCTCGCGAAATCGGTTTGAGCGATGACTCCGATGCAGTGCTCCTGAGGATCGCCAAAACCGCGCGGCGGGAGTGGACGGCGGATGGCCGTTCCGACGGCAACGGTTCGTTCTATGCCATAATTGAAGATTACGCCCACGACGTGCTGCAGATTCGCACGGGCGCAACACGTAAGAGCCGAGCAACCTCCACTGGTGGAACATGATTGAACTTAAGCCAATCGACGGCACGGTATTGACGTACCTCGCCGAATTTCGTCTCCACAATCCGAAGGCGCCCCGGAAGGCTTCCGGCTTGCCTGCCCTGCAACTTACCGGCGAAGCCGAGCGAGTGGCGGATCTTCTGTTTGAGATCGACGTTGAGGACGTGGTGAAGCTCTCTGGCAAAGCCCGGGCAAGCGACATACAGGAAGCGGTTGGGCGGCTTCTTGCGGAGGCTTTCCATCGCGCCGATCATCCCGGATCGGGGAAGGCCCGTCATGCAAACGGGCTTCGCCGGGCCTTCGAGGCGGGAGCGAAGTCCGCCTGATGCAACGCCCCAAAGAAGATCCAATCCGGTACAATTAGAACAAGAGCGGAACGATCCCGCTCGACCTCCGTTGGTCCCCGCCTGAACGTTTCAAATTTCCCGTCGCCGAGCCGTCATCGGGTTGACATAACAAAACACTACCGTGGAAGGAGAACAACTATGCGTCACGGCTATCTGATCGATATGGATGGAGTTGTCTATCGGGGTTCGGAGCCCATACCGGGAGCGGCCGAATTTATACACTTCCTCCAAACGGAGCGAATCCCTTACTTGTTCCTCACCAATAACTCGACGTACACGCCGCTGGACGTCGCGCGTAAGCTCAGCAAGTTCGGCATCGAAACGTCTCCTGATCATGTCTATACGTCCGCCCAGGCAACGGCGGAATTTGTCCTTCGCCAGAAACGGTCCGCCTCGGCCTTTGTCATTGGAGAAGGCGGGCTGCTGACCGCGCTCACCGAGGTGGGCTGCGCGATCACGTCCGACGATCCCGATTTCGTGATTGTGGGCGAGGGCCGGGTCTTGAACTTCGAATTGGTGGAAAAGGCGCATCGGCTGATCGAAAAGGGCGCGCGCTTTCTGTCTACCAATTCCGATACGTGGTGCCCCACTGACAACGGTCCGCGTCCGGGCTGCGGCGCCATCGTCGCTCTTCTGGAATCGGCCACGGGCCGCAGAGCCTACCACGTCGGCAAACCCAACCCGTTCATGATGCGCGCGGCTCGCAAACGCATGGGCCTGTCCACCGATCAGGTGGTGATGATCGGCGACACCATGGAGACCGATATTCGCGGCGCGACGGACCTGGGGTTTGAAAGCATCCTGGTCCTCACCGGTTCCACCACGGGGGAAGACGTCGGCACCTATCCCTTCCGCCCCACGCGCATCGTTGCATCGATCGCCGAACTGGTGCCCGAAGAAGTGGCCGCGTAGGGCCGGAATCGGCGTACGGGGAACACCCAAGTGCATGGCGGGCCGAATCGGAGTAAGATCACTCCTAGAGCCGTTCTTCGATGCGTGTTTTGCTAGAAATCGCCGACGGACCCCAGGCGGGCGTCCAGATCCCGGTAGCCACCGGTGAGCCGCTCAGTGTGGGACGTACGGGAAAGTCGCGCCTGGTGCTGGCCCACGACTCCTACCTGTCCGGTCTTCACTTCAGCGTGGAAGTGGATGGGGCCCGCTGTCTGCTTCGCGACGCCAATTCGAGCAACGGCACCTTCGTCAATGAGCAGCGGATTTCCGAAGTGGAACTGCGCGACGGTGACCGCATTCTGGCCGGACAGACACGCTTCGCCATCCGGCTGGAGAAAGCCGCCGAAACGCCTACGCGCATCACCGCGCTCTACCAGCGCGCCGACGAGACGATGATCGCCTCGGCCGCCGCCGGCCCCCTGGAGCCATCACGCCAGGAACTGGTGGAATATCTCCGCCATGTCGACGCTCCTTTGTACGCCCTGGTGGATGCGACCTCCGCGCCCGCTTTGAACCTGTTGCTGGCTCACAGCACGGCCCCCTGCGCCAGGCTGGACGAATCCGGGCCAAGTCTCGTGATTCCTCAGGCCGATTCGCGTCTGTTGCCGGAACTTGCCCGGTCGGCCTGGGGATCGGGGCGCGTCGCGTTTCTTACCAGCCGCCATCCCTTTGAAATGGTGCGCGGCCATCTGCGTGCCTATTATCTTGCCCGTACCGGCGACGGGCGCGGCTTTATCTTCCGCTTCCACGACCCGCGGATGCTACAGTTATACCTCTCCGGTTGTCCGCCCGAGGAGGCCGCGCAGTTCTTCGGGCCCGTGGAAATGTTTCTGGTGGAAGATACGGCCGATCCCAGAACGCTGCTCGAGTACGGCATCAGTGGGACCGGGCTGCGCAAGCGGACAGTCCGGCTGGGGGGCGAAGCCGGACTCAGTCATTCGGCGCGTGTATCCTGAAAAGATCTCAAAGCAGCCAGCGTGGAGCGATTTGATCGGATTCATCCGCGGTGATCATCCAGTCGAGCAGGCTGGCTTGAAGCCTCTCGCGGATCTCGCGGTGCGCAGGGTCACGGTACAGGTTCCGCCACTCCCCTGGATCCTCCCGCAGATCGTACAACTCCCCATCCCGTCCGGGATAATGGTTCAGCTTCCAGCGCCCGGTCCGCGCCATTTTGGCATCGGGATGCGGGATGCCGCCCACGCCCGCACCGGGCGCGTATTCATACTTCAAACGGCCTGACGTAATCACTTCCGGAATGATGTTTTCGGCGAACACCGTCTCCCGCGCCTGATAGGGCCTGCCGGTCATCAGCGGCGCCAGCGAGCGTCCCTGCACCCTCTGGGGCGCGGCCACACCCGCCAACTCCAACAGAGTGGGGACGACATCCACGGTCTCCACCAGTTCCTGGTAGCGGCTCGGACGCACGGCGCCCGGATAGGAGATCATCAGCGGAATGTGGACCGAGGATTCGAAGAAAACGTTCTTCCCTTCGAGGCCATGTTCCAGGAGTTGATCTCCGTGATCGGTGCTGAAGACGATGATGGTGTTTTCTGCCTGTCCGGAGGCCTCCAGCGCGTCCAGGATGCGGCCGATCTCGTAGTCCACCATCGCCACCGCGCCGTAGTAGCTGCGGTAGATCCATTTCAGCCGCGCGCGATCCATGGCGTACGGCGGCGCCCCGCGCAGGATCTGCTTCTGCACGGGCAGCGGCAGAGACTGGATATACTCCAGCGTCACCTGCTTCGGCAGCGGAATCTCAATGCCGTCGAACATCGCATGATAGGGCTCCGGCACCGTATAGGGCGCATGCGGCTTGAAGAAGGACGAGAACAGGAAGAAGGGCCGCCCGGCCGCGGTGAACTCCTTCAACAGATCCACGGTCCGTTCCCCCACCCAGGCCGTGGGCGTATAACGGTAGCCGATCACGCCGCGAAATGGATTGCCGCCGCCCGGATCCGTCACCGTTGCATTGTAGGGCAGGTGTGCCTGCGGATCATTCGACTCGCGCCACTTCACGTAGCCGGAGTAGGGGTCCGTCTTCGCCACGCCGTCATCGAGAAAGACACGATCGAATCCGGTAGAGCGGGCGTGCTCGCTGGTTGGCGGGTGATAGTGCAGCTTGCCGGCCGCGCCGGTCTGATAGCCGGTGTCCTTCAGCATCCGCTGCAGGAGTATCTCCCGCTCATCGGCGGGCGTGTAGTTCACCCGGTTCCGGTGGCTGTGGGGATAGCGTCCGGTGAAAAAACTGACGCGCGACGGCACGCACACCGGCGCTTGCACAAAGGCGTTCTGGAAGTTGGCCGAACGCGCGGCAAGCCGGTCCAGGTTGGGTGTCCGGATGAGGCGATTGCCGTTGGCGCCGATGCAGTCAAACCGGTGCTGATCGGTCATCAGGAAGAGGATGTTCGGACGCGGCCGGGCCGGTTGGGCCAAAGCAACTGCTGAGGCCAGAATCTGGCGGCGCGTCAGCGCTGCGCCAGCTTCAGCCCGAAGGGTCCCGCGCGGTGGAATCGCCATGTAGCCATGTTATTCTCAAATCTCCGCGCTTTTGGCATGGGGCGTGCAGCCAATTGCTGCGCCGGGAAGGAGAAGCTATGTTGAACTTCACGTTCTTCGGGTGGTTATTCGCGGCATGGGGCGCGGTGACCGCGGTGCTGAGCCTCGT
>JANRLE010000117.1:0-77695 GCA_033762895.1 Bryobacteraceae bacterium | reverse complement strand
GACGCCTCCACCGGCCGGCAGGTCCGCGCCATGGCCGCCGACCACCGCGTGGGCGCCGCCCGCTTCTCGCCTGATGGCAGGTTCGTCGCCGTCGCCGATATGGACAAAACGATCAGCATCTGGTCGGTGCCCGGTCACTAGTCCGGCCCTATTGGCCCATCTCGTGCTAAGAAACTAATCGCATGTTGTTCGCTTCGCTGGTTTTCGCCGCGGTCTATATCCTTGTCATCACCGAAAAGGTAAACCGCGCCATCCTGGCGCTGCTGGGCGCGGGAATCATGATTCTCGGCGGTGTGCTGGACCAGGAGGCCGCGGTTCACGGCATCGATTTCAACACCATTGGCCTGCTGTTGGGCATGATGGTGATCGTCGGCATCACGGGCAAGTGCGGCGTTTTCCAATACGTGGCCATCTGGTCCGCCAAGCGCGTGCGTGCTCACCCGATGGGTGTGCTGGTCATGCTTTCCCTGGTTACCGCGGTGCTTTCGGCGTTTCTGGACAACGTAACCACCGTGCTGCTGATCGTGCCTGTCACCATTCTGATCACCGATGAATTGAAGGTGCAGCCCTACCCCTACCTGGTCTCAGAGATCCTGTTCTCCAACATCGGCGGCACGGCCACGTTGATCGGCGACCCGCCCAACATCATGATCGGTTCGCTGGTCGGTCTCACCTTCAACGATTTCCTCTTCAACCTCACGCCGGCGATTCTTGTGGTCGTGCCTGTGACGCTCATTCCGATGTATTTTGTGTGGCGCAAGGACCTGGTTACGACGCCGGAAGCCCGCCGCCGTGTGATGCAGTTTAACGAGCACGAAGCCATCACCGACCCGCGCCTGCTGAAGCAATCGCTCAGCGTGCTGGCATTCGTCATCATCGGCTTCGTGCTTGCCCACACCTTCCACTATCAACCGGCTACCATCGCCATTTTCGGGGCAGCGATTTTGCTGCTGCTCGACAATATCGGACGCGACGCGGAGGCCCAATCAAAGAACGTACATCATGCCTTTGCCGAAGTCGAGTGGGTCACCCTGATCTTCTTCGTCGGCCTGTTTATCCTGGTGCATGGGCTGGAAAAATCCGGCGTCATCAGCGCCATGGCGAAGCAACTGCTTTCGGTCACAGGCGGCGATCGCAACGTCACCGCCATCGCTATCCTGTGGGGTTCGGCGATTCTATCGGCGTTCATCGACAACATCCCGTTTGTCGCCACCATGATCCCGCTGATCAAGTCCATGGCGCCGGCCTTCGGCGGCGAACAGGCAATCATGCCGCTGTGGTGGTCCCTGTCGCTGGGCGCCTGCCTGGGAGGCAACGGAACTCTGATTGGAGCCTCCGCGAATCTCGTCGTGGCGGGCCTGGCTGAGCGTGCCGGGCAGCCCATCCGCTTCATCCCCTACTTCAAGTCGGCCTTCCTGCTGATGATCCTCTCCATCATCGCTTCCCACATTTACCTGGTCCTGCGCTATCTGTAAATGGCAGCCCGCGTGCTACTCCTTCCCCAGGGAGCAACTGCCGATGAACGCCTCCGCGTTGGAGAGCAAGCCCAAGATCCGGGGAAACGAACCCGCCGAGGTAACCCAGCACATCGTCGAAATCGTTTCCGATTCCGGCGAAGGCGCACAAACCTGCGGCCAGATGTTCGGCGCGCTTTGCGCCAAAAGCGGCAACGGGGTGTGGACCGTTGAGATCATCCCCGCCGAGATCGAACCACCCGCTCGTTCCCGCGCCGGCGCCAGCGGCATCCGCATCCGTTTAGGCTCGGGGCCGGTAACCAACGCCGGCGACGAAGCCGACGTCGCGGTCGCCTTTAATGAGCAGGTGCTCTATAGCCGCATCGACACGCAGGCCCTGCGCCCTGGCACCATTGTTTTCCTCGACCGCACCTGGGCCGGCAACCCGATGGATTCCATCCGCCAGATGTATGCCGAGGCCGTCGCCGATTTCCACACCCGCGGCTACCAGGTCATCGAAGTCCCTATTGAACAGGAGTGCCGTAAACACACCGAAGAGCCGCGAAAGGGCAAGAACATGTGGGTTCTGGGCCTTCTTTGCGCGCTCTACGACCTCGACATGGAGTTGGTGCGGGACGACGTCCGGCGCAGGTTCGCGCGCAAGGGCGATGCCGCCGTGCTCAAAAACCTGACGCTTCTGGATGATGGCTACCAGTGGACGCTAGCCAACGTCGCGCATCGCTTCCACGTGCCCGCACGGAAGCTCGACAAGCCCATGGTCGTCATGAATGGCAACCAGGCATTGGCGCTCGGCGTCATGGCTGCCGGCATCGAAGTCTGCTCCATGTATCCCATCACTCCGGCCACTTCCGCCTCCCATTTCCTGGCCTCCTCGTTTGAGCAAACCGGCGGAATCGTCCACCAGGCGGAGGACGAAATTGCCGCAATTGGGTTTGCGATTGGGTGTTCTTACGCAGGCAAGACGGCCGTTACCATCACTTCCGGCCCTGGCCTCGCTCTGAAGACCGAGTTTCTCGGACTGGCCGTGGCGGCCGAAGTCCCGCTGGTTGTCGTGGTGGTCCAACGCGGTGGTCCGTCCACCGGCTTGCCAACCAAGATCGAACAGGGGGACCTGCTGGCTGCGTTATATGCCTCACCCGGCGATAGCCCCAAGATCGTCATTGCACCCGCCACCATCGAAGAATGCTTCCACTTTATGATCCTGGCGCGGAACCTGGCGGAGGAATTCCGCGGTCCGGTGATGGTGTTGACCGACGCCAACCTTGCCACTGGCCAGCAGCCTTTCCCCAAGCCCACGCCCAAACAATCCTGGATGGCGCCGCCGGTGGACCAGTCCGATTGGGAGAAAGGTGTGCCGCCGTTTGCCTGGGATCCGGAAAGCGGACTCTCCATCCGGCCGATCCCGGGTCAGCGCGGCGGCGAGTATGTACTCACGGGCCTGGCCCATGACGAATACAGCCACGTCGCCTACGAGTCCTCCATCAACCAGCGTGCGATGGATATGCGCAGCCGCAAGCTGGCTGTGTTCCGTTCGACGCTGAAACCGCCGCGCGTGCATGGCGATGCGGAGGGCGATCTGCTGGTGGTTGGCTGGGGCTCCACGCTCGGCGCAATCGAGGAAGCGGTGGATGCGCTGCGCGGGGAAGGTCTGCGCGTCTCATCCCTACACCTGCGATTCCTTTCTCCGATGGAACCCGGCCTCAAGGAGATCTTCGCCAGGTTCAAGAAGGTGATGACGGTGGAGATCAATTACAGCGACACGCCGGGAACGCCGCACCTTACACCGGAATCGCGCCGCTATTCTCAATTGGCGATGCTGCTGCGGGCTCAGACGCTGGTGGATGTCGACTGCTGGTCGCGCGTTCCCGGCAGCCCATTGCCGCCCGCAATGATCATGGCCGAATTGCGCCGCCGCCTCCAGGAGGTGAACTGAAATGTTCGGACTGTTGCAGGATCTGGATCTTGAACCGCAGGTGAAGGAATGCCACCTCGAAGACTACCAGGGCGCCGAAGCACGGTGGTGCCCCGGCTGCGGCGATCATTCGGTACTCAGCGCCGTACAGCGCCTGGCCCGGGATGAACAGCTCCCGCCGGAAAGAACCGTGGTGGTCTCGGGCATCGGCTGTTCCAGCCGCTTCCCGCACTATATGCATACCTACGGCTTCCACGGCCTGCACGGCCGCGCCTTCCCGGTGGCCTGCGGGGTGCGCAGCCGGCGCCCCGATCTGCACATGTTCGTCGTCACCGGCGACGGCGACTGCTGCGCCATCGGCACGGCTCACTGGATCCACGCCATCCGCTACAACATGAACTTTACCGTCCTGCTGCTGGATAACAATATCTACGGTCTCACCAAGATGCAGACCTCGCCCACCACGCGCCCGGGCGAACGTTCGAACACTCACCCCAAGGGCTCATTCTTCGCCGCCCTCAATCCCATCTCCGTGACGCTGGGAATCAACAACGCATCGTTTGTGGCGCAAACGGTGGATTGGAACCCGCCTCATCTTTACGCCACCATCAAAGCCGCCCACAGGCACCAGGGCACTTCGTTTGTGCGCGTCCTGCAGCGATGCCCCCACTTCACCGCGCATGTGTTCGCACCCGCGCAGGAGGACTACAGCCGCATGCTGCTGATGACGCACCCCGACGGCATTAACATGGACCCGGCCGTCACGCGGCTGTTTCCCAACCGCATCGAGCACGACCCGTCGAACCTGGCCGAAGCGCGCGCCCTCGCCGATCGGGCCGACGTCTACACGCTCGGCCTCTTCTATCGTGACCCCGAAGCCGCCCGTTATGACCTGGCCACCGCACAGGGTCTTGGCATGAGCAGCGAATCGAAGCTGGCCGCGGTGGAAAAGGCACTCGATCGCTTTTTGGTATAAGGAGACCGGAATGTCCGCACCTGCCAACGATGGAATCCGGCTGGCGGCCGTCGAAGCCTTGAGGGCACAGGGGAAACTCTCCCCTTCAATCGTTGCCGGCGCGTCACTTGCGTCGCTGATCGCCGGGCCCAGAAAGGACGCCCGGGACGATTTTTTCGCCAGCCTCCGCCACCTGCGGGAACGGATGCGAGAGATCCTGGCGGTGGATGACTCCCATGCGCCCGCGGGCGTTTTGCCGCAATTCCTCTCCTCGGCCATGGGCGCCGAAACCGATGTCTTCTTTGATACAGGCGCGCTGGCCCAGGCCTTGCACCGGCCTGCATCGAAGGCCGCAAAAAGGATGGACCCGGTCCGGCGCCAACGGATCGAGTCCTCGCTGTCGGTTCTCGACGAATTCCTCTCCGCGGAGCATTCGCCTTACCAGTTGGTTCCAGCCGACGGTGTGCCGGAGGCGGCTCAACTCGTTCTTGACCGATTTACGCGATTGCTGCGCGCCATCCGCACCGCGCGCCTGGAAAGTGAAAACGCCTTCGATCCCGCCATTCACCCGGAGCGCCTGGCCCGCCTCCAGTGGCGCTCTGCCACCGCCGATGAACTGCGCGCCATGCCCATGGTGATTGGCGCCGGCGATGTCCCGGAGGTCTCGCTTTCCGCAATGAGCCAGGCGCTGCAGGCCGGTCTGCCCGTGCAATATCTGCTCCTGCGCCGCAGCATCGGCGTGGACCTTGGCTACATCGCCGTCGCCCACCGCGAGTGTTTTGTCATGGAGTCCTCGGTTGCCTGCGAGGACCATCTCACCGCCGGGCTGTGCGCGATGGGCGAAACGGTGCGGCCCGCTGTGGCCATCATTGCCACAGACCCGCTTCTTTATTTTTCCCGCGCGCATCCGATCTACGTCTACAACCCCGACAAGGGCGACACCTGGGCCGAAAGGCTGACCTGGCACGCCGCCGATCCCGTCGAAGTCCGCTTCCTGGGCAAGAGTGAAACCATCACCCCGGCCCACGCGGCCTGGCACGGCCATCTCACGCCGGTGCCGCCCGATGGCTGGAGCGAAAATCAGATTCCATTGTCTGAATATCTGGACCGGTTCCTGGATCAGGTCAAGGATCAGCCCTCCAAGGCCGTCCCCTATCTCTGGCTGCTGGACGCCGCCGGCCAGCCTCAACGCGCCACCGTGTCCCGCGAGTTGACCATGATTTGCAGAGACCGCCGTATGGCCTGGCGCTTCTTCGAGGAACTGGCCGGCATCGGCAATTCTCACGTGGAAGCCGCGCTGGCCGCCGCGCGCGAGGAAATGGACGAGCAACTGGCCGCCCGCGAGGCCGCGGCTGCAGAGAGTGGCAAGACGGAAGGAGCCGCCATCGCGGTGCGGCGCGTGGTGGCCGTGCTCACCTCGTCCTCCCGGCCCGCATTCTCTGGCAACTCCGCTGCGCCCAAGCCGGTGCCGCCGCCGGCGGTAGCAGCGCCACCAGCCGCCCAGGCCGCGGCCACCACGCCACAGGTCGTCGTGGAAGCCGCTGCCGATGCCTACATCGATTCCTTCCTCTGCACAAGTTGCAATGACTGCATGAAGGTAAATCCGAGGATGTTCCAATACAATGCGGAAAAGCAGGCTTATCTCGCCGACGCCTCGGCCGGCACCTACGCCGAACTGGTGAAAGCCGCCGAAGGCTGTCCGGCACACTGCATCCACGTGGGAATGCCCCGCCCCGGCGACGCAACGGCCACTTCCGCCGTGCTCGCAAAGGCCGCGAAATTACGATGAGTTTATCCTGGGATTCCAGGACATTTGCGTTTATACTTGAATCGCACTGAAAGTGAGGTATTTGAAAAATGCCAGGCCATCCGGCAACCGCGTTTCCGCACCCTCATGAGTTCACGCCGGGAGATCACGACAAAGAGACTCCCACCGAGGACATGGTATGCATGAAGGCCACTGTTCCTCAGCACATTGACGGCGCCGGCCACAAAGTGGAAGACGACGCCGGTAGAGGCGAACCCGAGACAATGGGCGGCTGATCGTTATCGCGGCGGCGGAGCGGCGGAAGAAGGAGCGGGCTTGCCATCCACGGTCACCGGCTCCATCAGTTCCGTCCGCGTGCCGTCGGAGTCAAACAGGTTTAACTGGCGCTTGCGATTGATGCCCGTGCGGATCTGCATCGGCTGTGTGTAGCCTGCGGCGCCCGCGCGCTCTTCGAGCAGCGCTTTCGCTTTGTCCATGTCCGGCACCTCCAGGCAGATGTGGTGTTGGCTGCCCCGTTTGGCCGGGTCCGGAATCCTGTCGTACAGCATGAATTCGATGTAGTCCTCGCCGTCAGGCACCCGCATGTTCACCCACTGCAGCATCTTCGGGTCGCGGCTGCCCCGCCAGAACTCCTGGAAGCCCAGAATGTCGCGGTAGAACTTCATGGATTGCTCGAGGTTTCCCACCAGAATGCCCACATGC
Source organism: Bryobacteraceae bacterium (assembly GCA_033762895.1). GTDB lineage: Bacteria > Acidobacteriota > Terriglobia > Bryobacterales > Bryobacteraceae > CADEFT01. The sequence goes on along the minus strand of JANRLE010000117.1, from coordinate 70,883 downwards.
ATCATGCGCGCCGACACGCGCGCCCTGCCGATGTGCGCGCCCCTGTCTTTCACCGTCCGCCCGTCCGGCGTGTATTGCACGATTTCCACCGTGTGACCATCCGGGTCTTTGACATTAAACGCCAGGTTGCCGATGCGCACCCTGTTCACTGCCGCCGGTACCGGCACGCCTTTCGAAGCCAGATACCTGCGCATCGCCTCGGCATCGCTGGTCTCAATCGAAATGTGGTTCAGCCGATCTGTACCGGCCTGCTGTTCGGGAAACAACTCCACATACTGCCGGTCGTTGATCTTGATGAACGTGAGATCCAGACGACCGTCGTTCTTGTTCAAAGAGAACGGCTCCTCATAGCCCAACAGGTCCTTGTAGAACGCCCGCGCCTTAACGATGTCGCTCACCCAAATCGCCATGTGCGCCACCCCGGTGATCTTCGGCCGGTTCACCGTGGTCTGCGCCGCGGCGCACGAAATCAGAAGCCCAACAAGCAATAGCCTCATAAATCCTTCGTCCGCGTCTATTGTGACAGATGCCGCTGGTATAATCACAGACATGGCGGCATTGGTGACATTGGAACCTCCGCGCCCGCTCGATACGGCGCTGCTCGAGGACAAGCAGAATCGCCTTTTCGAAAACCTGCGCTCGCTGGGCGAGGTGATGATCGCCTACTCTGGCGGGACCGATTCGGCCTACCTAGCCTGGGCCGCAAACCAGGTGTTGGGCGCAAAGGCCGTGGCCATCACGGCCGATTCGGCGTCCATACCTGAATCCCACAAACGCGACGCTGAAGCCTTTGTCCGCCAGTTCCACATCCGCCACGAATACATTCCCACCTTTGAGTTCGAGAATCCGGAATACGTCGCCAACAATCCGGACCGCTGCTTCCACTGCAAGGACGAGTTGTTCCGCTGTATGACCGCGATCGGCAAACAGCGCGGCATTCCGCATATCGTCTACGGCGTGAACATGGATGATCTGGGCGACTATCGTCCCGGACAGAACGCCGCCAGGCTCTACGAGGTGAAGGCCCCGCTGGTGGAGGCGCAACTCAGCAAAGCCGAAATTCGCGAATTGTCCCGCCGCGCCGGGCTGCCCACCTGGGACCGCCCCGCATCGGCCTGCCTCAGCTCACGCGTTCCTTACGGCACACAGGTGACGGTGGAAACCATCAAGACAGTGGAGGCGGGCGAAGAAGCCCTGAAGGCTCTGGGCTTCCGCCAGTTCCGCGTGCGCTTTCACGATAAACTGGTGCGCATCGAAATCGCGCGCGACGAACTGCAGAAAGCTTTGAACCTGGATGTGGCCGGCCGATTGGTGGCCATCTTCAAGCCATTGGGTTTTCACTACGTCACGCTCGACCTGGAAGGCTACCGGCAGGGTGCGATGAACGAAGTGCTGGCCGGAAGGGCGTAAAGCCCTACTTGGTCAATGCCGTGATCCACAGATTCGGCGCCTGATCCGTCGTGATACCCGCGGCGCTGATCAGCACATCACGCAGATAACCAGGTTGCGCGCTCTCCAACCGGAGCAGCCACTGCTCCCGCTCCCAGTCCAGGCTGCAGCCCAGCCGCGTCAGCTTGCGCGATGCCGCAAACGCCTTCAACGCCCAGCGCTGGTAGTCGCGGGTCTGGCTCCATGGCAGCGAAAGCTGGCTGTCCAGCATTGCCCGCAGCCCCGACAAATGTGCGCTCATCGGGCCGCATAACGTCTCCGGTGAAGTGCCGTAATAATAATCGGCGACGTAGGCGGCGGCGATGCCCGCCCATGGCTTCTCGCCGCGATTCAGTATCTCGGCCAGCCGGTCCGTAAGCCGCGGCACCGCGGCAATCCGCTCCAGCACCTCACCGCGCGCCAAGTCAGACTCACTCGACAGGAATGCGAACAGATCCTTCAGATCCGCGTCCCGCCGCAGCAGCCGCAATCGCTGCAGCGCCATCCGCTCCACCCTCACCCGTTCCTGCCGTAGCGCTTCCTTCTGCCGCAATTCGATTCCGGCTTCCCGCCAGTTTTCACGGATGGTTTCCAGTGTCACCGGCACTGAAACCGTCGCCAGAGCCGCGGCTACTCCACCGAACAGGATCGCCGGAACTCGCACTGCCGATGCCGGCAGACGTAGCCGGAACGCCGGATTCAGCAACAGCAGCGAATACACTGCAATCGTGAATGGAACGCCTATTGCCACCGTGAGTTGCCAGACAAATCCGTTAGTAGGCAGGCATGCAAGCGCAACCAGACCCAGAATGCCGTGGCAGGTAAGCACCATTGCCCAACGGAGTCCGGCCCGCACCGGAATCCAGTCAAATACCCCACGGGCGAGGCAGCCTGTCAGGACCACCAATTCCATCGCCCATGCCATGCCATGAAGCAGCATCGGGACGATACGGTCCACATCCGATTCGACCAGGCCCGAGATCAGGACCACCAGTACGGAAAGCAGAAAGATGCATGCTAACCCACACAAATTCGTGAGCGCGACTGCCATTGCAACCCAATCATAGCCCTTTTGGGGTCTGTGAAGGAACCACATTCTAGACCTTCAGTCTCCGCATGAGTACCAAGGGTACCAAATCCGCGGCGCGCGCGTCTTCCCCCCACCTGTTTGCGGTCCGGGTGCTATAACCTGATAGCCATGCAGCGCCGCGCCTTCCTTCCCCTCCTGGCTGCCGCTTCGGCGGCCGATTCCGCGGAGGTCCGTTACCGCAGCTACTCCGCCGTATTCCCTGGCTTTCTATCGTCGCTTGCTGAAAAATGCTACCGGCTCCGCAGTGCGAAGATCGCGGCGCTTAACAACGATGCTGCCATTCGGGAACGCCAGCGTTACATCCGGGAAACACTATGGCGTATGATCGGGGGCCGTCCAGCGGACTCACCGCTGAACGCCCGCGTGACGGCCAGCTTCGAACGGAGCGGCTATCGCGTGGAGAACGTCATCTACGAATCGCGTCCCGGCCTGCATATTCCCGCGAATCTCTACATCCCAACCACGCACCGCCCTCCCTTCCCCGGCATCCTCTTCCAAATGGGACACAGCTTGAATGGCAAGGCTTACCCTTCCTATCAGCGGTGTTGCCAGGCACTGGCGCGGCTGGGTTACCTGGTGCTTGCCTTCGATCCCATGGGCCAGGGCGAGCGCGCCTATTACCCCGCCCGGGATTCCAATCAGACAAGGCTCAGTTCCTCAGACGACGAACACACCCTTCCCGGGCGTCAACTGCTGCTTGCAGGTACAACCTCAACGCAAATCCAGCTTTGGGACGCCGTGCGAAGCCTGGATTATCTGGCCTCGCATCCGCAGGTGGACTCAACGCGCCTCGGCTCCACCGGACAGTCAGGCGGCGGGACGCTCACCATGCTTCTTGCGGCCGTCGATGACCGGCTCTCGGCCGCCGTCGTTTGTTGCGGCAACACTGAAAACATCGCCTGCGCCGGGTTCGTTCCACCCGGATCCACCGACGATGCCGAACAGAACCTGATCGACGGTGGACCGCTCACGATTGACCGTTGGGACCTTCTCTATCCGTTTGCGCCGAAGCCCTTGTTGTGCCTGGCCAGTGCCCGCGACTTTTTCGGCACCTACTCGCCAAACTACCTTGCAAGCGGCCGGGAAGAGTTTGCGCGGCTGGCCGGCGTCTACCGCACCTTGAAACAGGAGAATCGGGTGGCATGGGATGAAATCGCCCTGCCCCACGCCCTGTCCCTCGCCTTCCGGCTGCGCATTTATCAGTGGTTTGGACAATGGCTGAAGCCCGCTTCGCAACTTTTCCAAGCCGAGCCGCCAACTGAGCCGGAACCCGATCAGCGCCTGCTGGCATCCCCCACGGGCAACGTCGTGCGCGACTTCAAAGGCAAGACGCCGCTGGCCCTCGCCAGAGAAGCCGCGGTGGGCACAGAGGCTCCGGTGACCACCGGTGAACTGAAGCGCCTATTGCGGCTCGACGAACCGCCGTCGAATCCGATGTTCTCCATCATCAGCACCGTGCCCGGTCAGGGCGGCATTCAAATCGATGCCGCCGAAGTGCAATCCGTCGCCGGAGTGTGGCTGCCGGCCTGGCTGTTTTCTTCCGGCTCAGCGGACAATGCCCGGCCCGCGCTTGTGATCGTGGAACCCGGCGGACGCGCTTCGCGATGGCAGGAGGACGCGCTTTACCAGGCTCTGGCAGCCAAGGGGTATTTTGTATGCGCGGCCGATGTCCGCGGCATCGGCGATCTGCGCCCGCAGGTCAGCCCGGGAGCGCCCGGCTACGCCTCCTCCCACTCGAGCGAGGAAAACTACGCCTGGGCATCGCTGGTGCTGGGCAAGCCGTTGATCGGACAGCGGACCACCGATCTGTTGACCTTGCTGGCCGCCGTGAAGCGCCACCCGCGGGCTCGCGGACGGAGAATCGTGCTGGCCGCATCGGGAAGCCTGACGGCGCCCGCGCTGATGGCCGCCGCGCTCTCCACTGACGCCGACGCCGTTTATCTGCACCGGGGCCTGGTCTCTTACCGCACCGTCCTGGACAAGGAAGAGTATACGCACACACTGGCGAATTTCATACCCGGAATTCTGAATCGATTCGACCTGCCGGCGATCGCAAAATTCGCTGCTCCCCGTAAGATTGTTCTTTCCAGCCCGGTGGACGCATCCGGCGGGCCGGCGACGCCTGTCACTGCGTCTTCCAACGTCGAATGGCGCCGCAACGCCGGTTGGGACGCCTCCAGCTTTGACGCGCTCTGAAGCGATCCGATATACTCAAATTCAAGTCCGCAAGAGCTCCGAATTCTAATTTTTCTCCCCGTCCCCAAGGCAGCTCTTTGGCGAAGCGATTCGCAGTGAACCGAATGAAGCCCTTCGTTGGATTATTCGCCCTTGGTGTCTGCCTCCACGCGGCGACGGAAATCCCCGCCCGCACGGCCGACAAGGTGGCGGATCGTTTCGTGCCCTCACCCCCCACGGCTGTTTCCGTCAGCGGCTACATCGGCGCACGAGTGCGGGCCAACACGGAGAATCGCCTGCTCACCGCCGACATGGACGCGCTGCTGGAGCCCTACTCGAAGCCTCCGGCCAAACAGCCCGCCGCGGCCGAATTCGCGCCGGCGTTCATTGACGCCGCATCGGAAGCCTGGAGCTACAGCAACGATCCAAGACTAAAGACGCTTCTCGACGAGGCGGTCAGCCGCCTGCTTCACACGCAGCACTCCGACGGCTACCTCAGCGCTTCGGCGCCGGACCGCCGGTGGCAGGACGCCGACATCTGGACGCAAAGATTGCTGATCGAGGCGCTGCTCAATCACTACCGCTACTCCGGCAGCACGGCTTCGCTGGAGGCCGCTGTGAGGGCTGGTGACCTGCTGGTGAAGACGTTTGGAGAAGGCGCGGGCCAGCGCGGGATTGCTACTGACTGGCATCGCGGCATCGCCTCCGGCGCCATCATCGAGGCCATGGTGCCGCTGTACCGCTTCACCGGCTACCTTCGGTATCTGAACTTCAGCCGCTATGTCATCCGGTCCTGGGATGCCCCCGAAGGGCCGCGTATCATCGACACGCTGCTCCGCACAGGGTCGGTTTACCGCATCCCCACTCGCCGCGCCACCGAGATTCTCTCGGTGCTCAACGGCCTGGCCGATCTGTATCGCGCCACCGGCGATGAGAATTTTCGCAAGCCGGTGGACCTGGCCTGGAACGACATCGTTTCCAAGCGTCTCTATCTCACCGGAACCACGGGATGGGGCAAACAATTCCGCGCCGATCACCTGCTGCGCGCCGATGACCGGGATACGCAGAACGGCGTGGGCGACGGCAGCGCCACCACCGCCTGGCTGCGCCTGAACTGGCACCTGTTCCGCCTTACCGGGGAGGCCCGCTACGCCGACGAAATGGAGCGCACCATCTTCAATGCGCTGCTGGCGGCGCAACATCCCGGCGATGGCCGCCTTTCCTACCTGACGCCGCTGCTGGGCCGCAAACGTTATGACCAGGTGAACCAGGGGATGCCCGGCATGAATGCCGCCTCGGCCAGCCTGATTCGCACTTTCGCCCTTCTGCCGCGGATGGCGTGGGGCCGGCGCGGCGACGCGGTCACCGTGAACCTGTATTTTGCCGGCAAGGCCCAGGTACCTTTGGTGCCCGGCATCAAGCCCCTGTCGGTGAGCCTGGAAGTGGAAACCGGATTTCCGTTGGACGGGATCGTTACGCTACGGGTGGCGCCCTCGCTTCCGGCACGCTTCCCCCTGGAGCTTCGCGTGCCTGGCTGGTGCGGCAGTTTCACCGCCACGTTGGGCGGCAAAACCTACGCCGGCACGCCCGGCGAATTCCTGCGCATTGACCGGCATTGGACCGACGCCGTCACCATCGGGATCCGCATGGACATGACGCCCCGCGCCGTGGAGGCCGGCCCCAGTTATCCCAATCACGTGGCCATCATGCGGGGGCCGCTGGTTCTCGCTCTCGATGACGCGCTCTCTCCCATCTCCGACCTGTGGCTGGCCGGTGTCGCGCTAAATGCCGAACGGCGAGTGAGCCTGAAAGAACAGGCCGGTCCAGTGCCGGCCTGGGTGTTGGATGGATATGTCGGCAATGACCGCATCGCAAAGCGGCCGGCGAAACTGGTGCTCACACCAGTCGCCGACGCGGGCCTGTCCGGAAGCGAATACCGGGTTTTTCTTCCCATCAGCCTCCAGTAGCTGCGGTATCGTTAGCGGTATGCATGTACTTTACCTGCTGCTGTACGGCGGCATCCTTGCGGCGCAACCGGCCGACCTGATTCTTCACAATGGCAAAATCGTTACCGTAAACGCCGGATTCGAGGTGGTTCAGGCCGTGGCGGTGCGCGGGGAGCGCATCCTCGCCGCCGGGTCCAATGAAGCCATGATGCGCCGTAAAGGACCGTCCACCCGGCTCATCGATCTGAAAGGGAAAACCGTGCTGCCTGGTCTGATGGATTCGCACACCCACGCCGTCGATGCAGCGATGTACGAATTCGATCACGACATCGGCGACATGGAAACCATCGCCGATGTGCTGGCCTACTTCCGCTCCCGCGCCAAGGTGGTGCCAAAGGGCGAATGGATCACGTTGCGCCAGGTCTTCATGACCCGCCTGCGCGAGCAGCGTTATCCCACCCGCAAGGAACTGGATGAGGCCGCGCCCGATCACCCGGCGCTATTCGGCACCGGCCCCGACGCCTCGCTCAATTCGCTGGCGCTCAAACGCAATAGCATCACACGCGAGAAGCATCCGGCCGAAAGCACCCGCGCCAGGATCGAACGCGACGCCAGAACCGGCGAGCCCACCGGCATCCTTCGCAGCTCCGCGGCGTTTGTGAAGGTGACATTGAGCGGTAAGGCGCCCTCGTTGGAAGACCGCATCCGCCGCTTTAAGATGCTGATGGCCGATTACAACTCGGTCGGCATCACCTCCATCGCCGACCGTGATGCGTCCGATTCCGACGTCGACGTTTACCGGGCACTGAAGCAGCAGGGCGGCCTCACCACACGCGTGTTCATCAACTATCACATCGAGCCCAATGACGGGCCGGACAAAGTGGAGGCCCAGATCCGCAAAGCCGCCGCCGATCCTCTGCACAAGTACGACAGCATGGTCTGGCTGCGCGGCGTGAAGGCATACCTTGATGGCGGAATGCTCACTGGCAGCGCCTACATGAGGGAACCATGGGGCGTCAGCCGGATCTATTCCATCACCGATCCCAACTACCGCGGACTGCGCTACATCGAACCGGATCCGCTCTATCATGCCGCGCGGCTGGCACTGAAGAACGAACTGCAGTTCACTGCCCACTCAGTCGGCGATGGCGCGGTGAACGCGCTGATCACCGCCTACGAGCGGATCAACAAGGAGTTTCCCGTCCGCCCGCACCGCCCCTGCATCACCCACTGTAACTTCATGTTCCCCGAGGCGATTGATCGCATGGCGGCGATCGGGGTGGTGGCCGATCTGCAGCCCGCCTGGCTCGAACGCGACGGCGCCACGCTAAGAAAACAGTTCGGCGATCCGCGCCTGCGGTTCTTTCAGCCCTACAAATCGCTGTTCTCGAAGAACGTCGCGGTTGGCGGCGGGTCCGATCATATGCAAAAAATCGGCGGCCTGCGTTCCATCAATCCCTACAATCCTTTCTTCGGGATGTGGATCACGCTGGCGCGGCAGCCGCGCTGGACCGATCAGCCGCTGCACACCGTCGAAAGCCTGACCCGCGAGCAGGCCATCCGGCTCTATACCATCAACAACGCCTTCGTGATGTTTGAAGAAAAGAACAAGGGGTCGCTTGAAGCCGGCAAGTTCGCCGACATGATTGTGCTCGACCGGGACATTCTCACCTGCCCGCTCGACCAGGTGAAAAGCATCCAGGTGGAGCAGACGTGGCTGGGGGGCAGGCAGGTGTTCGGCAAGTAGAGTCTACTTGTGCCGCTCCAGCCAGTCCACCAGTTGACTGGCCGCCAGGCGCACGCCCGGCACCAGAATCGCCTCATCAATGTTGAAATCGGGTGTGTGGTGCGCCGCGGTAATGCCCAGCTTTTCATTGCCGGCGCCAAGGAACCAGAAGAAGCCGGGCACTTCGCGCTGGTAATAGGAAAAGTCCTCGGCTCCCGGAATTGGCCGCACCATCTGAACGCGCTGGCCTTCCACGCGCCGCATCAGGGGCAGGCTTTCTTCCACCAGCGCCGGCGGATTCACCGTCACCGGATAGGCGGGCTCGCGGAAACTGAGATCGAAGGTTGCGCCCTGCTGCGAGGTGCAGCCGCTGAGCGTCTGGCGCATCATCGTGCGCACGCGCTCCCTCACCTCTTCATTGAAGGTGCGCACGGTGCCTTCCATCTTCACTTCACCCGTGATGATATTGAAGCGGTTCCCGCCGTGGAACGAACCCACGCTGAGCACAATGGGTTCCATGGGATCGATACGGCGGCTGCGGATGGCCTGCAGGGCGAGCACGCATTCAGCGCCAACCACCACGGCATCCACGCCGAGATGCGGCGACGCTCCATGCACCTGTTTCCCTTTGATGGTGATATCGAAGGCATCGGCCGAGGCCATCACCGCGCCGCTGCCCACGCCAATGGTTCCAGAGCCCAACGTCGACATCACGTGCAGCCCGAAAATCGCTCCCGGCCTGGGATTGTTCAGCGCGCCTTCCTTCACCATCAGCGATGCCCCGCCCTCTTCGCCCGGCGGCGGCATTTCTTCGGCCGGCTGGAAGAGGAACTTTACGGTGCCGGGAATCTCCGCGCGGATTCTGCTGAGCACCTCCGCCACGCCGAGCGCGATCGCCACATGGGCGTCATGCCCGCAGGCGTGATGCACGCCCGGGTTGTTGGATTTGTAGGCAACCGCGAGGTTCGAGGTGACCGGCAGCGCGTCCATGTCGGCCCGCCATGCCACCACCGGCCCAGGTCTGCCGCCCTTTAGGAGAGCCACCACTCCGGTCTTCGCCACCCCGGTCTTCACTTCATCAAAGCCCAGAGCGCGCAGTTTGTCGGCCACCACCTTCGCCGTGCGCACCTCGCGGTTGGACAGTTCCGGGTGCATGTGGAAGTCGCGCCGCTGCGCGATCAGAGAGTCGCGCAGAGACTCCGCCGCGGCGGCGATCTTCGGTTCCAGGCCCTGCGCGCCGAGCGGGATCGAGGCGGCGATGAGAAAAAAGAGCTGCATTCCCGCCCATTGTAACGGACGCCCGCGCGCCCCTACTGTACGGTGGTGACGCGCAGTTTTGCTTCGGGTGATGCGATGCCGCCTACGGTGATGCGGATGGGAAGTTCGGCCGCCTCCGTTGATTCTGGAATCCGCAACCTCACTTCGTAGATACCAGGCCCGGCCGTGCTGAGTCCCACATACTCCACATTTGCGGCGGGAAGATCGGAATCGCCCAGGCGGATCTGTACGGCCTGTACCACCGGCGAATCGCCCGCGGCGGTTGTGCCCGGTTCCACCGGCGGGTCCGTGTCGCCCAATCCGTTGGCGCGAAGCGTCACCACCGAACCCGGCATGGCGTCTCCGGCAACGATGCCCGGTTCAGAATAGTAAAACTCAGGCGACGCGCTGGCCAGAGGCAGACGTACTCCGGCGGATTGAATTTCCGAGGGCGACCCGCAGTTCACCACAACCCGCAGGTTCGCCGACGCTCCGTCCACGCGCGGCACCTGCGCCACAATCTCCGTTGGCGACACGCTCACCAGCGGCGCGCGCACGGTGTTGATGGTCACGCAGACGCCGTTCATGGACACCGGCAGCGCTCCCGCCACAAGGTTGTCGCTGCCCAGTTCGCTTCGCGCGGCAAAGTCGCTGCCCTTGATCCGAATGAGCGCACCCACCGAAACGCTGGCCACCGGCGGGACGCTTCCCGGCAGCCCGCTGACGCCATCCCCGCTTACCACCGGCACGGCCACGGCGCTCAGATCGAACACCACTGGCGTCAGTCCGTCGGCCGCGGCGCGAATCTGGACGGGGCCGGGTGAGTTGCCCAGGGTGACGCGCACGGCGGCAAATCCGAGAAGATCCGTGTTCACGCGGCTTGCGTTCATGGTGGCCTGGCCTGAGACGACGCTGAAGGTCACCGGCACTCCCGGCATTCCCGTTTGCAGGGAATGCAGCACCTGCACCCGCAGTTCCACCGGCAGCGCGCCGCCAACGGGACCCGCCTGCTGGTTTCCTGAGGAGATCCGCAATTCGGTCGCCCTCAGCCGCTCCAGCAGTCGCACGCGGTGGTTCTCGGCGTCCACCACGTAGATGTTGCCCGAGGAATCGGCCCTGGCCGAAAGCGCGAAATTGAAGGCAGCGGAATTGGCCATCCCACCATCGCCCGAATAGCCGATCCCGCGGTCCCGGCCGGCAATGGTTTCGATCCGCCCGCTGCTCAACTCCAACTGCGCGACACTGCGCGTCATGGCGATCAGCAGACCGCCGCGGCCGTCGGGGGCGACTCCGGTCGGAAGCAGCAGTCCATTCTCTTTAGCCAGTCCCGCAGGTTCGGCGGAAACCTCGCCGTTTCCCGCGATGGTATCGATGTTGCCTGCGCGATCCACGCGGCGGATGCGATGGTTGAGGCTGTCGGCAATGTAGATTGTGCCATCCCGCTCGACGGTAACACCCGTCGGATAGTTGAGCTTTGCGTCGGCCGCCCTGCCGAGGTCGCCCGCGAAGCCGGAAACCGATCCCGCGACCACGGTCACCTGTTCGTTCAACAGATCGATGACGCGCACCTGATGATTGCCCGCGTCGGCCACATAGAGTTTCGTATCCTCCGCACCGAGCGCGACGCCGGTGGGATCCTTCCACTTTGCGCTTGGCGCGATCGTGGAGACCACACCGGCGGGCGTGATCTTACGGATCGAATCGGTACCCCAATCCGAGATGTAGAAGTTGCCGCGGGCGTCCACTGCGATGCCGGTGGGGCTCGAAAGCCGCGCGGTGCCCGGCGGGCCGTCCACCCTGCCGGAGGTGGCGGCTTGTCCGGCCACGGTGCTGATCACTCCGGAGCGGTCCACTTTGCGAATGATATGATTCGCCGAATCGGTGATATAGACGTTGCCGCTCGAGTCAAACGCCACGTCCTGCGGCAGGTTGAGCGATGCGCGCGCCGCCTGTGCGCCGTCTCCGGCGCTCCTGCTGCTGCCGGCCAGCGTCCGGATCTTTCCATCGGCGCTGATCGCCCGGATCCGGTGATTCAGCAGATCGGCCACCAACAGGTTTCCTGCCTCATCCACCGACAGTCCGAGAGGCGTGCGGAATCGCGCTCCCGCAACCGCGCCGCCATCACCGGCAAAGCCTCCATCGCCGTTGGTGGCGCCCGCGAAAATGCGAAACGTCGTGGGATTCACCGCGATCGAGATGCGGTTAAAGCTGTCCTCGGAGACATAGAGTGTGTCGTTCCAGATGGCGATGCCGGCCGGGCTCAGTCCGCTCGGATTCCGCCCGCCATCCACGCAGCCCGTATTCACGTTACTGGCCACGCTGGACACGATCCCGGTGACGGCGTCCACTTTCCGCACGCGGCAGAACGCCCACTCTACATAGTAGATGTGGTTATCTTTGTCCACGGTGACATAACGCGGAAGCACCGCCGGGCTGGTGATCGCGGGAACCTGGTTGCCGCCGAAGCCGAAACTGCCGTCCCCTGCGATGGTTTTCACCTTCCCGTCAGCCTCCACCCGCCGTACGCGATTGCCATCTGTTTCGGCGATGATCAGCCGCCCATTGTTGTCGATGGCGATGCCTTCCGGATTGTTCAGTGAAGTTTCAGTGGCCGGAAATCCGTCCTGAGCAGCGGTGCAGCGGCCATTGCCGGCCACGGTGCTGATGACGCCTCTGAGGTCCACTTTGCGGATGCGGCAATTGTCGGGATCGGCGAGAAACAACTCGCCTTCTTTGGACAACGCCAGGTCGCGCACGTGGCCCACCCGCGCCGCGACGGCCGGTCCGCCGTCACCCAAACGCAGCAGATCCGGAGTTTCGCCCACAAACACCGAGATCCTGCCCGCCGTATCCATGCGGTAGACAAGATTGTCGGCGGCGATGTAATAGCCGCCCTTGCGGTCACTCACCACCTTGGTGGGCCGGTCCAGCACCGCCTCGAGGGCCGGTGTCTCCTTTGGGATCACGTAGCTTCCGGCGAATGTGCGCACGGAGTAAACGGGCAGCGGTGTCTGCGCCGCTGCCGGATTGCAGGCGAAAATGATGTGAAAACACGCGAGCGCGGCGAATCGCACGGCGGTAGTCCTCCGAGTTTCGAAAAACTCAACGATTTATTAGAAAACTACCCGCAGATTGCCATAATGGGCAGACTAAGTCAAGGCTACATCCGGTAGAGCATCCAATAGACCACCACTCCGGTGACGCTGACGTAAAGCCAGATCGGCAGCGTCCATCGCGCAATCTTCCGATGACGGCCGAAATTTCCCTTCCAGGCGCGCCACAGCGTGATCCCCGCCAGAAACGGCACCGTGGCCGCCAGCACGGTATGGGTAAGCAGGATGCTGAGATACACCGTACGGATCGCGCCCGTTTTCTGAAACCGCACCGAGCCCACCTGCGCGTGATAAACCAGGTAACTGATCAGGAACACGATCGACGTTACAAATGCCGCCAGCATCACCTTCTTATGCGCCTCCCGCCTGCCCTGGCGGATCAGCAGATACCCGGCCACCAGCAACACCGCGGCGGCCGAGTTAAGCAGCGCATTCAGTCCCGGCAGATCACGAACATCCATTAACTCTTCTCCTCCCGCAGCCTCTCCATATCGCGAATCACACGTTTCACCGCGCCCGGTTCGGTTGTGTCGTAGAACGCGCGAATGCGGCCGCGCCGGTCCACCAGCGCAAATCTCGTGGAATGTTCCAACTGTCCGCTGACATCTCCCAGCAGAAACGCGTTCCTCTTCAATTGGTGCAGTGTTTCCTGCGGTCCTGTCAGAAAAGACCACTGCGCCGTGTCAGCCTTGTTGCGCCTGGCGTAATCGGCCAGCACCTGCGGCGTGTCGCGCGCCGGATCGACCGTGAAGGAGACCAGCCGCACGTCCTTGAAATCGGAAACCGCGTTCTGCACCTGGCGCATCTGGCCGGTCATGCGCGGGCAAGGCCCCATGCAGTTGGTGAAGATAAAGTTGGCAACCCACACGCTGCCGGCCAACTGGGAACTTCGGAACTCTTTGCCGGACTCGGCTGTCAGCGTAAACTCGGGCACCGAACTGAGCACTTCCAACGGCTCGGGCCTCGAACATGCCATTGAGGCGAAACAAAGAACCAGGACAACGTTTCTCAAATCCGGATTATAGCGCCCGTCATCGCTGTGGTTCCTGCCCGGGCAGCGTGATGCGGCGTTCCCCTTCGGGCGGGCGTGTCGGCATCATCATCGGCGGCGGAGGCGCCGCCAGCCCGATATCCCTGCGCTTGAGACGGAGCTTCTGGAAATCGGCCCCGCGGATGACGTAATACCAGTCGGCGAAGCGATTGGTCAACTCCTTCGCCGCGCTCTCGCCTCCGCCAGTGGCATCGCCATACTTCGCCGCCCGGGCCGCGTCGTAACCGGCGGTGACGAAGAGATACCGGTCCTCGCCCGAGGCCACTTCGCCAAAGCGCAGCGTGTAGGCCACGCCGTTTTGCGTCTCCACCATCATCTCGCCCTCGTTGGCCAGCAGCCGCCCGGTGGGCGCCAGAAAGAACCCGCGCTGGCGCATGGAGGTGACGCCTTCGAGTGTCATCTCCAGTTGTCCGGACCTGAGACCTGCCGCCATGGATGGCGGTTTGGGGCGCACGTCCACGATTTTCAGAGTGTCCAGTGTGGCTGCCATCGCATTCACCGGCCCCTTTTGGAACGCCTCATTCGTCTGCAGTTTCCAATCGTTGTTCTCGCGGAGGAGGACGATGGACTCCATGTTCATCAACTGCCCGAATGTCTCATCGATCGAATAGCTCAGGATTGACACCCTGCGTATGTTGGGCGTGGCGATTCGCAGCAGATCCGCCTTCACCCAATCAGCGAAGTTGGCCGAAGGATCGGCGTCCGTCTTCACCGCATAGACGCGCTTGTCAGAGGGCGTGCGCACATAGCGCATCCCGGGCTTGCCCTCCACCGGCTTACCGAGGATGAATTCCGCCAGTACATCCTTGCGGATATCGCGCAGCGTCACCCTTTTTCCGCGCCCCTGCAACGACGGGTTTTTCGCATCCAGCGGATCGATCACGCCATAGCGGCCATATTCAGAGACAGCTTCGGAGACCACGGTGTCGCGCTTCAGGTCGATCAACGCGCCGGCGGTCTTCAACAGCCGGTCCCCAATCTCCACCGGATAATCGTGGTGCGAAGGAAGGACCCAGCGGCCCTTGCGGAATTCCACCTGGAACGGCCTGGCGCTGGCCGTGGCTTCGTCATAGCCGATCACTTCAATGGTCTTCACCGCCTGTGGATCATTGAACTGCTCGTAGAAGACGGTACCCTGATCGCTTAACACGGCAGCCGTGCGCCGCTCCGGTTCCACCACGCCGCCTGCGACGGCGAACACTACGGCCGCGCCGATGAAGGCTCCCGTTTTCACCAGTTCGCTCATGCCGCCTTCTCCTGAACCAGCCGGTCTTCCGGCGTGCCGATGCGTTCGCGCGCCAGCCGCCGCGCCGTTACGAAGAGAAACACCAGAAAGGCGGGAATTGGGGGCAGCGCCACGGCCAACAGCTTGATCGTGTTCTGAATGCCCCGGATGGCGCCTTCCATCTCCGCACGGCTGTTTTCGATCTGGCGCTGCTTCTCGTCGTCGATGGTGGTGCGCGCCACGCTGAGGCGCCGGTTCTCCACCGCCTGCACCTGAGAGATCATGATCTGTTTGGCCTGATCATCCAGATCGGCGCGCGATTGAATCTCGCGCACCGCGCGGTCCAGCCTCGCCTGGGCTTCCTGCAGACGCTGCGCGGCCACGGTTTCGGCTTCCTGCGTCTGCTTCAACCGCTGTTCGTCGAACTGCCTGGTGCGCGCCTCCACGGCCTCCAGCGTGCGATGACGCGGACGGCGCTTGCGCAGTGCAATGAAGGAGGCATCACCGGCCAGTTCATCCACCGCATTCAGGATGAACGTCACGTTGTCGAAGTTGAGGTTTTCCACGCCCTGGCGCCGCAGGTCGAAAAACTGTTCGCCGATAAAATCGACGTCGGCTACGATGACGGCGTTCACCGGACCCGTCACGCGCGCCGCCATCACGTGCTTCTCTTTGTCCGGGTTGTGAGGCGCCTGCTGATTCACCGTAACGCCGAACAGTGAGCGCTGCACCAGATCCTCCCAGCGCACCGTGCCCGAATCGGCGCCCGCTTCAAGCAACGGTGAGAACTTCGCTTTGGAATCGGACCGCGTCTTCAATTCCCCGCCGTACAGCATCACCAGTTCCTGCAGGCCGGCGGTGATACTTTCCCGCTGATTGAAACCCTTGCGGAGAAATACCACCTCCTTGGGCAGCGACTTCAACTGCGGATGCGGATTGTAGTCATCCCACACCACGCGGTTGGTCTGCCATGAGACACCCAGCAGATCGAGCAGCGGGCGCAGGCTGGCGCGCTGCCCCGCCGCCGGATCACCGATCGCGTTCGGCGCCATTTCCAGGTTGAAGGCCGGCATGGGGTCCAACAGCAGCAGCAGAGGCCTGTTCCGTTTGGCGTAAGCCGCCAGGCGGTCCACCTGCGGCGCGGCCAGGGTATGCGGCAGGGCGGCGATCAGAACATCCAGATCCTCGGGATAATCGGCATCCGGGGACACCTGCTGCACGTCGTACTGCTTCTTCAACTCGGAAACAATCGACCATTCGTTTGTTTGCGCGCGGCGTTGGAAGTCGAAGCCGCCAAACAGGTTCGCCTGCGTGCTCACGACGCCAACCTTTTTGCGCTTCGCCCGCGAAACCACCCGCACCGAGCGCATCAGTTCGTATTCCACCGGCAGGCCGCGATCGAGGAAAGGAATCACAAATTCCTCGCTTCCCGCGGTGAATACAAGGCCGAGAAAAATCTCATTGATTGACGACGATTCCTCGGTCACCGGCACGCGGAAGGGGCGGATGTTGTAGCGCTCCTGCGCCTCGCGCGCCTGCGGCGTGTACTTGGCGGTGTCGACAATGCGCGTGTGCAGGCCTTCACCGCCCGCGGCGTCGAACTCTCTCAGCGTCGACACCAGGCTGTTGCGCGTGGCCAGGTAGCTGCGCGGCACCTCCGGGCTCAGGTAGGCGTGGATGAACACCGGCTGCTTTGTTTCCAAACCCGCCAGCAGCTTGCGCGTATCGGGTGAAAGCGAATGAATCTGCTCGGAGGTGGCGTCGAACCGCATGCGGATCTGCGACGCCAGCGTGGTGATGCTGCCCGCAATCACCAGCAGGGCCGCAAAGCGAATCACAACGTGCCAGGCCAGCTTCGGCGCCTTCGGACCTGTCGGCCACCGCCGCTTACCCAACAGCGCCACGTTCAGGTAGAACGCCGCCACTCCCAGCGCGAGGAAATACACGAGCGAACCATAGGTCACCACGCCCGACGCCAGATCGCGGAACTGCTCCACCACCGACAGGCGTTCGGCCATCCGTTGGGCCCCGCCGCGCATAATCGCCCCCGCCTTGTCCAGAAACACCGGCACAGCGCAGAACAGCGCGCCCAGGATGAACGCCACCGTCAGGTTGTCGGTGAGCATGGAGCCCAGCATCGCCACCGCCAGTAACGCGGCGCCCATCAGCCAGTAGCCGAAGTAGGTGGTCAACATCAGGCCCGGATCCGGGCTGCCCAGCCAGCGCAGCACCAGCACGTGGCTGAGGGAAAAAATCAGGCAGACAGTGTATATGGAAACCGCCGCCAGATACTTGCCCATCACCACTTCAAAGTCGCTTGCGGGAAGGGTGAGCAGCAGTTCCTCAGTACCCTGGCGGCGCTCCTCGGCCCATAGCGTCATGCTGATGGAGGGCAACAGGAAGATCAGCAGATAGGGGAACCAGAGATTCAACTGATCGAGGTTCGCCAGATTGTTGGCAAAGAAGCGCTCCTGCCAGAAGGCGGCGATGGCGCTGAGGAAAACAAACAGGGCGATGAAGACGTAACCGGTGGGTGTGGAGAAATACCCGGCCAGTTCGCGAAAGTAGATCGCCCGGATTACAGCGCCACGGATTGCCATGCCGGCTGGCCTCCCGTCATTTCTCCCGTCAATTGTTGAAACGCCGCATCGAGCGAGCCCCATTGCTCCCTCATCCCGGCCGGGGCGCCATCGTAAACGATGCGGCCGCGGTTGATGAAAACCACGCGGTCCGCCATCGCTTCCACTTCCTGCAGGATGTGCGTGGACAGCAGCACCGTCTTGCTGCGGCCCAGTTCGCGGATGGTGCGCCGCACTTCCACGATCTGATTGGGATCAAGGCCCGTGGTGGGCTCATCCATGATCAGCACATCGGGTTCATGAAGCAGAACCTGCGCCATGCCCACGCGCTGGCGGTAGCCCTTGGACAGCTTGCGGATCGGCTTCTCCAGCACCGTCTCCAGCGCGCAGCGGGACACCACCTGGGCCAGCCGGTCTTCCAAATGCGAGCCACGCAGTCCGCGCGCCTTGCCGAAGAACCGCAGCAGGCTGAGTGGCGTCATCTCCGGGTAAAGCGGGCCGTTCTCGGGCAGGTAGCCGAGCCTTGCCGCCGCCGCCATGCGATCGCGATTGACGTCGATGCCGGCAAGGCGCGCAGTGCCCGAGGTGGGAGTGAGGAATCCCGTCAGAATCTTCATCGTGGTCGACTTCCCCGCCCCGTTGGGCCCCAGGAAGGCGCACACCTGCCCCCCCGGCACGGTGAAGGTAACGTCCTGAATCGCCGCGAACTTTCCGTATATCTTGCTGAGGCCGATTGCCTCGATCATGGGAACATTATCGGGTGCTGCCATGGTCGAATCTTGATTGTACTAAGCGTGGCGACACTAGCGCTCCAGCAGGTGCCGGAAAAAGTACATGCCGATGATGGTCTTGGCGTCGGTGAGCCTGCCGCGCCGGATTTGATCCTCCACCTCGCCGGCTTCGAACCACTTCGCTTCCAGGTGCTCATCGTGGCCCAGATTCGCATCGCCCTCCACCAGATCCCGGGCCAGGAAGATCGTCATCTTCTCTTCCTGAAAACCAGGGCTGGGATAGAAGGTGACGAGCTTTTTCCATTTCCTCGCCTTGTAGCCGGTTTCCTCCTGCAACTCACGTTTGGCCGCCTGAATCGCCGTCTCACCGGCATCGATCACGCCGGCCGGCAGCTCCCATAGATACTGTTTCGCCGGATAGCGGTATTGCCGCACCAGGCACACACGGCCCTGGTGGTCTACCGGCATCACCACGGTCGAGCCGCCATGCTCCACCAGGATGCGGCGGATCTTGTGGCCGGCCGGATCCAGCAGCCAGTTGTCGGAGACGGTGAAGATCGGCGTCTTCAACATCCGCTTGGAGGAGATCAGTTTTTTCATTTGCGAATCTCGCGCTGAAACCGGGCCAGCGGGTAGGTGTTCAGAACATCGTGCGCCGTCAGCCATCCGCGCCGCGCCATTGCCACTCCGAAATGCATGTTGTTGAGATGCTTGGGATGGTGCGCGTCGGTGGCAATCACGAAGCGCGCCCCGTAGGACTTGGCCTGCCGTATGAGCGGGGCGTGGATGTCCAGCCGTTCCGGGCTTGCGTTGATTTCAAGAAACACGCCGCGCCGCGCGGCCTCCTTGGCCACCTTTTCGAAATCGAAGGGAAAACCCTCGCGGTGCAGCAGCACACGGCCCGTAGGATGTCCGATCGCGCGGATGTGCGGACACTCCAGCGCGCGCAGCAGCCGGTCGGTCATCTCGGCCGGCTCCAGATTCATGTAGCTGTGTACGCTTGCCACCACGTAATCCAACTCCGCCAGCGCGCCGTCATCCAGATCCATCGTGCCGTCGCGCCTGATGTCGCACTCCAACCCGGAGAACAGGTGAATCCCCACACCGTCGCGGTTGAGGTGGCGAATCTGCCTGGCGAACTCCACCGCCCGCTTTTCGTCCAGCCCGTTGGCCATCGCCAGAGCCTTGGAATGGTCGGTAATGGCAATGTACTCATAGCCCAGCGCCTTTGCCGCTTCCGCCATCTCTTCAAGCGACGCCCGGCCGTCGGTCTCGGTGGTGTGCATGTGCAGATCGCCGCGGATATCTGCCCCGCTCACCAGCTTTGGCAACTCGCGCCTTGCGGCCAGTTCGATTTCGCCCTGGTTTTCGCGCATCTCCGGCGGAATCCATTCGAGATCCAGCGCTTCGTAAATGCCCTCTTCGGTCTCACCGGCCACGCGCTTTTCGTTGTCCAGCCGGAACAGGCCATACTCGTTCAGCGTGTAGCCCATTTTGATGGCGCGGTTGCGCAGTTGGATATTGTGCTCCTTGCTTCCGGTGAAGTATTGCAGGGCCGCGCCAAAGTTCTCCTCCGGCAGTGCGCGCACGTCCACCTGCAAGCCTTCCAGGCCCACCCGCGCGCTGGCCTTGTTCTGCCCCACGACAAGAACTTCGGTCACCTTGGGGTATTTGATGAAGGCGTCGAGCGCAGCCCCGGCCCCCGGACCGGTGACCAGCAGATCCAGATCGCCCACGGTTTCCTTGCCCCGCCGGAAGCTTCCCGCCGGAGTCACCCTGGTAACCCCTTCCACCTGCTGCAACACGTCCATCAGAGGTTCAGCCGTTTGCTCGGCGAAACTCAACAGGAAACGGCCCGCGCGCTGGCGGTATTGCGCGATTGACCGCAACACCTTGTCCTCCAGCTTCGCTCCCATGCGCGGCAGCGTCTGCAACTTATGTTCCTTGCACAGCCGTTCCAGGCCGTCAATGGTGGAGACCCGGAAGTGATTCCAGATCAGGGCGATGCTCTTGGGTCCCAGCCCCTGGATCTTCAGCAGTTCCAGCGCCGTGGGCGGATAACGCTCCAGCATCTCATCGCGCCGTTCGAAGGACCCGCGCTCGAGGATCTCGCGCAGCACCGCCGCCAGCCCTTTTCCGATGCCGGGAATATCGGTGACATCGCGTTGCGGATCGCCAAGGATGTCTTCCACACGCTCCGGGTAGCCTTCGATGGCCGAAGCCCCGTTGCGATAGCTGCGGATGCGGAAGCCGTCCTCGCCGGCAATCTCCATCAGGTCTGCGG
Source organism: Bryobacteraceae bacterium (assembly GCA_033762895.1). Classification (GTDB taxonomy): domain Bacteria; phylum Acidobacteriota; class Terriglobia; order Bryobacterales; family Bryobacteraceae; genus CADEFT01. Next base: position 50,278 of record JANRLE010000117.1, on the reverse strand, counting down.
TTTCCGAAAGCAGGTGGGCAAACTCGCGGTTTTCCATGCCAAAGTTTGATTGTAAGACGGCAGAATAGCCAACGGAGTGCGAAATGCGGTAAGATCCCCCCACGGGCGCCTTCGAAGACGGCCACCTCCCCCGAGATCACCCATCCTCTGGGCGCCCGCAGCAGGAACAGTCCCTTTGTACCAAGCTGTTGGTTTTCACGCCAGTGAAAAAGGACCCGCAAAAGCCGATTTCAACAGCTTTCTTCTCACGCATCGTCAACAGCTTAGAGAGGGCCAATTGTGGGAATAGTGTGCATAAAACAATAGTGGCCTGAAATGTTTTAAGGCGTGGCCGGTTGACGCTCGCCACCGCGCGCGCTAACTTGAAACTGATCCCGCGTCCGGCTCGTCCAAGGAGTGTGCGCCACGTGTACCTGAGAAGTCTGTTCACCCTCTTCGCGGTTGTGGGATTGGCCACGGCCGCCGAATCCGATGCGATTTCCATCTCCGCCGCAATTCAAGCCCGGCACGCTCCGTTCGGTACGATAGTCGATCCGTTTCTCGACGCACAGGGCAATGTCACTGGCTACACACGCTGTGGGGATTCTGCGATATGGACCGGCCATTACCTGGCGGCCGAATCGTTCCGCTACGGGGTCACAGGCGACCCTGCCGCGCTTCAGAATGCGCGCAACGCCCTGGGCGGGATCCAGATGCTGGTGGACGTGACCGGGGAGGACCTGCTGGCGCGGTGTGCGTTTCCCCAGGATTCGCCCTTCGCCGCCGGCATCCTGCATGAAGAGCAACACCACGGCTCATTCGAAGGGACATGCCTGGGCCGGCCCTGCTATTGGATCGCCAACACCTCCCGCGACCAGTACATCGGAGTATTCTTCGGCCTCACAGCCGCCTACCAGCACATCGGCGATGCCGCCTTCCGCAACGCCGCCACCCAGACCGCCACCCGGTTACTGGACAAACTGCTGCGCGACAACTGGGCCGTGCGCATGCCCGATGGCCGCATCAGCACCAGTTTCATCGGCCGCGCCGATCAGCGACTGAGCCTGCTGGCAGCCGGCGCCCGCATCAATTCCGGCCGTTTCAACGCAAGCTACCGAAACGCCCGGTTTTGGGAATCGGCCTTTGTCGGGGTGCCGATTCTGGGGGAAGTGATCGACCCCCACAACAGCTATTTCAAGTTCAACCTCGATGTGCTGTCCTTCTATCAACTGGCCACGTTTGAAACCGGCAGCCTCTACCGGGACCGTTACACGGACGCCTACGGTCTGCTGCGGCGCACCATCGACGATCACGGCAACGCGCACTTCAATATGATCGACCGCGCCATCCGCGGCGCCGACGCCCGCCGCGATGGTGAAACCCGCGAGTTGCTGGAGCGCTGGCTGCAGCGCCCGCGCCGCGACGCGCGCATCGACCTGCGGCAGAGCTACCCATCCTGCTTTGAAGAGGACCGCGCCTGCGATCCCATCGCGGTGGAACAACGCGTGAATACCGATTTTCTTTGGCAGCGCAGCCCCTTTCTGCTATACGGCGGCGGCAACGGCGACATTGAAAACTCCGGCATCGACTACATCCTGCCCTATTGGATGGCGCGATTTTACGGTGTAATCTAGCGGGTAATGAGGTTCCGTCTCCCCGCTGTTCTGCTCACGCTCCTCTTCTGCGCCTCGGCCGCAGCGCAGGTGTGCCGGCTTTCGGTGGCCGGCCTCAATCGCAACCGCCGCGTCACCGGCGACATCTCCGCCGAATGCCCGGATCCGCTGCACACCGCCCCTTTTGGCAACTGGGGCGCGAGTTCAAATTTCGGTCCCAAGCGCAACGGCCACCAGTTTGACGGCTGGTGCCGTGATATGCGCGTTTGTGACAACAATGGACTCTGCTTCAACCTCTGCGGCGACGGCTGGTATGAGTGGAACAGTTGCACCACGCACCCTCTCTACAAAGCCCCAAACTGCACAATGTATAACGCCAACGAATGCACGGGGCAGGCATCGACACAGGATGTAAACGTCCTCGGCACACAGACCGTTGACCTGCCGGTGAGTTGCCCGCGCCTTTCCGCCGACGGCCGCCGCTACGAGAGCGGCGGGTGCCTGGAAGCCCGCGAATACACGCGCACGGACAACTTCATTTCGGCCTACGAACTCGATCCGATCACGGGCGACGAATTAATCCAGTCGCTCTATTTTCCAGCCCTCACCGTCAAGGGCAAATGCAACATCTGGGGTTGCGCCGCCGCGGGCAGTGACTGGCTGCCGCCTGTGGCCTGGGACAGCCCTTCATTTCCGGTCAAGGTTTACGCCGAGATGGCCATGGTGGTGAACTCGGGCACGTTCGTGAATCCGAATAACGTCTGCCGCATCGATCCCCTGCCCCTGCAGGCGGTGTCTTCGGCAAGTTTCGCGGCCGGGGAGTTGGCCGCCGACTCCATCGTCTCCATCTTCGCAGCGGACTTGACCGTGGATACCGAATCGGCCGCCTCGCAGCCGCTGCCTGCCACTTTGGCTGGCCTCCAGGTGCGCATCAGCAACGCGGCGGGCGTGAGCCGCAATGCGGGGCTGGTGTTTGCCTCACCCAACCAACTGAACGTGGTGCTTCCGACGGGACTGCCGGAAGGCGAGGCGACACTTGCCGTCCTCAGCGGCGGCACGGTGCGGTCACAGAACACGGTGCGCATGGCGCGGGTGAGCCCGGGCGTCTTCGCCGCCGATGCCAGCGGGCGTGGCGCGGCCGCCGCGGTGGCGATTCGCGTGGCCGCCGATGGCACGCAGACGTCCCAGGTGACTTTTCAATGTTCGGGCGAACCGGCGCAATGCGTCCCCGTCCCGATTAGCTTCGGCGCTCCGGCCGATCAACTGGTGCTGGTGCTGTTCGGCACCGGCATTCGCGGCCGCAGCGATCTGGCCAATGTGCAGGTGAGCGTCGGCGGCCTTCTGCTGCCGGTGCAATACGCGGGCGCGCAGGGTGGCTTTGCCGGCCTCGATCAGGTGAACATCGCCCTGCCCAGGGCTCTTGCGGGGCGAGGCATCACCGCCGTGCAACTGTTTGTCGACGGGCGGCCGGCCAATCCGGTATTGATCGTGTTGGGTTAGCCGCCATCGGGCGCATCGCGCCTGGGCAGCCACTTCGCCATCTCGCGTTTGGCTTCGGCATGGGCCGGCGATCCTGCCAGGTTCACCCACTCATTGGGATCCTGGCGCCGGTCATACAACTCCTCGGTCCCATCGTGATAGCGGATGTAGCTCCAACGCTCCGAGCGTAGCGCGTGATTGCCGCGCAGGTAGGTGATCAGCGCCGGCCGGTCCCATTGCCGCGCCGGATTTTCGAGCAGCGGCCGCAGGCTTGTCCCGTCCACACCCGGCCGCGGCGGCAGTCCGGCCAAATCCGCCAGTGTCGGATACAGGTCGATCAGGCCCACGGGCCTGTCACACCGCCCGCCCGCTTTGGTCAGGCCCGGAGCGGTGATCATGAACGGAACATGAGTCGCCCTGTTCCACAGCGCCTGCTTGTGCCAGTGCCATTTTTCTCCCAGGTGATAGCCGTGATCGGACCACAGCGCCACAATCGTGTTGTCGCGGTGCGGGCTCGAGTCAAGCGCATCGAGGATACGGCCCAGCATCGCATCGGAAAACGAGATGCACGCCAGGTAGGATTGCACCGCCTTCTTCCAGTTACCGGTGCTCACCATCAGGTCATGGCGCGAATGTTCGTTCAGGGCAATCTGCCGGGCGATGGGCGGAAGATCCTCCAGATCGTTTTCCTTCACTGTCGGAACGATCACCTCTTCCAGCGGATACATGTCGAAAAATTTCTTCGGCACGAACCACGGGATGTGCGGCCGGAACAGGCCCGCGGCGAGAAAGAACGGCTTGTCATGATCCTTTCGCAGCATCTCACCGGCCCAGGTGGACACCTTGTGGTCCGGCATCTCCTGTTCGGCCACCTGAACCGGAGACCAGTCAAAATTGCGCCACGAGACAGAAGGCATCGGCGTTACGGGGCGCTTTGGCTCGGGATCGGGAGGGAAGCTGTAGCCGTCAAACCAGCCGTTGGCCTTGCCCGACGGATTCCAGAAGTAATAGTCGTCCCACGAATTCGGATCGTTATATCCTTTTCCGTGATGGAACACCTTTCCCGCTCCCATGGCGCGGTAGCCATTGGCCCGGAAATGCTGAGGCAGCGTCACCACGTCCGGCATCGCTTTGCGCCAGGGCTGTTCGTTCGAATAAACGCCCGAGGTGGACGGCCGGCGGCCCGTCATCAGCGCCGCCCGAGAGGGATTGCAGATCGGCGCCGCCGTGTGCGCGTCAGTGAACAACACGCCGCGGCCGGCCAGACGGTCCATGTTCGGCGTCTTCACCTGCGGATGGCCGCCCAGCGCCCCTACCCAGTCATTCCAGTCATCCACGGAGATCATGAGCACGTTCGGCCGGCGCGGCTGCGCCTGCAGGATGGCCGGCGCCGCCAGAAAGCTGCGTCTGCTGATTTGCATGTCTTAGTTCCCCGATGATTCGGCGATCAACCGTTTGTATTCCCTGCGCGCGTGTTCGTAAGCCTCTTCCATGGGTCCCCGTTCTTCCAGCCGGACCCGCCCCAGCTTCTGCTTGTAGCAGCGCTCCACGGCCTCCAGACACCACTCGGCGCTCTTTCGATCGAGCACCGGACGGCTGCCCAGGGTCACCCACACCGGGTTGGTGTGCGAAGAGGGCAGGATGCGCAGCGCAATCCAGCTTGAGCGGTCCACCCTGGTTTCAAAGCTGATGTCGCGCAGTTCACCGTCTGCCTCGATCTCTTTTCGCTCCACCGCCTGCCCATTCACGATCAGTTCCAATGGGACCCGCCGCGTTGCGCCGATTCGCGCGCGTTCAAGCTCCCAATACGGCTTCTGGTCTGCCCGCAGTTTGCGGATCGCCTCATCGGGTTTCGCCTCCAACAGAGCCGCCACCTTCGCCGTCACCTTCACCACCTGCGGTGACGCCAGCTTCACCTCACCGTTCAGCCCCATCTCCACCCCGTTCACCCGGAAGTCGATGAGATGGCTCTTGCCGTCGGAGACGTAGTTGCGCCCTTCGCGGATGCCATGTACCCAGTCTTCGTAGTCCAGCGCCTTCTGGCGGACGTAGCTGCGTCCCAGTCCCACCCGCTCGCCGTAAATGCATGGGAAATCGGTTTCGCCGCTGATCCTGGCCCGGTAGCCGACGTTCAGCGTGTGGTACCAGATGTTCAATTCCCAGGGAAACGGCGTGTCCACGGTGGAGATAAAGTCAATCAGCCCGTGCGTGACGCTGACGATGTACTCGTTGGCGCCGATGCCGTCAAACGGCGGCATTTCGTAGGAGAGTACTTTTTCCTCTTTCAGCGACAAGCCCCAGCCCGAATGCGCGTAGCCGGTCACCGCGCCCTGCGCCTTTGCCCAGCGCAGGATGGGAATGCCCCAACTTGGCCAGTCCTCAATGCGCCGCGTGCCGGGATACTCCTGTTCCTTCAGCCCCAGCAGACAGATATGCCCCGTATGGCTCGAAGGATGACCGGAAACCTCCACGTCATACCGGATGCGGTTGTCCTTTGTCGAGACCGCGTTCTCCTTGCCCTCGAAAAATGTCTTCTGGAAGTACCAGCCCGGTCCCCAGGTCAACACGCTGCCGATTTTCAGATCCTCGCCCAGCACGTGCCGGATCATGTCCTTGGGATAGACGCCTTCGGTGGGCCGCTCATAATGCGCGCAGCCGGCCGCATGGATGTGATGATCCCCGGAATACCAGCCCATCGCCGCCGGATCGATCCAGCGCTCCAACCGGAAGGTCATCTCCAGGGGAGCGCTGCCCGTCACTTTCAGATTCTGGCTTCGCTTGCGATACTCCGGCCCGCGCGAGTATTCGATCCGGTAGTCGCCCGGCGGCAGCATCACGTGTTCGCCGTTGGCGCGGTACACCTGCTGGTGGAAAAAGAAGTCGGGCGCCAGGCGCTTGGTCTGCGACGGATAGACGCGGTTCTTCTGGTCGCGAATCAGAAAGGAACCCGTGGTCGGCTGGTCATTAAAATCCAACACGCGGAAGGTGATTTTGGCCGAAGGCCTGGCCGTAAACAGGACGTCGACCTCGTTGCGGAATCCCAGGTCCTGGGTTCCCTGGCCCACGTCGAAGGCGAGCTTGGCTTCCCGCTTGCCGGCGTCTTTTGAGTACAGTTGCAGTACCCGGTATTCCAGTTCAAGCCCCGAAAGATGGCCGCGCATCGGCTGTTTGTTGAACATCGCGATGTCGATCCACTTGCGGCCCACGGCGTTAGCCGGTGAGTTGGCAAGCTGTCCGGCGTTGGGACTGTCGACGGCGAGCACGGCGGTGACGCCCGCCTCGTTGTGTACTTTCACCAGGAAGGCCCGCCAGCCCTGTTCCACCAGTTCGGCCGGCGCCTGGCCCTGCTGCACCTTCACACGGCTTTCGGGATTGATGTTGACGCCGATCAGGGCATGGCGGTCGAGGATCTTCTGGATCTGCTCGATCTCTTTGGCGCCGCCTGAGCCAGCGTCGATGATCCTGCCGAGCGCGGCGGCGTCGGCGGCTGCCAGTGGTTCGCCAATTACCTCGAGCGCTTGCAGGACGCGCGCCACCTGCGCCGACAGCGGCTGGAACTCGACGTTGGAAACAAGCGGAAGTTCTTCGGCGGTGGCGATGCCGGCCGCCAGAAGGGGCAACAGGAGGTATCCCATCGCATCAGCCTACAACAAAAGGGGCCCCGTGGCGACGCTGCGCCATGAGGCCCGGCATTGAACGACTTCCGGGATTGACTTCCGGGAACGGCTTCCGCCCAGGTTCAGATGTTCTGAAGCTTGATGATCTTCTTCTGAATCGCGTACTGGACAAGCTGCGCCTTGTTGTGAATGTCCAGCTTACGCATGAGGTTGAACTTGTGCGCCTCCACCGTCTTGACGCTGAGGTTGAGATCGCAGGCGATCTCTTTTACTGACTGCCCTTCGGCCAGCATTTTCAGCACCTCCCGTTCACGCACGGTGAGCGTGGCAAAACGAGGCAGACGGTTCGCCGACTTGATCCGCGTGCGGAAATCGTCGACCAGTTGGGAGAGCATGCGCGGGCTCAGGTAACTGCCGCCTCGGGCAACGTCCCGCACCGCGGCGACAAGCTGATTCGACGGCGAATCTTTCAGGACGTAACCACCCGCGCCTACTTCCATGCCTTCCACCAGATAGTCCTCATCATCGTACATGGTGAGGAACAGGATTTTTGTTTCGGGGCGGTTCTTCTTGATCTGTCGCGTTGCTTCGAAGGCGCTGAGACCGGGCATGCTGATGTCCATCAGCACAACGTCCGGACGCAGTTCTCCCGCCTTGTCCACCGCATCCCCCCCGTTGGAGACTTCACCGACCACTTCAAGGTCGGCTTCGGCCCCGATCAACGTCCGGATTCCCTGACGGAACAACGTATGGTCATCCGCCAACATGATTCGAATTTTCGCCATAATGCTCAACCGACGTTCTTCAAATTCCGACTTCGGCTTTGATTCTCCCGTGGAATCGGCAACTCGATCCGGATCCTTGTCCCTCTTGCGGCTCTGGCCACGGACTGTACCCGCGCCTGGGCCGGCCAACTCTCAATCGAGATTGTGCCGCCCATCAGCGTCACCCGTTCCCGGATTCCGCTAAGCCCGTATGAGTTTCTCTTCTCCAAGGCGTCCTCGACGTGAAAGCCAATTCCATCGTCTTCCACCAACAGTCTGAACACTTGATCGGCCGTTGATGCCGAAAGGTTTACGGTAGACGCCATCGAATGCTTCACCACGTTGTGACAGCACTCCTGCACCAGCCGGTACACGATGCTCTCCAAACCCTTGGGCAACTGCTGCAGGCGGTGCAACTGCAATTTCACCCGTACCGGATGCATCTGCCGCATCCGCGTCACAAGCTGCCGCAGCGCCGCCGCCAGCCCCAACTGCTCCAGCACCGCCGGGCTCAATGCCGCCAGCAGCCGCCGGATTTCAAGAATCGTCTTCTCGGTCTCGGCGCGCGCCGCCGCCAGCCGTTCCCGCACCGCGGCCGCTTCCTCCGGCAGTGACTGCTCGATCATTTCCAGTTGCAGTCGCACGCACAACAGAGACTGTCCGGCCTCATCGTGCAACTCCCGGCTGATGCGCCGCCGCTCGGCTTCCTCAACGTGCAGCATCCGTTCGGCAAGTGAGCGCACCTGCTCTTCCCGTTTTCCAAGATCCTCCACCAGCCGCGCCTTCTCGGCGCCCATCTGGCAGCGCTCGGCCGCCGCCATCAGCAATTCCTGTTCTCTTGGAAGCCACTCATAGGGCCGCAGGAAGGCGAACTGCATCACGCCCGTGACGCTATCGCCGCTCATCAGCGGCACTGACCAGCAGGTGCGGTAGCGCCTGGCCCACGTCCGGTCGAGCAGATGCGCGTTGCCGGCCGGATGCGCGCCATCCCAACTCCAACAGCATGGGCGGCCAACTTCGCGCTCAAGTTCCGGCGTGTTCCGCACTCCTGCGCCATTGCTCGAACGCCACTGCTCCCGCCCCTGCTCCAGCCAGTGAATCGCCGCCGCGTCGGCGCGGCAGAACTGGGACAGCGTGGTCAGAAAACGCTCGGAAAGCTGGTCCAGATTCCGCGATTCCAACTCACCCCGGAACAGTTCATAGAACGCTTCGGTTTCGGTTTCCCGCACCTGGTAGTAGGCGTTGTTCAGCGTCAGAATGACGCAGAAGTGCAGTTGATCCCGCACCCATTGGAAATTGCCGTGTTCGTCCGGTATCAGCCGCTTCAGCAGCGGCGTCAGAAGCTTGTCGTATTCCTGCAACCCGGCCAGCACCCGCGCCGGTGGCACGTTCAGTTTCGCCAGCCGCCGCCCGTGGTACTCCACCTGTTCGAAGAAACTCCCGGCGGCCCTGCCATCGCCCAGCACGCGCGCCACAGACCCCGGAGTAATCGCCAGCAGCGCCTGCCGCATGCGCGCTTCGAGCCCCATCCGTTTCAGACGCAGGTCGAACTTACGTTCCAATTCGCCGGTGTGCGGACTTAACAACGCACCCAGCCGCCGCATGTGCTGGCGCAACTGATCGCTCAGCACATCGGCCGCATCGGCAAGTACCGGCGATTTGTCGTGAGGCGACGCCACAGCCCACCATCGGCGCATCCCCGAAAATTCTTTAAGGCAAAAGACTTATGACCCGCAAGAGTTCCGCAACACTCCACGCCTGTGCCGGCGCCCCCACCGGCCGCCTCGGTTCATCCCCATCAAGAAGCTCCCCTACGGTCCCCAGACAGCCGCGATCGAGTTCCTCCGCCATGCGATGGACCAGCTCCCGGCACGCCTTGCGGTTCTCTCCGCAGTCGCCAAACGCCCGCAGCCGTGCATCCACATACGGCCCGATCAGCCACGGCCACACGGTTCCCTGATGGTAGGCCCCATCCCGCTCCCATGGCCCCCCTTCGTACCGTCCCCGGTATTCGGGATGTTCCGGATCGAGTGTCCGCAGCCCCACCGGCGTCAGCAGACGCCCTTCCACCACCTCTACCACAGCCTGCTGCCGCGTCTGGTCCAAAAGCGGAAACGGCAGACTGAGAGCGAACAACTGGTTCGGGCGAATCCGTTCATCCGGCCCCTCGGGCCCGATGCGGTCATACAAACACCCCGATCGCCCGTTCCAGAACGCCGCCTCGAAACTGGCGCGCACCGCCGCCGCCATCGCGCTCAGGTTTCCCGCCAGCGGCAAGTCGCCAAACTGCGCCGCCCATGACGCCGTCATACACAGCGCGTTGTACCAAAGCGCGTTGATCTCCACCGCCTTGCCGTGGCGTGGGGTCACCACCCAATCCCCCACCTTGGCGTCCATCCACGTCAACTGCGTGCCAGGGCCGCCCGCACTCAGCAATCCATCGGCCGGATCCACGCCGATTCCGTAGTGGGTGCCCCGCCGGTGCCACTCCAGAATCTCCTTCGCCATCGGATAGACCCGGTAGCGTAGGAAACCCTCATCGCCTCCCGCCTGCTGATAGGCCCATGCCGCCTGGAACAGCCACAGCGTCGCATCCGCCGTGTTGTACTCGGGCCGTTCCCCGCCATCGGGAAAGCGGTTGGGAATCAGTCCCTGGTCCAAATGGCGCAGGAATCCGTCGATGATGTCGCGCGCCTCCCCCAACCGTCCGCGCGCGATGAGCAGACCCGGAATGCTGATCATCGTGTCCCGGCCCCAATCGGTAAACCAAGGATACCCGGCAATGATGGTCGGCGACCCATCCTGGCGCCGCACCACAAACTGATCGGCCGCCGCTTCCAGCCGCTGGCGGAGGTTCTCCACCGGGCCACGCCGCCTGCGCTCCTCCTCTTCCCACACCGCGACGCGAACGCGGTCGGGCGCGTCCATCGGTTCAGCCGTTGCCACCAGGTACGCGGTTTCGCCCGCCTCCAGTTCGAAGTCAAACCAGCCCGGAGAATACAGGTCCTCGCGGAATTCCAAACCGCGTTCGGCTTCCCGCTGATACTCGTTGTTGTAGTACCAGTGCGCCACCGGAACGAACCCGGCCGAGTTGTGAAACAGCCGCAGTTTTGGCGCTCCCGGGTAGGGTTCCAACATCAGGCCGCCAGGGGTTTGCTCAAGCTCCCTCCGCCACCCGCGCTGCTCGCTTTGCAGCCAATGATAGTCGCGAAAGGCCACAAACGGGCGTACCCGCAACCGGCAGGCGGCACTCACCGTGTACTGCATCACCGCCGTCTGCTCGCCGTGGCGAAGGAAGAATCTCTTTTCAACCTGCCTACAGGCTGAGCCATAGCGCCACACCGGAAACGGGTCCAGCCGGAACTCTTCCAGGTGCCGGAACCCGCTTGGCGACACTGTTCCCGGATACTGCGCAGCCCCCAGGTTTGCCGACTCGCCGTCGCACAGTACCTCCTCTTCCACGCGCGAGAGAAGCACCATGCGCTCCACCGGCGGCCGCAGTGAAGCGGCCAGCAGCCCGTGATAACGGCGCGTATTCGCTCCCGCCACCGTACCCATGGCGAAACCGCCGGTCCCGTTCGTCTCCAGCCACTCGAGCGCCGAAGAACGGGGCCAATCCCGGCATTGCTCGCCACTGATCCTGATCGGAGTCACTGCTACTCATTCTGCCAGACCGTTCATTGTACGCCGCCCGGACCGAACGTCCCGCTGGCCGGCGAGTTAATTCCAAAGCCGCGGAGAAATATGTAGACATCTTTATCCAGATATCGTATTCTAGGCCCAGATGTTCTCTCAGACCTCGGAATACGCACTCCGCGCCGCCGTCTACCTCGCCATGCGGGCACCTAATCCCCAAACGGCGCAGCAGATCGCTTCGGAGTGCCGTGTGCCCACTGATTATCTGTTCAAGGCCCTGCAGCCGCTTTCCCGCGCCGGCCTTCTTTCGGCCCAACGTGGCAAGCACGGCGGCTTTTCGCTCACCCGGGACCCCTCGGAAATCTCCATTCTCGACATCATCCAGGCCGTAGATCCGATTAAGCGCATCCGGCACTGCCCGCTTGGTCTGAAGGAACACGGCATTCGTCTTTGCCCCGTACACAAGAAGCTCGACGATGCGCTGTGCGCCATCGAAGAGACTTTTCGCGATTCCATGTTGTCCGATCTGATCGACCCAACGGCGGACATCGTTCCGTTGTGCGTGAAACCTGAACTCATTCCGGAGACGGCTCTCCATGCGAAACCCTACTAAGCTCACGGCCGCCCTGTCGCTGGCCACCGCCGCCATTGCATTTGCCGAATTGAGCGGCTCATATCTTGTTCCCCTGGACCACGAAGCGATCCAGTATGCCAAGCGCCCTTCATCGGATCCCATCACAATTCTCAACAAACAGTTGAAGTCCGGTGAAGTGTCCATGGACTTCGATGAATCTCACGGCTACCTGCGCGGCCTGCTGAAGGTGTTGAACGTGCCCATCGAATCCCAGGTGCTTGTTTTCTCCAAAACCAGCTTCCAGGCCACCCGAATCTCGCCCCGCATGCCGCGCGCCATCTACTTCAACGACAGCGTCACGGTGGGATTCGTGCGTGGCAGCGACGTACTGGAGATCACCTCGCAGGACCCGCATCTGGGCACCATCTTCTACACGCTCGATCAGGAAAAGGTGGACCGGCCGCGTTTTGAACGCCGCGATACGGCATGCCTGCAGTGCCACGCCTCGGGCGGCACGCTGGGCGTCCCGGGCCTGGTGGTCCGCTCCGTATACCCGGAGCCCAACGGCATGCCGATGTTCCAGGCAGGCACGTTTATCTCCGATCATCGCAGCCCGCTCAGGGAACGCTGGGGCGGCTGGTACGTGACGGGCACCCATGGCGAAATGACGCACATGGGCAACTCCGTCGTTCGCGACCGCGACAATCCGGACAAACTGGAGGGGACGGCGGGCCTGAACCTCACCGACCTTACCCGCAAGTTCGACACCGGCGCTTATCTCGCCCCCACCAGCGACATCGTGTCTCTGTTAACGCTGGAGCATCAGACCCATATGTCCAACCTGATCACCCGCGTGGGCTTTGAAACCTCCATGGCGATGCACTACCAGGCCGGCCTGAACAAGGCCTTCGGCACGCCGCTGAACGAAGTCAGCGATTCCACCCGCCGGCGCATCGATTCAGCCACTGAGGAGATGCTGGAGTACATGTTGTTCATCAACGAAGCTCCGCTGGAGAGCCCGGTGAAAGGCGTGACGCCATTTGCCAAAACGTTCGCCGCCCGCGGCCCGCGCGATAAGCACGGCCGTTCGCTTCGCGACTTCGACCTGAACAAACGGATCTTCCGTTACCCGCTCAGCTACATGATCTACTCGCAGGCCTTCGATGGCATGCCGCGCGAAGCCCTCGATCGCATCTACAAGCGTCTCCATGCCGTACTGACGGAAAACGATACCAGCAAGCGCTATCAGCGCCTTTCGAGCGCCGACCGGCGCGCGATTCTGGAGATCCTGCGCGATACCAAGCCGGGTCTGCCGGACTATTTCAGCCGCTAAGGCCTCGGCCGGAGGTTGACCCGCAACCGCCGGTAATGTACCAATAGCAGTATGCGATTTGCGGCGTACTTCATGCTTTCTGCGTTCTGCTACGGAGCCGAGGAAGGATTCGTTTCTCTGTTTGACGGCAGCACCACCAATGGCTGGACCCTTGTGAAGGGCCAGGGCCCCGGCTACGTGCCCAAGGACGGTATCCTGGTCTGCCCGGCCGATGGCGGCGGCAACCTCTATACCGAAAAGGAATACGCAAACTTCATCTTCCGCTACGAGTACCGTCTCTCACCGGGCGGCAACAATGGCGTCGGCATCCGCGCGCCGCTGGCGGGCGATGCGGCCTACTCGGGCATGGAAATCCAGGTGCTTGACGACGGCCACGAGAAATACAAGGGCCGCATCAAACCCGAGCAGCACACCGGCTCAATCTATGACGTTTTCCCGGCGCGCACCGGCTTTCAGAAACCCGCCGGCGAATGGAATTCGGCTGAAATCATGGCCATGGGCAGCCGCATCCGCATCATGCTGAACGGAGTGGTGATCGTCGACTCAGATCTGGCCAACGTCCAGGAAGCGGCGGTCCTCAAGAAGCATCCTGGGCTCCGCCGGGCCTCCGGGCACATTGGATTTCTGGGTCACGGAACGCTGGTGGAGTTCCGCAACATCCGGATTAAAGAGTTGCACTAGCTGCGCTTGCGGTCTCAGCTTCGACGGGAATCTCCGAAATGTTCTCGTTGAAGCTGTAGCCGAAGCCGCGGACGGAGCGGATGAAATTGGGGTTGGTGGTGTCGGCTTCGATCTTCTGCCGCAAACGCAGGATGTAGACATCCACCGTGCGGTCCGTCACCGCCCGGTCGTGGCCCCACACCGCATCCAGAAGCTGTTCGCGGCTGAACACCACGCCCGGCCGGGTCATCAGAAACTCCAGCAGCCGGAACTCGGTGGCGGTGAGCGACAGCGGATTGCCGTTCATGCGCACCCGGCAGCTATTGCGGTCCAACTCCAGGGGGCCGGCCTTCAGCGCGCGTGTGGCTGCCTGCTGGCCCCGGAACTGAATCTTGATACGGGCCACCAGTTCGCGGATGAAAAACGGCTTCACGATGTAGTCGTTGGCGCCCAATTCCAGACCGACGATACGGTCCGTCTCGGAGGCGCGCGCGGTGAGAAAGATCACCGGAATGTGCGCCAGTTCCGGATGCGCGCGGATGCCCTTGCAGATGTCCAAGCCATCGGAATCGGGCAGCATGATGTCCAGCAGGATGAGATCGGGCCTCTCCCGCCGGCACAATTCGATCGCTCCCTTTCCCGTTTGTGAGCCCACCAGTGCGAAACCTTCCCGTTCCAGGTTGTACTTGAGAAGCGCAAACAGATCAGCGTCGTCTTCGATGAGTGCGACTTTTTTCATGATGCTTCAACATACCCCGCGTTCATTACAACTCCATTACGGACCTGTTAACTGTGCTTGAACCGATCCGTATTCGGCCAGTCCCAGATCCTCGACGGGCAGGGTGAAACTGAAGGTGGAGCCTTTCTGGAGCTGGCTGCTCACGCGCACCTCCCCACCCTGCGCCTTCGACAGATGTTTGACGATGGCGAGCCCCAGGCCCGTGCCGCCCAGTTCCCGCGACCGCGCTTTGTCCACGCGGTAGAATCTTTCGAAAAGACGGGGCAGATCCTCGTCGGGGATACCCATGCCCGAATCCTTCACGAAAATTTCCACGTGTTCCACACCGCCGCTGGCAACCGGCAGCGTGTTAGTTCCAACCGTAATCGTACCGCCCTCGGGAGTATACTTAATGGCGTTGTCCAACAGGTTGACCAGTATCTGGTGGACCGCCTCGGAGTCACAAAAAACTTCCGTCCGCGCGCTGCCCAACTCCGTTTGCAGCACAATGGATTTCTTATCGGCGATGGGCCGGATCGAATCGACGCTGTCCATGATCAGCGTATTCACGTAATAGGAAGCGAACTGAAACTTCTGTGTCTTCAGTTCGATTCGCGAGAGCGTAAGCAGGTCGGCGGTCAGCCGGCCCAGCCGTTCGGCATTGGCGCGGATGATCGAAAGAAACTTGACGTTGTGATCGGCGTCGTGGATTGCCCCGTCCAGCAGTGTCTCGGTGTAGCCTTGAATGGAAGCCAGCGGCGTACGCAGCTCATGCGACACGTTGATCACGAAGTCCTTGCGAACCCGCTCCAGTTTCTCCAATTCCACGTGTTCGCGCTGTAACTGCTCCACAGTGTGCTGCAGCTTTTCGCCCGTTTCATTCAGCTTACTGCCGAGCGTGCCGAGTTCGTCAGTGCCTGGCTTTGCAAGACGCGCCTCGAAATTGCCCTCCGCCAGTTTGCCGGCGTATTCGATAATGCGCCCCAGCCGCGCCGACACGTGCCGCGCGAAAAACGCCGCCACCACAAACGCCGGCAGAAACGCCAGCGCCATCGCTGTCAGCATCTTGCGTCGGATTGCGTCCACCTCGGCGCTCATCACCGCCAGCGGCACCGCCAGCCGCAGCGCGCCCTGCGAAAACGGCACCGCGACATAAAGGAACGGAGTGCCAAGCGTGGGACTCAGGCGCTTGCTGGATCCCTGCCTTCCCGTGAGCGCATCAATAATCTCCGGGCGGCTCCGGTGATTCTCCATATGGCTGGCCTGCGCCTCGGAATCCCAAATGACGCGGCCGTCACCCGCCACCAGCGTGAGCCGGCCCTTCAGGGTTTCGGCAATCTCGCGGTACAGCGTATCGCCGCCTTTCGCCGCACCGCGATCCATCAGCAGCGCCAGCATGCGGCTCTCATCACCCAGGTTTCGCGTCAGCGTGGAGATGTACGTTTTCTCGGCGACTTCAGAGGCAAGAAAATCGACGGCTGTCAGCGCAACCGCCAGGATGCACAGCACCGCCACAATCAGCTTGAGAAAGATTCGGGAGGTCAAGCTTCCTCTATTCTACAGGTAAAGCCGGTGTTCCCGGATGTATTCTTGTACTGGTTCCGGTAATTCACCGGCCCGGCGCCCGGCGCTGAGCTTCTGCCGGATTTCAGAGGACGAGACCGGAAGCGCGAGTGTTTCCAGCCGGTGCAGGCGTGCTCCTTCTGGTGCATGGTAGTGGTGGCCCGGCCGCGTGACTACGATAAACTCCACCGCATCCAACACTTCGGCCGACCGGTGCCAGGTGTCGATCTCGGCGAAGGCGTCGGCCCCGATGAGAAAAAACAGCCGGTCCCCGGGCGCCAGCGTCTGTTTCACCCGTTCAATGGTGTAGTACGAATAGCTCTGCTGCTGGCCTTCCTCCAGCCGCGACGGCTCAAATCGCCGGTCCGCCTGGCAGGCCAACTCCACCATCCGGTACCGGTGTTCGTAGGCGGTGTGCGTGTCACGCTTGTGAGGCGGATGCGCCGCCGGGATAAAGAGAACCCGGTCCAGGTGGAACCTGTCAGCCGCTTCGCGCGCCACGGTGAGGTGGGCGGAGTGGACCGGATCGAATGTGCCGCCAAAGATCGCAGTTTTCACGGAGCGAAGAAAACCCTCAAGGTAACATAATAGGGGGAATATGTTCGATGCCAGCCAGCCCGAAGTTGTCCGCGCCGTACGGTTCGCGCTTGAAGAAGACATTGGAACAGGCGACGTCACCACGCGTTCCTGCATCAGCGAAAGAGCCATGGCCGAGGGCCGCTTCTGGGCGCGCGAGCCGATGGTGGTGGCAGGCGTCGAACTACTGCCGCTGATCTATCAGCTTCGCGGCGGCGTGGAGAGGATCGAACTGGAAACCAGGAGCGGAGACTTTGTTCCCGAAGGAACACCGGTGGCCCGCGTGCGCGGCAAAGCGTGGACCCTGCTTGAATGCGAACGCGTGTCGCTTAATTTTATCCAGCGGCTCAGTGGCGTCGCCACACTTGCCCGCCAATACGCCGATGCGGTCAAGCACACCTCCTGCCGCATTCTGGACACGCGCAAAACCACGCCATGCCTGCGCAGGCTGGAGAAAATGGCGGTGGCCGCAGGTGGCGCAGTGAACCACCGCATCGGTCTGTTTGACGCCATCCTCATCAAGAACAATCACATCACGGCGGCGGGCGGCGTGGGAGAGGCCGTGCGGCGCGGGATGCAAAGCGGCCTGCCCGTGGAAGTGGAAGTGCGCACGCG
The DNA here is from genome assembly GCA_033762895.1 of Bryobacteraceae bacterium. Classification (GTDB taxonomy): domain Bacteria; phylum Acidobacteriota; class Terriglobia; order Bryobacterales; family Bryobacteraceae; genus CADEFT01. The sequence continues at coordinate 33,151 of JANRLE010000117.1, read as the reverse complement.
CGCCGAGTTGGAGGAAGCTCTCGAGGCCGGAGCGCCCCGGTTACTGCTGGACAATCTCTCGCCCGCTGAAGCCGCCGAATGGATCCGCCATATCGATGGCCGCGCCTCGGTGGAGCTCTCCGGCGGCATCACCCTCGATACCGTGCGCGCCTTTGCCGAAACCGGCGCCGACTTTGTTTCCTGCGGCGCCATCACACATTCGGCGCGTTCCATGAATCTGAACTTTCGCATCGCCATCGAATAATCTTTCATGCCTCTTGATGTGGATCAGATTAACTCGCGGCTGCCGGACCGTTTGATCTTTTGGATGGAGCAGACCGACTCCACCATGCTTGACGGAGCTCGTCTGGCCGCCGGCGGCTGCCCTTCGGGTACCGTGGTGGGCGCAGAGTCGCAGACGGCCGGCCAGGGCCGCCAGGGCCGCTCGTGGCATTCGGAAAAGGATACCGGCCTCTATTTTTCCGTTGTCCTGTGGGCGCCGCTTCCACCGGAAGATCTGCCCGTGGTGACGCTGGCCGCCGGGTTGGCCGTGGCGGAGGCCATCACACAGGTCACCGGCCTGGCCGTGGATTTGCGCTGGCCCAACGACGTGATCATCGATGGACGGAAGGCATGCGGGATTCTCATCCAGCAGCATCACCAGGCGCTGGTGGCCGGCTTCGGGCTCAACGTCAACCACACTGCGTTTCCTGGGGAAATTGCCGGTCTCGCCACCTCCCTGCGGATGGCCGCCGGCCGGGAGTTCGCTCGCGAGCAACTGCTGGTGGCGATTCTCGAAGCCTTGGACCGGCACCTGGACATCCTCACCAGCCAGGGCAAGGACGCCGTACTGCGCCTGTTCTCCCGCGCTTCCAGCTACGTCACCGGACGGCGCGTGGTGGTGGAACAGGGCGGCCCGCCATTGCGCGGCGTCACCGCCGGGCTGGACCCGAACGGTTTCCTGATCCTGCGCCAGGATGACGGCGCGCGTACGCTGATTCTGGCCGGCGGCGTGAGGCCGGAGTAGACAGGAAACATATGCTACTTGCCCTTGATGTAGGGAATACCAACGTCACCATCGGCGTCTTCGACGGCGCCCGGCTGCTGCACAACTGGCGCCTTCGCACCGTGCATGAGCAGACCTCGGACGAATGGGGAATCCTGCTGCGCAATCTGTTCGCCATCGGCGGGCCCGATTCGGCCGGAATCACCGGCATCATCATCGCCAGCGTGGTGCCCATTCTGGACGCAAGTCTCGCGGCCATGGCGCGCCGCTACTTCGGCATCGACGCCATGTTCGTCACTCCGGCCAGCAACACCGGAATGCCGGTAAAGTACGAAAACCCGAAAGAGGTAGGCGCGGACCGGATCGTCAACGCCGTGGCCGCGCTGCACAAATACGGCGGTCCCTGCGTTGTGGTGGACCTTGGCACGGCAATCACTTTTGATGCGGTCAGCCGCGATGGCGCCTATCTAGGCGGGGTCATCTGCCCCGGAATCGGCATTTCCATCAGCGGTCTGTTCGCGAAAACGGCCCGCCTTCCGATGGTGGATTTCCGCGAACCGGAAAAACTGATCGGCACCAACACCGTCGGCAGCATACAATCCGGCCTTTACTATGGGACCATCGGCATGATCGACGGCATTGCCGAGCGCATCATTGCCCAACTGGGCGCCGACACGAAAACGGTGGCCACCGGAGGGCAGGCGGCGCTGATTACCCGCGCTTCGCGCTTTCTGAAAACACTGGACGAAGATCTGACACTGGAGGGGCTGCGGCTGATATGGGAGAAGCGATAGAGAATGAACATGATTGGCCGCGGAACTACTTCAACTACTTCACCGAAATCGAAGAGCATTTCCAGAAGGCCCGCGGCACCAGTCTTTTTCTTCTGTCGCCGCTCGACTGGGCGCTGATCGAAACGTGGAAGAACGCGGGAGTGCCGCTGGAGGCCGTGCTGCGCGGCATTGACGCCGCGTTTGAAAAATGGCGCAGCCGCAAATCCAAGCTCCAGCAGGTGAACTCGCTCGCCTACTGCGCTCAGGCGGTGATGGAGGAAGCCAAGGTGCTGGCCGGCGCGGCGCCCGCAAGACCTCCCGCGGAGGTGGAGGCGCCATTTCCGGCATCCGAACTGGAGGCCTACCTCCGAAATAACGCCGGGCAACTGCGCCAGACCGGGCGGCCCGCCTTTGAAGAGATCGCCGTTTCTCTCGACGGACTTGCCGCCGATTCCGAGCGGCAGTTGGGAAACCTCGAGGAACTGGAGCAGCGGCTGGCGGCCCTGGAAGACAAGATGGTGGCCATCGCGCGGTCAGAACAAAATGACCAGGATCTGTTTGATGCGCGAAGGGAACTGAATTCGTATCTGAGACCATATCGCACCAAGATGACCGCCAGCCAGCTTTTGATGCTGGAGAAACAGTTCCTTGACCGGCGGCTGTTTGAGAAGCTCGGAGTGCCCCGGCTCAGTCTGTTCTACATGCATTGACGGCGTCCATCAGGCGGCGGACGCGTGCGCTGTCCACCGGCTCGCTCAGGATTCCGCCGGCTTTGAACCACGTGCCCACGATCAACCCGTCGGCGAAACGCAAAAGCTCCGCGGCGGTTTCGGCCGACGCGCCGCTGCCGATAAAAACAGGCGCGATGCCGGCGGCGGCTTTCGCCTTGCAGATCACATCGATCGGAGTCTGTTTGCCCGTGCCCGAGCCGGAGACGACGATGGCATCGGCGCGCGCCCGCAGCACGGTGTCCTCCACTTCATCGGCAAGATCCCGCACCCCCAGCGCAGCCGAGTGTTTCACCGCGACGTCGGCCCACACCTGCACCCGGCTTCCCAGCAGCTTGCGGTAGCGCTGCAATTCGTGGGCTTCGCCCTCGAGGATGCCCTGATCGGCCACCCGGGCGCCCGTATAGACGTTGACCCGAATGAAATCGGCGCCCGCTGCCTCAGCCACGGCGACCGCGCTGATCCCGTCATTGCGAAGTACGTTCACCCCCAGCGGTCTTGCGAACGCGCGCTTGAGCTCATGCGCCAGCACCGCCAGAAACGCCACCGTATGCGGCGGCACGCGGGAAGGATAAAACGGGGCATCGCCGATGTTTTCCACCATCAGGCCGTCCACGCCGCCATCCATCAGCGCCCCGGCATCCCGCAACATCCCCAGGCGGATCTGTTCGAGCGTGCTGTCGCTGGCGGGCGAACCCGGCAGCGCGGGCAGATGCAACATGCCGATCACGGGCTTTGCACGGCGGAAAAGAGTCGTCATCGCCTCAGCAGTTCCTTCAATGCATCCAAAGCCAAAGCCGCGGCGTGTTTCGACTCATTCCCCAGCCCGCCCACCGCATCTTCAATGTCGGCCGCGCGCACACCGCGCAATTCGCCTTTGGTCTTGCCGCTCATCCATTCCGTCAACGCGCTGCCGGTGGCAATGGAAGCCGTACACCCCCGCGTCTTGTAGCGTACCTCGGCCACCCGGTCAGCCTCCCACCGCACGGAAAGACGCAGGATATCGCCGCACACGGGATTCATCACCTCCACCGTCACGGCTGGTGCGGGCAACTCGCCCACATTGCGAGGATTCTGAAAATGATCAAGCAGCGTCGCACTGTGCATAATGAGAAGGAACCATGTCGGCGTGGCAATCCTACTTCCCCATAGTGCAGCAACGCGTGCGGCGGCGCAATTTTCGCGCGCTGTTCCTGTTTGTCACCTCGCGCTGCAATTCGCTTTGCCGGACCTGCTTCTATTTCGACAAACTCAACAGCCGCGACGATCTGACGTTTGACCAGATCCGCCGCATGTCGGAAACCGCGCCGCCCTTTGAGAAGCTCTGGCTGAGCGGCGGGGAGCCGTTTCTGCGCGAGGAACTGCCGGAAATTGTCGCGCTGTTTGCCCGCAACAATGGCGTCCGCAATGTCAATCTGCCCACCAACGGCCTGCTGCCGGACCGCATCTTCCGCGCCATGGACTCGATGCTGCGGGCGGCGCCGGAGGTTTCCATCGACCTCAATTTTTCCCTCGACGGCCTGGCGAACACGCACGACGTCATTCGCGGCGTGCCGAAAAACTTTGAGCGCACACTCGCCACCATCCGCGAAGCCGGCCAGCGCTACAAAGGAACGCGCCGGCTGCGGCGCAACGTGCTTTCGGTCATCACCCGCGAGAACTATCACGAGATTCTGGACCTGGGCATGAAGCTCGCCGCCGATGACCGCATCGACGGGCAGTATTTCGAAGTGCTGCGCGGACAGGCGCCCGATCCAACGTTAAAGAACATCACCCGCCGTCAGGTGGAAGAACTGCACCACAAACTGATGCCCTTCCACGAACATTACGCCCAAAAGCTGTTCGCGCATCTTCCAGCCGGCGTGCGCCAGTTCGCCACCATGTATTATCTGGGCAATCTGCGCCTGCATTTCGACCTGCACGAGAAATGCTTCGACGGGCCCCAGAAGTGGCCCATGCCGTGTACGGCGGGGGAAACCACCATCGTCATCGATCACAACGGGCGCTTCCGTTCCTGCGAAATGCGGGACATCGCCGGTGACCTGGCGTCTTTCGATTACAACATCAGCGCCGCGCTGGATTCAGCCGCCATGCGCGACGAGGTTGCCGCAATCGCCAGGGCCAACTGCTGGTGTACGCACAGTTGCTTCATTCAGGAAAGCTCGAAATTTTCCCCGCGCGTGCAGCTCTTTCATGTTCCGTGGGCATGGCTGCGCACGCGCTGGCGAAGGCTGCCGCGTCTTTCGGCTGAGTTGGAACGTTTCCGTGCTCTTGAGGTGGGATGATGTCCAGGCAGTTCCGGATCCCCGTGGTGGCCGCGCTGATCGAACGCGATGGCGAGGTGTTGATCGCCCAGCGAAAGAAGGGCGCGCGCCACGAACTGAAATGGGAGTTTCCGGGCGGCAAGATCGAGCATGGAGAATCGCCCCGCGCCGCGCTGGCCCGCGAATTGCAAGAAGAACTGGGCATTCACGCGGAAATCGGGCCTGAGATCACGCGTTATGAATACGCCTATCCGAAGGGCGCGGCCATCCAGTTGATCTTCCTGCGCGTGGTGCAGTTTCAGGGCGATCTCCACAACGCCGTATTCGAACAGGTGAAGTGGGAGCGGCGCGAGGAGCTTACCTCGTATGATTTTCTTGACGGTGACCTGGAATTTGTGCGCCGCCTCGCCGCCGGCGACTTCCAATAAGATCGCTATCATAAGGAGAAACCATGCAATTCCCCGGACAAGGAAAGCCGCCGGCCGGCATCATCTTCGACACTGACATGGGCGTGCGCATTGACGACGTTCTCGCCCTGGCGCTTCTCTACGGATTCGACGGCAGGAACGAAGCGCGCGTGGTCTCCTTGAGCGTCAGCTACCCCAACCTGAAGGCCGCGGCATTGTGCGAAGTCATCGGCCGTTTCTATGCCGGAGCGGTGAGCGGCGCCTTCGCCTCTGTCGGCCGTACGCTGCCGGTGGGCCTGGCCGTCAAAGGGCAGATGGCGCCGGACACGCCCATGTTGACCGGTCCGCTTTCAAAGACCACCGATAAGGGCGACCCGGCATACGCGCACGGCATTCAAAAGCTCACCGATACGGCTGAGGTACCCGCGCTCATCCGCAACGCCTTCACGTCGCAGTATGACGACAACTGCGTCGCCGTGGCGGCCGGGCCGGCCACCAATTTCGCCGCCGTGCTGAGCCTTCCCGGAATTCAGGATCTGATTACCCGTAAAGTGCGCTTTCTTTGCATTTCCGCCGGCCAGTCGGGCTTTTCCGCAGATATCCCCGCCGCGCGCAGGCTGTTTGCCGAATGGCCCACGCCCATCATCGCCTGCGGGGACGAGATCGGCCAGGCGGTTCCCTTCCCCGCCGTTAGTATTGAGAAGGACTTCGCATGGTCCCCGGCTCACCCGGTGGTGGACGCCTATCGCGCCTACAAGACCATGCCTTACGACGCGCCCACCACCGATATGGCTGCCGTGCTCTATGCGGTCCGCGCCAAGGATGGTTTCTTCAGCCTGAGCGAGCCTGGAACCATCGCCATCTCTGACGACGGAACGATGCGGCTCACGCCTTCGGCCGGGGGCAAGCACCGCTACCTGATCGTCGATCCGGCGCAGAAGGATCGGATCCTCAAGACCTACATCGAAATTGCCAGCGCCAAGCCGGTGCCCCGCCAGCCGCGCTTCCGGCGCCCCCTGCCGCCGCCGAAGCCTGATCAGAAGAAGCAGTAACCCGGCGTCGCTAACGAAGCGGCACCGCATTGCGCCTGATGTATTCCTCGATTTGCGAACTTCTTGACGATGCGCCCGGGCCGATGTAATGGAACGCTTCGGCGTACTCCACTCCGTAGCGTTTACCCAATTCACGGCTGCGCGCCAGAATAAACTCGCGGATATAGTTGCGGTCCGCGCTTACGTCATCACCATCGAGCAGCGGCAGGCGCAAATTCCGTTTCGCCAGTTCCGCCTTCAGCCGCGATCCGTTAGTCCCCGCCGGCCCCTTGGCTACGTTGGCCCGATTGGCTTCGATCTTCTTATCCACCTGCCGGCTGATGTCCACCACGCGCGTAATCTCCGGCCGGCGCGCGAAGTAGTACTTATCGGTGACCGCATGCGGCTTCAGACCAGCGGCGAAATGCTCAGGGTAGTCGTGCTCGCGTCCGGCAATCCAGCAGGCGGCCTCCAGCGCGCGGGCCAGCATGTAGTGATCAGGATTCTCCTCATCATGCGCCCAGGGATCCCAACAGACCACCGTGTCCGCCTTCACCAGCCGGATGAGGAAGATCAGCCGCGCCATGATCTCGTTCTGGGAAACGCCGGCCATCATGTGGTTGTTGTAGTTGAGATCGAACTTACCCGCCAGGCCCAGAATCGGCACCAGCCTGGCGTTGTCCCGCTCGTTGCCCAACACGTTTTCACCGATCGTGCCGCGCGTGCCCAACCCTGGCGCGTCCCCCATATCGTCGTTGGCAGCCCTTACCAGGTAGCCCGTGTAGCCTTCCTCCACCAGTTTGGCCACCGTGCCGGCAGCCGACAGCGGAATGTCATCGGAGTGCGCCTGCAAGGCCAGCAACACCTTGCCCTGATGCGGCTTGCCTTCGGCCGGCCTCTCCAGAAACGGAGCCGGTGTTTGCGCCACCGCTGCAGCGGCCGGGATCAGTGGAAGGAAGTCGCGCCGCCGCATGTCTATTTCCTTTCGCGGACGTCGTTGCGCAGCGTGCCGTCCCAGCTTGCATCGCCCTGCGCCTCGTACCTGTCTCCCAGTGTTTTCCAGTCGTCGCGGGTCAGCCCATTGAGATCCCACACCACGCGGCCATCGCGGACGGTGATCTCGGCGGTCAGCCGCTTGTTGCCACTCATCTTCGCGCCGAAGACATCCACGAATCCGTAGTGGCCCTTCTCCTGGCGTAGCACCGACACGTCGGCCACCGCTCCCACACTGAGGTGGCCCAACTCTTCGCGGCGAATTTCCCTGGCCGGATTCCAGGTCGAACGCAGGATCACGTCTTCAAGCGACATGCCCATGTTCAGGAACTTCGACATCACGTTCAGCATGTCCTTCAATCCCGCATTCATGCTGCTGTAATGCAGGTCGGTGGAAATGGAATCCGGGGGCAAGCCCTGTTCCATCGCCCGCGCGGCGTGGCGGAAAACGAAGCTGCCCGCGCCGTGCCCCACATCGAAGATCACGCCTCGCTTGCGGCCCTCCAGCAGGTAGGAGCGGATCTTGTTCTGTTGGTCCAGCATCGGCACCCATGGAAGATAAAAGTGCGTGTAGATGTCGCCGGGGCGCAGGCGCTTGGTGATCAGTTCCTCGTGCGGCCGTTCAGGGCGGAAAGTGCCGAAGTCCACCATGATTGGCAGGTTGGCGATCCTGCCCGCTTCCAGCGCCCTGTCCACGGCCACCCACTCCGGCCCCATATAGTGCGCCGTTTTAAATCCCACCACGATGTCCTTATTCGCCATGGCCACCTTCGCCGCGGCCTTGGGATCCATGTCCTTCACGTTCTGTTCCACTTCCTTCTGGCCGCCCATGCCGTGGCCGACAATGTTAAGCAGGGCCAGCACGCGTGTGCGGGCGCGGTCGATCGTGCGGGCTTTGAATTCGGGGAATCCGCGCCAGCCCGAAGTGCCGGCGTCGACAACCGTGGTGACGCCCGTCCGGAACGTGTGGCCGTCGGGGAACACGCTGAGCGAACCCGAGGCGTAGGACTTGCCCATGCCGCCCGCAAACACGTGAACGTGGATGTCGATCAGCCCGGGCGTCACATATAAACCGCCCACGTTCACCGAACGTTTCGCTTCCGATGCCGCGATGTTCTGCGCCACCGCGGCGATCCTGCCATCCTTGATCGCCACATCGCGCACGGCGCTGAGGCCGTTCTTCGGATCGATGACGTGGCCGCCCTTCAACAGCAGGTCATACTGCTGGGCCAGCAGCAGACCGGAAAATCCAAACAGGACAAGAGTGCGCATTGGGTTCATTGTAGTTATATTGGACAGTCTATGGGCAAGATCCTTGTGCTGGTATTGGCGATGGCGGCTCCCTGCGCGGCAGTGAAGTTCCGCACCCAGGAAATTCAGAACAACTTCGGCGTCGGCTACGCCGTGTTGATCGCCGACGTGAATGACGACAGGAAACCCGACGTGGTGGCAATCAACCCCACACAGGTGGCGTGGTTTGAGAATCCATCCTGGCAGAAGCACGTCATCCTGGACGGCGCGACAAAAAAGGACAACGTCTGCTTTGCTCCCTACGACGTCGACAACGACGGCAAGCTGGACTTTGCCCTGGGCGCCGATTGGCAGCCCACCAATACGCAGGCCGGCGGCAGCCTGCAGTGGATCAGACACAAGGCGGGCGCTACTCCCTGGGACATGTTCCCGCTGGGCGAGGAACCCACGCTTCACCGCATGCGCTTCGGCGACGTGGATGGCGATGGCAGACAGGAACTGATCGTCGTGCCGCTGCACGGGCGAGGGAACAAGGGTCCGCAGTGGGAAGGCGCCGGCGCGCGCATCCTGGTCTTCCGCGTGCCGAAGGACCCCACCAAGGGACCCTGGCCGATGGAGGTGGCCGACGATTCGCTGCACATCATCCACAATTTCATCGTCGAAGGCGGCGAGATTTGGGCTGCCTCGCGCGAAGGTGTCTTCGCCATCAGCCGCAGCCATTCAGGCGTTTGGTCGAAGCGCAAGATCGGTGAGGGCGCGCCCGGCGAAATCAAAATGGGCCGTGTGAATCGCGTGCGCAGACTGGCCACCGTGGAGCCGTGGCATGGAAACAGCATCGTGGTCTACACCGAGCCTACCCTGGCCCTGGACGCCAATGGCGCCTCACGCGAGGCCCCCATCACCCTGCCCGGCAGGCAGTGGCCGCGCCAGGTGATCGAAGACAAACTCCCGCAGGCCCATGCGCTCGGTTGGGGCGACTTCGATCGCGACGGCAGCGATGAGCTCGCCGTCGGATGGCGCGGCAAACCTTTCGGCGTCGCGATGTATAAGCGCCTGCCAGATGGCAGATGGAACAGGCAACTGGTGGACGACGGCATGGCTGCCGAGGACCTCGCCGTGGGCGACCTGAACGGCGATGGGCGCCCGGAAATCGTCGCCTGCGGACGCGCCACCGCCAACGTACGGATTTACTGGAACGAACCCGAGCCCACCTGGACCCGCCACGTGGTCGATTCCGGATTCTTCAACTGGACCGCCGTTGCCGCCGACTTTACCGGTGACAGGAAAGTGGACATCATCGGCAACGACCTGCGTGGAAAGAAGACGTATCTCTACGTGGCGCCAACCTGGAAGCGTCTCCTGCTGCATGAAGGCGTGGATGTGATCCACAGCGGGGTTATGGACGTGGACGGTGACGGCGACCTGGATTTCGTCGGCGCCAGATATTCGCCCGGGCTCGTCTTCTGGCTGGAACGTCCGAAAAATCCGCTCACCGAACCCTGGCGTTATCACGTGGCCGATTCCATGGAGACCGGCGGCGTCAATGGCATTCACGGCCTGCAATTGGGCGATGTGGACCGCGACGGCAAACCGGACGTGATCGCCAACAGCGCCCAGCCCAAGGGCGCACACCCCGAGTCGCTGGCATGGCTCAAGCCCGGCAAGAACCCGCGCGCGCAGTGGGAGCGATACGTCTTCGCCAAAGGCGACGCCCCGGGTCTGACCCACTATCATGGCTTCGGCGACGTGAATGGCGACGGCCGCGGCGACATCGCCAGCGCCGCCAAGATCGGGGCGGAGGGAAACTGGTTCGCCTGGTGGGAGCAGCCCGCCGATGCCCGTGCGGTGTGGAAGAAACACGTCATCGCCACCGGACAGCACGGCGCCACGAACATCCTCATCGCCGATCTGGATGGCGACGGCAAGAACGATTTCGCCGGCGCGCGCGGCCACGGTACGGGACTGGTCTGGTTCCGTAATCCCGATTGGAAGGCCACCGAGATCAACACCTCTCTGGTGGGCCCGCACTCGCTTGCCACCGGAGACATCGACAACGACGGTGACATCGATCTTGTCTCCTGCGCCAAGGATTCCTTCATCGCCGCCTGGTTTGAGAACGACGGTAAAGGCAACTTCACCACGCATCACATCTACGAGAACCAGGCGGCCTACGATATCCGGCTGGTGGACATGGATGGCGACGGCGACCTGGACGTGTTGATTCCCGGCCAGGAAAGCCACAACATCGTGTGGTACGAGAACCACATCGCCAGAAAGAAATGAAGCCTGAATTGCGAGTGGCGCTGCTGGGCCAGGGCTTTATGGGCCGCGCGCATTCCAACGCCTGGCTGCAGGTGGGGCGATTTTTCGACGTGCCCTATTCTATCCGGCGCAAGGTGATCTGCGGGCGGGATCCGGCGGCGCTGGAACGTATGGCTTCGACCTGGGAGTGGGAAGAAGCGGCAACCGACTGGCGCGCCGTGGTGGAGCGCGCCGATATCGATCTCATCGACATTGCGTTGCCCAATCACCTCCACGCGCCGGTCGCCATGGCCGCCGGAGCCGCGGGAAAGATGGTGCTCTGTGAAAAGCCGCTGGCCAATACGGTGCAAGACGCCCTGCGCATGGCCGATGCCTGCCGCGCCCGGCCCAATGGTGTCTGGTTCAACTACCGCCGCGTGCCGGCCATCGCTTACGCGCAACAACTGATCTCCCAGGGCCGCCTTGGCGCGATCTACCATTACCGCGCCACTTACTTACAGAAATGGCCGGCCGATACCAGCCGCACCGCGCCCTGGAAGCTGGATCCCGAACAGGCGGGCTCAGGTGTGATCGGCGATCTGATGTCGCATCTGGTGGATACCGCGCTGTTCCTCAACGGCGCCATCGGCGAGGTGAACGCGATGGTGCGCACGTTTGCCGAAAACCGCCGCGTCCCTGATGCGGTGTGGGCGCTGGCCCATTTTGACAACGGCAGTGAAGGCAGCTTTGAGGCCTCGCGTTTCGCCACCGGCTGCCGCAACCGCAACATGTTTGAGATCCATGGCGAAGGCGGCATGCTGCGCTTCAACCTGGAAGACATGAACCGGCTGGAATTCCTGGACGCCCGTGACCCGCTTCCCGAACAGGGACCAAGGAACCTGCTGGTGACTGACCCGGCGCATCCTTATTCCGGCAGTTACTGGAAACCTGGACACATCACGGGCTACGAACATACGTTTATCTCCGCGCTCGCCGATTTTCTGTCGGCTATTGCCTCCGGCCAGCCGTTCCGCCCTGGTTTTGACGATGCCTTGAATGTCCAGAAAGTACTCGCGGCAGTGGAAGCATCGGCGCGCTCGTGGCTGTGGCAGCCGGTTCCTGCTGCGAACTCCGGGATGCCGCGGTGACGCGCTTGCTTCTCGTGTAACGCATCGGTCACCTTCGCGCCGATGAAGTCCTATCAAACATCACATCGCCATTCAGGCCAGTACGGTCGGCGGGCCGAATCCGGCCGCCGGTAAGATTGAGAACAGACAACGTAAGACCACTCGCGGCTCCGGGAGGCGCCGCGAGTGATTCTCAGCCTCACGAACAAATGCGAACCCGCCTCAGTCACCCCAAAGTACGTTGCCGGACTTCAGCTTTGTCCGAACCTTCATGTTTTGTTCTCCTTTCCGGTGGAATTGCCGCGCCGTTTCTCAAGCCTACAGTATAATTCGAACGCCATCCGCGCGCAGGCGTGGGAGATATCAACTTCTGTTCGGCAGGCGATTACTATGACCGGCTCACGGGCGTACCCGCACTGGCGCAACGGGCGATGTTCCGGTTCGATGCGGTCGCACCAGGGCTGCGCCTCCCCACCGCAGATAAAGCCGGCTTGACGGCGCGGATCATCAGGCTGGTGATGGGGGCAGGCGGACGGCTGGCAGCGGCGGGACTGGCGATTGGCGACGCCGGCCTGTTTGCTCTGCGCGCCACGCTGCACCAACAGATCTATGGCGTGGGGCCGATTGACCTGCGGGTGCTTGGCCCCGTGTTCGCGCTGGTGGCCGCCGTCGCCCTTGCCGCCAGCCTGCTGCCGGCCCGCCGCGCAGCCAGCGTCCATCCGGCGGTGACACTCAATGGGCAGTAGGCCCTGAGGCCGCAGTGGCCTGCTTGCGTCTCTCGTCACGCATCGGTTTACCATTGCGCCGATGAAGTCTTTCCAAACATCCATCGCCATTCAGTCCAGTCCCCAAAAGATCTGGAGCATTCTCACCGACGCCGCGGGCTATCCCGCCTGGAACACGACGGTCGATAAGATAGAGGGACGCATCGCGCCAGGGGAGCGCATCACCGTCCACGCGAAAATCAGCCCAGGCCGCGCCTTTCCCGTCAAGGTAACCGAGTTCATACCCGATTCGAGAATGGTGTGGGCCTCCGGTATGCCGCTCGGCTTGTTCAAAGGCGAGAGGACCTTTACGCTCACAACGAAAGGAAACCGGGCCGTTGAGTTCGCTATGCGGGAGGTGTTCAGCGGATTGCTGGAGCCGTTAATCGGCAAGTCCATTCCCGACCTGCAGCAGGCGTTCGAAGAGTTTGCAGCAGCCCTCAAACGGCGGGCCGAATCAGACCGCCGGGAAAGTTGACGGCAGGCGCCCGCAGGCTGCGCGCGGCACCGGGAGGCGGCGTAAAGCGATTCACCGCCTCCTGAACCACAACCGGACCCGCCTCAGTCACCCCAAATTACGTTGCCGGCCTTCACCTTGGAACGAACCTTCATCTTTATTCTCCTTTCCGGCGTCTCCTGAAAGTGCGCCAGTAGTCAATGCTACAGGAAAACAGTGCTGCTCGCCTACATTGCCCGTGCCCGGTAAGATGAAGGAATGAAGCTTACCGCATTGCTGGCCTTCGCCACCGTACTCGCCGCCGAACCGCTCGCCCAGGGGGAACGTGACCGGGCTATGAGCTACATGCACGCCACGCGCAAGCAGTTCCTGGATTCGGTTGCCGGCTTGAGCAAGGCGCAGTGGGAGTACAAGCCGGCGCCGGAGGTGTGGTCGGCGGCCGAAGTGGCCGAACATATCGCCCTCAGTGAAGACACCCTGTTCGAACTGGTGACGAAGAAGATCGTTGGCGGGCCGCCGGCCGATGACGCCAAGCGCGCCGCGACCAAAGGGAAAGACGAACAGGTGATGAAAGTGATCACCGATCGCAGCCAGAAGTTGCAAGCGCCGGAGTTCCTCCGGCCATCCCACAAGTGGAAGACGATGGAGGAACTGGTGGCTCATTTCAAGCAAAGCCGCGACCGCAACATCGCATACCTGCAGACAACGCAGGATGATCTGAGATCGCGCGTCGCCGCGCATCCGGTGATGAAGGAACTGGACGCTTATCAGTGGCTGATGATGATCGCGGCGCATTCCGAACGCCACACCATGCAGTTGAAGGAATTGAAAAACTCGGCGGGCTTTCCAAAGTAAAGCCCGGTGCGGAAAACGCCGATAGAGGATCGATGACCCATACCTGGATTCTTCTCGCACTTGCCGCGGGCCTCAGCGCCGCTCCGGCGCCCGAAGAGTTGACCGCCGACCAGATTGTCGCCCGCCACGTGGAGGCAATGGGCGGCGCGGCGAAACTGAAGAGCATTCAGTCATTGACCATTCGCGGAAAAGGGACCATGGGCGGGCAGATGGAGACCACCACCGTCACCCACGCCAAGCGGCCTGCGATGTTCAAACTGGAGATGAACGCCATGGGCCGGACGTTCGTGCAGGCCTTCGACGGGACGGTGGCCTGGCGCGTGAATCCGATGCAGGGCGCCACCGCGCCGCAGCGGATGAACGAGACCGAAACGCAGGAGATCATTGCCAACGCCGAGTTCAATGGCGCCCTGGTGGACTACAAAGCCAAGGGCCATGCCATCGAACTACTGGGCCGCGAGGAAGTGAATGGACGGCCCGCCTACAAGCTGCGCGTGGCGCGCAAAAGCGGCCGGCTCAGCCACACCTGGGTGGATGCCGCTACCTTCCTGGTTGTGAAGAACGCCACCACCCGCATGCAGATGGGACGCGAGATTGAGGTGGAATCCTTCCCCGGTGACTTCCGCAAAGTGGACGGCGTCCTGTTTCCGTTTACCACCGAATCAAAGGCCGGCGGGCGGCCCCTGATGTCCATGACGGTGGAGTCAGTGGAAGTGAATCCCAAAATCGACGACGCCGTATTCCACATGCCCGGCGCGAACTAGCTTTACAGAGCAGCCGTTGCCAGAAGCGGCGCCAGGAATTTCTTCAGGCCCTGCTTCAACCGCTTGATCTCCGCCGCCTTTTCCCCATCGCCAGCCTTCTCCGCCGCCGCTGCCACCGCGTCGGCGATCCTGAGTGTGACATTCAGCCAGTGGCGTGTGGTGCGGCCCCCCAGATTCTCGCGCGCCCCTGCCGGGAACTCGTTCCGCTCAAACAGCAGCCGCATATCGGCGATTCGAATGGCGCCCCGGCGGTCTCCGATCAGCGTGGCCAGCAGTCCGAATTCGACGGCCGATTGTAGTGCATCGTAGGCGGTGCCCCCGTGCCGCTGATTGGCGCCGGCGACGGCGTTACCCAGATCGCCGGCGCCCATCACTCGGCCGTTGGAGGAAAAGGCCGTGAACGTCGCGAACTGCCGTTCGTCAAACTCCCCGCTGACCGGATGGTAGATGTGGCTTCCACCGCCGTGATCCCCGTCTGAGCCCATCAGCTTCGTCGAGAAGCGGCTGCGCGGTTGAAACAGGTTCATGCTCCGGACCAGCTTATTTCCGACGCCGTGGTTAATGATGGAGAAAAACCTCAGCAGGTTGTCCAGATCGCCATCGCCAGGCTGTGCGCGAACAAAGCCGGTCAGATCGCCCACCTCCATCTCCTGCGCTTCCTGATTCCAGGGCGGAGCATCCTGTGCGCTGAGCATCGTCCTCACGAACGGACAATGGACCTCTTTCAGTTCAGGCCGGACCATGTTAGTGACTCTCCAGTCCAAATCAGACGCCGCGCTTGTTGCCCCAGATGTGGACGTGCAGGCGCGGAGAAAAGCGGTAACGGTAATACTTGCAGGCTTCCACGATCCACTGGGAGCGTTGCTGCAGTTCCTTGGGGCGCGTGCCTTCCGGCATCAACAGAACACGTCCGCTATCGGCGCCCACCTCATCCACGATCTGCTTCACTTCCTCCAGGTCTGTCTGCTCTTTGACGACAAACTTCAGTTGGTAGTCATAGGCCCCGATAAGCTGGCGGATCACTTCGGGCTGGTAGCGCAACTCCTCATGATGATCACTGAATTTCGCCCCTTTTCCCTTCTTGGCAGGAGTGGAGTTGGCCAGCTTGGGAGAGATGCTCATCAGGTCACAGGCCAACGGTTTGAAGATCGTTCCGTTGGTTTCAATCGTGATGTGATGCTCAATGCCGCGAATGGCTTCGCACAACTCCTGCAGTTCGGGCGCCAGCATCGGTTCCCCGCCGGTGATCACCACATGGCCGCACCAGTGCTTGCGCACGTTGGCCAGCAGCGGCCCCAGCATGATCTCTTCGCCCTGCGGTTGCCAGGAGGTGTACGGCGTATCGCACCACGTGCAGCGCAAATTGCATCCGTTGGTGCGGATGAATACCGACGGCACACCGGCCAGACGGCCTTCGCCCTGCACACTGAAGAAAATCTCGGAAATATTCATGACCGGTACAGAAGCGGGTCTACGATGCCAGCCTCGGCGAAACCTTTCCGGCGCAGGAGGCAGGAATCGCAGGCGCCGCACGGTGCGCCCTCCTGATCCGGATCATAGCAGCTTGTGGTGAGTGAGAAGTCGACACCGAGTCCGGCCGCCAGCTTCACGATGCCCGCCTTGGTCAGCCCGATGAGAGGCGTGTGGATCTTGAGGCGGGAACGGCCTTCCACTCCGGCCTTGGTGGCCAGATTCGCCATTGTTTCGAAGGCTTCGATGAACTCCGGCCGGCAATCGGGATATCCGGAGTAATCAATCGCATTGACACCGATGAAGATAGCCGGGGCGTCCACGGTCTCGGCCCACGCCAGAGCCAATGACAGAAATACGGTATTGCGCGCCGGAACGTAGGTGACAGGGATTCCGGGCTGTAACTCTTCGGCTGTGGCGTGCTTGGGCACGTCAATGTCATCGGTAAGTGCGCTGCCGCCGAAGGCGCGCAGGTCGATCGACAGAATTACGTGCCTTTCCACGCCCAGTTCAGCGGCAATCCGGCGCGCCGAGTCCAACTCCACCCTGTGCCGCTGGCCATAGTCGAATGAGAGCGCATAACACCGGTAACCCTGACGTTTGGCGTATGCGAGGCAGGTGGTTGAATCAAGCCCGCCGCTGAGAAGGCAAACCGCGTTCATTTGGGTAGTTTCAGGGCCAGGAAAAAGCCGGCCAGCGGGAACAGGGCAAATAGCTGCAGCACTGTGTGCAGCGAGTACTGGTCGGCCAGCAACCCGGCGAGCGGGACAAAAATCAGCCCCGCCATGCCCCAACTGAAGCCCATCATCAAGGCCGAAACCGTCGAGGATTGTCCCGGCGCCAGTTCCTGCGCCATCACAATGTTCACGGGGTTGGTGGTGAGCAGCACCACGCCGGTCATCACCAGGCCGGCCAGCGCCAACCAGCCGTCAGCCTTGAAAAACAACACCAGGAAGGGCAGCGAGCCCAGCATGCTGGCCAGCACGACACGGCGGCCGCCGAACCTGTCGGCGATGTGGCCGCCCAGGAATCCCCCCAGCGCGCCACCGGCCAGATAGAGCGACAGAGCGCCCGAGGAGGCCGCAAGGCTGTAGCCGCGCTCCTTATTCAGGTACAGCGGCAGTAGCTGCGCGAACGCCACCTGCACCGTGGATCGCAGAAAAACAAGAAAGTACAGTACCGTCATCGGCCGCCACACAGCCTTGAGAGGCTCCAGGTCAAGTTTGCGCGCAGGCCCGCCGGATCCACTTACCTCCGGCGTGAGCATCAGCAGCAAGCCGGTGGCCAGCACGCCCGGGATCGCCGCCATCGCTGTCCATTCCGGGCCTACCCGCTCGATCAGAGCGGAGAAATACATCGGTCCCAGCGCATAGCCGAGCGATCCGGCGCTGATGAAAAAGGCCATCGCCTTGGCCCGCGAACCATCGATGCCGGCCACGGCCTGCGTGGACCCCTGCGGGTGGAACGAGGCTACGCCAGATGATCCCAGCGCCACCAGAAGCAGCAGGCTATAGAAGCCCGCGCCGAATCCCAGCAAA
Organism: Bryobacteraceae bacterium; assembly: GCA_033762895.1. GTDB lineage: Bacteria > Acidobacteriota > Terriglobia > Bryobacterales > Bryobacteraceae > CADEFT01. The sequence goes on along the minus strand of JANRLE010000117.1, from coordinate 15,503 downwards.
GAAATGAACACGCCGGTGACCGCGGGCGCCAGCACCGTATACAGGCGGCTGGGATAGCGGTCTGACAAGTAGCCCCAACCCAGTTGGAACACTGAGCCAGCCAGCACCATCATCCCACCCAGCAACCCGGCTTCCGTGAGCGTGATGCCCATCTTTGTGGCAAACACCGGCTGGAAAACGCCGAGGGCGCTGGAATACAGGTCCACACAGAAGTGGGCCGCGGCGTAGAGCAGCAGAATCATGAGGCCCGAAAGAGGACCCTCCCGGGTTCGTTTCCCCTGAATGACGCCGGCGATCGTGCTAGACGTGGAAGCCATTGGCAGATAAAAGGTTATTATAGCGGCAGGGCCGCAACCGGGGTGGAAAAGACGGGTTGAATAGCGGATAGAAGGGGAAACATGCGTTTTCATTTGGGTATCGCCGCTCTGTCGCTTTTGTGCGTGGTTACAGGCTCGGCTCAGGCGCCGGGCAACGCCGTTGTGGAACCAAGAGGCGTGATCAACGCCATCACGCGTCAGCCCGCTCCCTCCGTAGTTGCCCAGGGTTCGTTGATCGAAATCCGGGGACTGAACCTGGGGCCGGCGGCGGGCGCCACCGCCACAGAGAGACCGCTGCCGGCCACGCTCGCCGATACCGAGGTGTTGATCAACAACCGGCCCGCCCCTCTATTCTCTGTCGCGCCGGGCCGGGTGATCGCCCAGGTGCCCCGTGAAACTCCTGGTGGCCTGGTTCCGGTTGCGGTGCGGCGCAACGGCGCCACCAGCCGGCCGGCCCTGATCCGCGTCGCCAATATCGTTCCCGGCATCCGTACCGTGGCTGACCGCGGCTTTGGTCAGGTGGCTGGCGCCACAGCGGGCCGCACGTTCACATTCCGCGCCACCGGACTGGGACCGACCGACCCTGTGTTGGCGAACGGTGATACATCCACCGACGCCGTACCGCGGCAGCCCGTTCGTGTTCACGTGGGCGGCGTGAAGGTGGAACCGGTGGTGAAGGGCTCAGCCAGCAACGTGGGAGAATTCGATGTTTCAATCGAAGTACCAGAATCGGCGAGACCGGGCGATCTGATCATCCTGGAGGCAGGCAACCAAATCGCCAATCGGGCGACATGGCAGCAGTCGGCCGGACTGCAATCGGCTTTCTTGCGGCTGCCCCCCGGAACTCCTACCTTGACGGCGATCAGTGGCTCCGACCTTCGCGCCGGTTACCTGGTTGCCAACGGCGCGCGCAACGCAGACGGGTGCTTTCCCGGGGTGCTGCTCGACATTCTTGGAAACAAGTCCGCCAGCGTTTCCGATTGTCTGACGTCGGCGTTTCCTAACGTTCCCAGCCCGATGGTGGCCAGCCTCAACGGCGTGGCGCTGGGTGCGTTGGTGGGACCGCCGCAGGGTGATGCACAGAACGGCATCAGTTCAAAGGTGGCGGTCTTCCATCCAACCGGGGAAACTCCACTGACGGTGGAACTTCCCTCTCCCGCGGCGTTTCTCGGAAGCAGCCCGGGCGGCAATTTCGCTGCGATTCTGCCCGGGGAAACGCCTCAGGTGGCGCTGGTGGATTCGGTGACAGGTGAAGTCCAGATCAACCCTGGCGGAGGGCAGATCGCGCTGCCGGGCGTTGGAGGGGGAGGCGGAGGCGCAATTCTAAACCTCGCGAATCTGCGCATCGACCTTGGCGGCGGCTTGGACAAGATCCTTTCGGCCCCGGTCAACATGGGTCAGGGACGCATCTCGCTGGTGGTGGGAAACAACCAGGACTCGCCGACTCAGGCGAAGCTGGCGACGATCAATCTTCAAGGCGAGGTGCAGGAGACGGCGGACTATCCCGAAGGATGGACGCCGCTGATTATGCCAGTCGCGCCGCAGGGTCCGGGAGGTGGCGGCGCCGGCGGGCCGGGCGGAGCGCCAGGGCAGTTTCAAGCCTTCCAGCGGTTGTCCACGTTTTTCGACGCGCAAACACGCTCGTTCTTTGTACTTTCGCGCAAGATGGACGACTCCGGTCACGGCGTCGCGGTTTTTGGGCCGGCCGGAGCGAGAGTGGTGACCTTGCCCGAGGGGTGGTTTATCGCCTCCTGTACGGTGAACGCCCAGATTCTCACGATTGAAACCGCGCGGCGTATTGTTGTTGCTGGCTCAAACAACAAGGAACGTACGTTCCAGCAGGTCTGCGGAGCCTTGGGCTTTATCGTCCTCGATCTGGACGGAGAGCCAACTCAGGCAAGAGCCGTTCCATTGCCCGGTGAAGGGCAGATCAATGCCACCGCGCGCGCCACGGATTTAAACGATTTCCTGCTGGCTTCGAATACTTCCGGATTTACAGTGTTCGCGCTGGACGGTGTGACGCTGACGGCCTACCGGCTGGATCTGCCACAGGGCGTCACCGCGGTGGGTAACATCGCCCCGATCCCCGACATGGAACTGGCGGTTGCCCCGGCACGCCGGGGAACCACGGGCGCCTTCGGCGACGCTGGCTTCGTCGTCTTTGATTTGTTGAACATCGAAACCCGGCAACTCCTGTTGCCTGACGGCGTGGCGACCGCGCAACAGGTGGGCGTGCTGCCGGCCACACGGAAACTGGTGGCGCGCGGTACCCTGACCGGAAACGCCGGATCGCGGTTTCTCATCTACGACCTGACCAACGGCGACATCCTGATGCCTGAGAATCCGGCCGATGTTGCCTTCGTGGGTAATGCGCCAATGGCGCCTCCGGGTGGCGGTGGCCAACTCCCTGGACCGGGACCTGGGCCTGGGCCTGGACCGGGACCCGCGCCGGGCGGCGGTCAGGGCGCGCCGCAGACGCCGCCGATGATGCGGGTAAACAACAAGGCGAATTCGATTGAGGCAATTACGTTCGACGCCAATCGCCGTCAGAACGGCGCCCTGCTGATCCTTGTGCCGTGAGCCCGCGCCTACCAGGCGCCGACGCGGAAGACAATCCCCGAACTGAAGCGAATCCCGTGCCGGTAACCCTCCCATTGCGGCGAAGGAACCCACGTATGCAGATACTGCAGATCGGCAACGCGCAGCGCGACGACCCTATTCAGATCGACGTCTACCCCCGCGCCCAGAGCCAGGGCCACTGCGTTCACCTGTTGCACGTCGGTGAATTGCGGGCGCAGAATACGAAAGTCGGGATTTTCCACCGCGGCCAGCAACTGGCGTCGTTTGACAGGCCAGATCTGCTCCCGCGTCAACTTGTGCCCACCGATCAGAATGTGCGAACGGGGCCACCACCGCCCTTCACTCCTGTGCGACCATCCCGGTCCCACCATGTAAGTCAAAGAGTCCCCACTTACATTTTCCTCCAACCCGAACATTTTGCAGCCACCAACCTCGCCAACAAAATTCCAGGCTCCCCCGACGTGATAGGAGACAACACCTGACCCGCCAGCGCAGCCCGTGGAGCCAAACCTGAAGAAGTTGGCCGGTGCGGTGAAGGTAATCCTGGGAATCGCGCCCGGAGCGCCGTTGGACCGGTAGGGTGGCGGTGGGACATCAAGCGGATCCCCAGACCGGCGGCCATACACGAGAACCCCTGAGCGCGTGTACCTGTGCCACGGCGGCTTTCCGGCCATCAGATTCGCCATTGAACGGGCCGGATTCAGCCCCCCGCGCACGAACATGCGCACGTAGGCGTTGGAAACTCGGTCCTCGATGCGCCGGATCACGAACCTGTCGATCCAGTCCTCGCCAATCTGCCAGCCGGTGCCGATCACCGGGGTCACCACGTGGTCGACGAAACCAACCTGCGGATAGTGAGACTGGATTTGGCCAATCGAAGCCTCGCTGAGCGGGCCGATTTCAAATTGAGTGCTATAGGCAAACGAATAGGTGAGCGCCCGCACCCGGCCCTTCCAGTAGCGGGGATCTTTGCCGATCTCGTAGCGGCGATATCGCGGGTCGTTCTGAAGCCACAGATTGCCGCTGACGGCGCCCTGCATCGGATGGCCGATGAAGTTGACGTAGAAGGGATCACCGTCGGCCCAGCCGTGAAGATTGCGCAGAGAGCGGAGGTAGCCTTTGAAATAACTTCCGCGGGTTCCTTCGCGAGTGCCGGGCTCAGTGGCAAGCCGGAAGCCGTGCTGCACGCTCAGGAAGAACATGGACTGGCGGAGCAGCGAGCCCCACTGCACTTCCTGCTGGTCTGTGGACGGTACACCACCGGCGGATAGCAGGCGGCCTGCGGCAAGAGATATCGAAGCGATTAAGATTAAGTTCGAATGAACTCGCATCCAACTTCGCCTGCATCAGATGCAGCTAAGGTGAGGATATCACGGATCAATCGTGGGAGTTTCCGGCCCCGCGCGCCATTCCGGCCGGCGTGAGAGCCTCTACTGCAAGCCTGGCGTGAGGCAGCATCGTGGCGATTGCCGACTGCAGTTTCTCGGCATCGGCAACCGCTTGAGGCCCCGGGCCTTTCCACCAGTCCACCCTCCGTTCCCCGCCGGGAGGATCCACCCAGGCGGCGCCCGAAAACGACACGCGCAGCGGCCAGGTCTCGCCCGCCAATTGAGTGTGAATATTGCGGTCGATCCCTCCTGCCTGCCAATGCATTTCAAGGTCCGGGCTATCCCAACGCGGGCCCGCGACGTGGAGATTGGGAAGCTGGAAGCGTTGGTCGAACTCGTTACACTCCTTGCGGACTACCTCCAGCGCGCCCTTCCAGAGCTTCGCCCGGTCCTCGTTCCGCCAATCCTGCCAAGCCATATGCCCTCCCCTTCCTTGCCTGCTATCCCAACTTCGCGATGCCGAACAAATAGACAGGCTCGCTGGTGGCACATTCGCTGCCGCCGCCGGGCTGGCCGTGCATCGGGCGCACCCGGCACTCGGCCACCGCATCCATTTCCGGCATTCGCTCTGCCGTGATCCCGCCGATCCGCCAGGCCGGTCTCACCGGCAGGGCCAGATACCGTTAGGCTTCCTCCGCAGAGTCATACCGGTCCAGGGTGAAATACGTTTCACCGGAATAGGAAAGAATCATGTTGTTTTCCTCGATGAATTCTTTCTCATCGTCACCCACGTACCGGTAAAACAACTCAGGCATATCCAAATCGAATAGCAGGTTGGAGGTGTTCGGTGCAAGTCGATCTGATGCCTCACTGGTATAATCGGCGTTTCGAGGCGTGACCAATGTAGGGGAAATCACCGAAGAAGCGCCCGATCGGGAAGTGCGATACGATGTCTCTCGTGCTTGCCGTCTTGTTGTCACTTGCATTCGCCGCCCAGTCGCTCCATCCGGCGGACTGGCCGCAGTTCCGGGGCCCTGCCGGCGCCGGAACCGCCGGGGCGGCCAACCTGCCCACCGAGTTCTCAGCCACTCGCAACATCGTGTGGAGGACGGCCGTCGCGCCAGGCAAATCGTCGCCGGTGATCTTTGGCAACCGCCTGTGTCTCACCACTGCCGCCGAGGGAAAGCTTGAGACACTCTGCCTGGACAAGCGATCAGGCAAGTTACTGTGGAGCCGCAGCATTGACACGAACCGCGCGGAGAATCGCCATCAACTCAATCATCCGGCAGCGCCCACTCCGGTTGGCGACGGCCGTAATTTGTTTGTCTTTTTCAGCGACTTTGGACTCATCTCCTACACGCTCCAGGGCGACGAGCGCTGGCGGCTGCCCATGCCGCCCTTTTCAAATCTGCATGGGATGGCGGCATCTCCGATCCTGGTGGAGGACAAAGTGATCCTCGCCTGCGATCAGGACACCAACGCCCATCTTCTGGCGGTTCACAAAGATACAGGCAAGACGCTGTGGCGGGCGGACCGCTCCGATTTTACCCACTCCTATTCCACCCCGGCCGTCTACCGGCCCGCCCGCGGCCCGGTTGAAATCATTATGCCGGGCGCCTATCAGATGGTCTCCTATTCGGCGGAGACCGGGGAAAAGCTATGGTGGCTGCGCGGTCTCACGTGGCAGCCCAAATCGCCACCCATCATCCATGAAGGGGTGCTCTATTTCAACGGATGGGCTCCGGGCGGCGATCCCGGCCAGCAGCGCGATCTGCCGCCGTTTGAGGAAGTCGCCCGTAGCGCCGATGTCAATCAGGACGGCAAGCTCTCGCAGCAGGAGGTACCGGCCGATCTGCGGCACTCGGGAAGCTGGGGCGCCATCGATTTGGACAAAGATGGCTTGTTGAACGCTAGGGACTGGAGTTTCTACCGCGCCCGCCGCGCAGCGCGTAACTCGCTGATGGCGGTGAAGTTGGGCGGGCGCGGCGATGTGACCGGATCGCACATTCTGTGGCGGCACGATAAGTCGCTGCCCGATGTTCCCTGCCCTCTTCTCTATGACGGTACGCTTTTCCTGGTTCGCACGGGAGGCATCTTCACCACGGTGGACGCGGCGACGGGAGCCGTGGCGAAGCAGGGGCGTCTCTCCGGCGCGCTGGAGGGTTACTACGCATCTCCGGTAGCGGCCGGCGGCAAGGTTTACGCCGCAAGCGAGCACGGAAAGGTGGTGGTGGTGAAAGCGGCGCCGGAATGGGAGATTCTGGCGGTGAACGACTTTGGCGAGGACATCTTTGCGAGCCCGGCCATCGATGAAAGACATCTGTATATCCGCACGGGATCGGCTGTGTATTGCATTGGCGGCTCGAAGCCCTAATGTCTTTTGCGGCGCTTACTAAGTAAACCCGGCAATTGTCTCTCCCCACCGAACACTCTACCTTTGAAGGTGAGACGCACAGACACTGAGAGAACCGTGTCCTCACCGAACGGCAGTGTCATTGAGGTGCACCCAAAAAGGAGCAGTGAATGCTGAAGGGAGCAATCATCTGTCCGGACGAAGATCTGGCGGTGAAACTGGAAGATCTTCTTTCTGACCTGGGAGTGGTGGCCGTTGTCCGGACCCTCCCCCGTTATCCGAACGCGGCCGATCTGACGCGGATGTTGCGGGCCACCGCGCCTCAGGTGCTGTTTCTGAGCATCGAATCCCTGGCGCGGGCGATGGAGATCGTCAACGCGGCGGAATCGGAGATACCCGGCGTCCAGATGGTGGCTATTGGCCGCAATCCGGACCCGCAAACGCTGATTGAGGTAATGCGCAGCGGCATCCGCGAATTCTTCAGTCTGCCGTTCAACCGTCAGGCGGTCTACGAAGGACTGGTGCGGCTGAAAGAGGTGCTGGAACGCCGCCCGGTGCACATGGAAACGTCAGACATGGTGTTCTCCTTTCTCCCCGCCAAGCCGGGAGTGGGCGCCACCACCATCGCCTCCAATATCAGCGCCGCCATTGCCAGGCTGCCGCAGCAGCGCTCACTGCTGATTGACGGCGATCTGAATTCCGGTATGATCCGCTTCCTGTTGCAGATCGAGAACCACTATTCCATTCTCGACGCGGCCGAGCGGGCCTTTCAGATGGACGAGAACATGTGGCCGCAGCTTGTATCCACTCATGGGAACCTGGACGTGCTGCACTCGGGCCAACTGAGTCCGGACCGGCGCGTGGAGCCCGCCCATATCCGCCACATCATCGACTTCGCCCGGCGCAGTTACCGCGCCGTCATCATGGATTTTTCCGGCAATATGGAGAAATTTTCGATTGAGGCGATGCACGAATCCAAACGGGTGTTTCTGGTGGTGACCTCCGAGGTGGCCGCGCTTCACCTGGCGCGGGAGAAATTGAACTACCTGCGGAGCATGGACCTTGGCGACAAAGTAGTGCTGCTGCTCAACCGCTGCCAGAAGCGCGCTCTCATCAGCCCGGCCCAGGTGCAGGAATTACTGGGACAGCCGCTGCTGATGAGTTTCTCCAACGACTATCAGGGCGTTTACAAGGCGATGACTTCGGGCAAGCCGGTGGATCCCAATAGCGACCTCGGCAAGCAGTTCGCACAACTCGCCCAAATCGTGCTGGAGAGAAAACCCGCCCTGCCGGCCTCGGACACCAAGCGGAAATTCGTGGAATTCTTCTCGATTGGACCGTCCAGTTCCGTGCTGGGCGGAAAAAAATCGGCGAGCTAAGCGCCGGAAACAGCATCAGAGACCGGCCCCAGCAGTCCCGCCCTGGACTGCTCGGCCGGTTTCGTCGTCAACAGCACACAAGTGAGATCCTTGCGTCGATCGTGCCATGCCACGGTGCCAGTGGATCCCCAGTGGCCGTAGGTGTCCGGCGAGCACGACTTGCCGAAGGCGCCTGCCTGCACCATCCACCCGATACCCCAAGGTTTGTTCAACCCTTCGTTCTGATTGCGGATCATCGCCCGCGTCGTTTCGGGCTTCAGGATCCCGTTCGACGGATCGCGAAACATCGCCAGAAACCGGGCCACTTCGGCCGCAGTGGAGTGCGCGCCGCCCCAGGGAGCGCCAAGATCACGCCAATAGGGGCTGTTCCAGTTCCAGTCGTCATCGCCGGTCACCTCGCTCAAGGCGGTTTCAGAGATCCTGCGGCCACCAAGACCAAGCGATGTTTGCTTCATTGCCAGCCTCTCGAACAGTTCCCTGCGCAGAAATTCGCGGAACGGCATGCGGGTCACCCGTTCGGCGATTTCAGAGGCCAACAGAATCCCCATGCTCTGATAGCGGCATTCGACGCCCGGCTTGAACAGCAGCGGAGTCCGGCAGGCGCCGGCAACAAATTCCTTCAACGGCGCATGTTTCCGGCGCAGATCATTGTTCTCTGGAAGCATGTCCGGTAAACCGGAGGTGTGCGTCAGCAGGTGGCGCAGGGTCACCATGTCGCGATCCCCGCCAGTAAACTCGGGGATATGCTTGCGGACCGGGTCGGAAAGCGAAAGCTGCCCGCGATCGGCGAGGATCATCAGGCCGGCAGCCGTCATCGGTTTGGTGATCGATGCCAGGAGGAAGACAGTGCCGGGTCCGGTGGCTTTGCCGAATCCGCGGTCAACGACGAACCCGCCCTGCCGGATGTAGAGCGAGGCCGCGGCCACGCTGCCTGCCGCCGCCGCCTTTTCCACCAGGGCTACGGCGGCGCCGAATCGGGCGCGCTGCATCGCCAGCGCGAATGAACTGAGCAACTCCCGTCTGGTCATCTTAGTGCCTGCCTTCGCTTACCACTTTGCCGTCGATCACCACGCCGGTGCAATGGGTGACATATTCAAACGGATCGCCATCATAGAGCGCCAGGTCGGCGTCCTTGCCCGCTTCAAGCGATCCCACCCGTTTGTCGACGCCCAGCAGGCGCGCCGCGTCGATGGTGATGGCGGCCAGCGCCTGTTCCTTTGTCAGACCGTGCGCCGCCGCCGCCGCGGCTTCAAACAGCACAAGGCGGGTCTTGGGAACATAGGACTCAAACCCGCTTTGAAGCGCGAACGGCACCGCCGCCTGACGCAGCTTCGATGCCGTTTCCATGCTCAGGTTCTCCGCCTCCCCGGCGGCACGGGCCATGGTGGGATGCACGATCACCGGAAACCCCGCAGCCTTGATCGGCTCAAGCACATCGTAGGCTTCCGCAACGCCATCCAGCACCAGGCGGATGTTAAACTCCTTGGCGATGCGAAGGGCGGTAAGGATGTCGCGAGAGCGATGCACGCTGACCATCAGGGGAATTTCGCGGCTCAACACTCGCGCCAGCGCGTCCAACCGCAGGTCGCGAGGTTTTTCCTTCTTTGCCGCATATTCACCGGCGCGAATCAGTTCGGCGCGCAGCAAAGCCACCATCTTCGCCGTCGTGCCGGGGGACTTGCCGGCCTCGGCCTTGCCGCCGGCGCCGAGCGTTGCCGCCACCATCGCTTCCCTCACCATCACCGTCTGGTCGACGGGTGCGTCCACCGTTTTGAGGATCATCGTCTGACCGGAAATGAGCGCACCCGGACCGTGACCGGTATGAATGGTGGTCACGCCCATTTCGCGCACGAACTTCACCAGTTCATCTTTGGGATTGTAGGCGTCGATGGCGCGAAGCTCGGGTTGCAGCGGGGCGCTGCGCTCAATCTGCTCCTGATCGTGCGGCTGGTTCAGCCAACCGGTCAGGCCCACCACGGTGTGCGCGTCGACCAAACCCGGCGTCACCACGGCGGCGCGCAGCGTGCGGTATCCGGCGGGCACGCTGAGCTGGGCGGCAGGTCCCACGCCCTCGATTTTTCCATCACGGATCAGGACTACGCCGTTGGCCACCGGCGCACCGGCCATGGTGTAGACCAGATCGCCGCGCACGGCGATCTGTGCCGCCGCCGATGCGGCCATGAGCAAACATAACGCGAGTGCCCGCATGGCTAGCGCTCCTCCTCTTCCTCGCCGCAAAGATGCAGCATGGCGCTCTGGTCATGGCTGGCGCCGTAGCCCCCCTCGGCGTAGAGGCGGTCCTTGGGATCGGCGCGATCAAACACCTTCCGCCCGTCCACCCACGTCTCCAGCACATGCGTGTAGACGCTCAACGGATCGCCCGAGAGAAGCACAAAGTCGGCGTCCTTGCCGGCCTCAAGCGAACCGATGCGGTCCTGCAACTCGAGCATAATGGCGCCCGCCATGGTCATCCCGTACAGGGCCTTCTCGCGCGACAGGCCGCCCCGTAGGGCGAGTCCGGCCGAGCGCAGAAACCAGCGCGAATCGGTGACCGAATCGTCAGTGTGGAAGCCGACCAGCGCGCCCGCGCGGTCGAGGATGCCTGCCGTCGGGTAGTTGTTGTCCTTGGCCTCAATCTTGCCGCCTGGCGAGTCGATGAGGATCAGTGAGCAGGGCGCTTTGGCGGCGGCGATTTCGTTGGGCACAGCCCAGCCGTCACTGACGTGCTGCAGCACGAACTTAAAGCTGAACTCTTTTGCCAGCCGCAGGGCGGTAAGGATATCGTCGTGCCGATGGGTGTGGAAATGGGCCACCCGCCTGCCATCCAACACCTCCACCAGGCCTTCCATGCGCAGGTCGCGTGGAGGCAGTTTCGTGGCATCCGTACCCGCCGCGCGCACCTTATCGCGATATTCCTGCGCCTTGATGAACTGCTCACGGGCCATGGCGGCCGCTTTGGCGCGCGTGCCGGGCCGCGGGGACGCGCCTCTCGGGTTCGTTCCGTTGGCGAACTTCATACCGCCCATCACGGATCCGTCGCTCCGGCGAAGGGCAAGCTCATCGATTGTCTTTCCGTCGCGAAGCTTGATGTAGATGGTCTGGCCGCTGTTGAGCAGGCCTGAGCCGGGCATCACGTTGGCGACGGTAATGCCGCCGGCCTGCGCCTTCTGCAGACGGGCGTCGCGCACGTTGATGGAATCGAGCACGCGCACGTCGGGATGAATGGCGTTGCTTGCGTCGCCACCGTCGACGCCGCCAATATGCGAGTGAGTGTCCACCAGACCCGGCATGATCACCTTGCCCCGCGCGTCGAAGCGTTGGGCGCCGGCCGGAATCGTGACGGAGGCGCCCACCGCAGTGATCTTCCCGCCTTCAATCACAATGGTCCCGTTGGCGATTTCCGGACCGGACACCGGTATGATTCTCGCTCCCGTGAAGGCGACCGGCGGTGATTGGGCCAGCGCGGCGGCGGCCATGAGACCGCAAATCCAGATCTTACGCATGTTGAGATATCAAGTTACCATGGACTGAATGATCACGCCTGACCATTACATCCGAAGCTGCTTTCTGAAGGCGCCCAACACGCCGGCCACCGTACAGGGCTGGGTGAAAACGCGGCGCGACAGCAAGGATGTCCACTTCATCCAGATCAACGACGGATCCTGCTTCGCCGATTTGCAGATCGTCATCGATGCCGGCTCGATCGCGCCGGAACTGCTGGCCGGCGTCACCACCGGCGCCTGCATCCGCGTGTCGGGAACGTTGGTGGAATCGCCGGCAAAGGGGCAGAGTGTGGAATTGCGCGGCCGGACACTGGAGGTGCTGGGGACCGCCGCGCCTGAGACCTACCCCATGCAGAAGAAGCGGCACAATCTGGAGACTCTGCGTGAGTTCCAGCATTTCCGCACGCGCAGCAATACGTTCGGCGCCGTCTTCCGTGTGCGCAATGCGCTGGCGTTCGCCATCCACAAGTTTTTCCAGGAGCGCGGCTTTCTGTACGTACACACGCCGATCCTCACCACGTCGGATGCCGAAGGGGCCGGAGCGATGTTTCAGGTGACGACGCTCGATCTGATGAATCTGCCGCGGCACCCGGAAATGCCGGGCATCGATTTCGCACAGGATTTCTTCGCCAAGCCGGCTTATCTGACGGTAAGCGGCCAGTTGGAGGCGGAGATTTTCGCACTCGCCTTCACCAACGTCTATACGTTCGGACCCACGTTCCGGGCCGAGAATTCGAACACGCCGCGCCATCTTGCCGAATTCTGGATGATCGAACCGGAAATGGCATTTTGCGACCTGAACGGCGACATGCAGCTTGCCGAATCTTTCCTGAAGTACCTGATCGCCGACGTGCGGAAAAACTGCGGGCCCGACCTTGAGTTCTTCCAGAAGCTGTACGAGCCCGGCCTGATGGACAAGCTGGATAACGTACTGAACAACGATTTCGCGCACGTGCCCTATACTGAGGCGGTGGCCATCCTGGAGAACAGCGGCAGGCAATGGGAGTTCCCGGTGTCCTGGGGCAGCGATCTGCAAAGTGAGCATGAGCGCTACCTTACCGAGGAGATTTTCAGGAAACCGGTGATCGTCAGCGACTATCCAAAGCAGATCAAGGCGTTCTATATGCGCGGTAACGATGATGGAAAAACCGTGCGCGCGATGGACGTGCTGGCGCCCGGCATCGGCGAGATTATCGGCGGCAGCCAGCGCGAGGAGCGCCACGATGTGCTGCTGGACCGCATCCGCGAGCAGGGTTTGGATGAAGCGCACTACTGGTGGTATCTGGACTTGCGGAAATACGGCAGCGTGCCCCATGCGGGCTTCGGCCTTGGTTTTGAACGGATGATGATGTATGTGACGGGGATGAAGAATATCCGCGACGTCATTCCGTTCCCGCGTACACCGGGACACGCCGATTTCTAACGGCTACTTGATGCCGAACTGCTGCGTGATGACCTGGGCGTTCTTGGCCGCCTGCGCCGAATACTGGCTCTTGATGGCGGCGCACTTGCGGTTGAAGGCCAGCGCGTCGGCCAGCAGCTTCTTGTTCTTGGTTGCGGCGCCCATCTGGTAGTTGGCCAAGCCGAGTTGAAACAGCGCGGGAGCGGCAAGCTGCGCGTTTCCTTCGATGAACGGCAGCGCCGCGCGCAGCGACGTGTCCATCTCTTTGGTCTTCTTCTGTCCCAGGAAAGTCATGCCGGCCATCCAGTGGCCAAGTCCCATCATGAGGTTCTTGCGCTTGTTCCAATCGTCCTCGCTCACTCCTTCCGGCTTTTGCCTGGCGCCCATCACTTCCACCAGCTTGTTGGAGAGTGCGATGACCTTGTCGGGCTGGGTTTTGGCATTCATATATTTGTCGGCCACCACCAGCAGCATATCCTCGTTGGTCTGTTCCTTTTCCAGGACTTTTTCAGCCAATTCCACAGCCTTGTCGTTTTGCCCGCTCTGGCGCAAGGCGAGAAACCGCTGGTCATTGACCTGGGACATGTACTGGCTTTGCGGATTCTGCTTCTCAAGAGCCTCGGCCAGCATGATCTTTTTGGCGGGGTCCTGCGTGGCGAGTACATTGGCGTAAAGCGAGTACTCGGTATAGGTGTCCACCTGTTTGGCGTAGTCGACACCCTTTTTCCAATCCTCTTTTTCTTCGGCGTCCTTTGGCTCGGGTTCGGCTGCCGCTTTGCGGGCGAGTTTGCTCGTGTTGGCGGCCCACTTTGCGATCAGGTCCGGATCCTTCTTCCCCTCGGCGGCCTTCAGGCAACTGTGCGAGGTGGCGGTGTCGTCCGGATCCAGCGCCAGCAGCCGTTCGCCGGCCGACAGCGCCTTGTCGAAATCAGGTGTTTTCAGGTGATGCGCCAGCAATTGCTCCAACACCCACGCGGCGCCATCGTGCTTGGGGTATTTCTGCGCGAACTCTTCCATCAGCGCGGCCTTCTTGGCGGCGTCCGCCTCCTGCCCGATCTGCTGCAATACCTGACCTTCGGGCGTTTCAGCATTGATCGTCAGTTCGCGGCGCTGGGCGGTGAGCGCCATGGCGGACAGCAACGCAACTGCAACAATCCGGTAGATCCTCATTTTCAGCCTCCTGTCAGATCTCGAAAAGTATACAACACCTTAAGGACTGAAATTAAGGGACTGCGATAGAGGATCGAACCGGAGCACTGAAACGCGAGGGCTGTTGCGGACACCATTCGGGTAGTATGCTAGGAATACACGTACTAGAACGAAACGATGGAGGACCCGTGTTGACCTGCCGTACTTTTACCGCGCTGTTGCTGGCCTTTCTGATTCCCCTTCAGCTTCCGCTCATGGCGGCGGGCTGGGCGCAGCAGGAAGAAGGGCCGCGGCCTTCCAAGTTGCGTCTGGAAATCGTGGAGGGAAATGGCGCGATCAACAACATCAAAGATCGCGTGGCGCGGGAGCCCGTGGTGCGGGTGGAGGACGAGAACCGAAAGCCCGTGGCGGGGGCGGTGGTGGTCTTCACGCTGCCGCAAAACGGCGCCAGCGGCGCTTTTACGGACGGCTCCCGAATCCTCACCATCCTTACCGATTCGAATGGCCAGGCCGCGGCCCGAGGACTGCAGCCAAACACCGTTGCCGGCAAGATGCAGATTCGCGTAAATGCGTCGTTCCGTGGGGTTACCGCCAGCAAGACCATCATGCAGACCAATTCGCTGGTAGTGGCCGCTGGCGGAGGCGCCGCGGCGGGTGGTGCGGCGGCGGGAGCGGCTATCGGAACGGCGAAAATTATCGCCATTGTGGCGGCGGTGGGCGGCGCGGCGGCGGCGGGTGTTGCGGTAGCGGCCACCAAAGGCGGCAGTTCGAATCCCACGCCCAGCGGTCCGCCACCTTCGGTGATCACGCCTGGAACACCGACAGTGGGACCGCCCCGATAGCGCTTCTGCTGTCAGGAGGACCAAATGAAATTGCTCATGATGTGTTTTCTCCCCGCGTTGGCGTGGAGCCAGCAGGCAGGGATTGAGGGCCCATCGCTGGGATGGGTGTGGGACGAGGTCAACGCCCGATTGCGGCCCGTTCGCGGGATTGCGGGATCCTCGACGCTGGGCGGCGTGGGTAGCCAGCCGGCGGCCGTCGCTCTCAGATTCGCCACGGCCTCGCCGGAAGGCTTCGCCGTTGGCATCGGCGAAGACGGCATGCTCTACCGTCAAGTGGCCGGGGTTTGGACGATGGTTGATGCGCCCGAGGGCGCGGTGCGGGTGGTGCTCAGCGATTCCGGTGGCGCGGCGCTGGTTCTTTATAAGGACGGTCAGGCGCGCGTTCTCACCGGCCTGCCCGATCAGCCGAAGATGGCGGAAACACCTGCGGGTCCGGCCGGGGCTTCCGCATTGACGATTTCCAGCGACGGTTCCGTAATGTTGTCGGCGTCCCCGGACGAAAGAACGGTTTGGGTCAGCAATGGCGCCGGCCATCAATGGAAGTTGGATCTTGAGCAGGAGGTGCGTTCGGCGGCGCTCTTGCCGGGCGGCTTGGGACAGGACGCTTTGCTCGCATCGGGCGGCGGCGTCTGGCTGATCCGCGACGTCGC
>JANRLE010000116.1:0-17732 GCA_033762895.1 Bryobacteraceae bacterium | reverse complement strand
CGCGCCCGCTACGCCACCGGCAACCAGCAAATAGCGGCCATCGGGAGTCATCGCAGCCGAGGCCGCGCCCGTGGGAAGGTTGCGTCTGGCGATCACCTGCAGGTTCGCGTCCGTCACCACTACGGTGTCCGCAGTCGACCGGCTGATGAAATAGAATTTGCTGCCGTTGGGGGTGGAAAGTACCTGAAACACGTCCGGCCCTGCCGCTACTGTGGCCGCGGCGGGAGCGAAGGGATCCGCTGTGAAGGGAAGTACAGGAGCCGAGGCTCCGGAAACAAAGACGTTTCTTGCCTGCGCGGGGAGAACCGCTGCAGAGGCGCAGACGAGGGAAACTAACTGCAAGATTCGTCGGGACATAATACCTCGCGAGAGTGGGGTAGTGGGTAGGACGCGCAAGTACTAGCTTAACACCGGCGGGCAATCGGCGGGAGAGTTTGGGGGGTAACGAAAGCGAAAAAAGCGGGAGGATTGCTCCTCCCGCCTTCTTCTTATCGATCGAACCGAATCAGTGGTTACTGACCCAGGGTTTCGCCAGGGGTGTTCACGTCGCGGAACAAGCCGCCGGATTCCTGGATGATGAGAGCCAGGTAGCCGTGAGACAGCCGCTGCGCGCCGACGTCGCTGATGAAGGCGAAGCCGTGAGCATAGCGGAACTGGCAGGTGGCGATCATGTAGCCCTGGAAGCCAGGCGTCGCTGCGATGCCATTCGTGCCGCCCGAGGACAGCGTGAAGGCAGCAACTTGACCGGACTGAACCGGGCTGCTGGTGGTCTGCTTGCTGGGCGCCGCGCCGCCACCAGTGGTCCCACCGTAGTAGTTCAGTTCGCAGTTACCGGACTGCTGTGCTGTACCGAACGGATCGGAGCTGGTGTTGGAGATGGCCACGCCAGTGTCGAAGCCGGCCTGGTTGCTCACGAAGGGGAACAACAGGACGGTGCGGCAGAGGTCAACACGGAAGGCGTTGATCGCCGTGGATTGGTCAGCAAAGCGCGGGATCGGGGCAGTGGCGCTCATGGTGTTTATGGTCGAAACCGGAGCGAAGCTGCCGTTGATCGTTGCGATGCCGGTACCGGGGTTGTTGTTGCGCTCGACCGCGGTTGCGATAGCGAAAGAGGCGGTGTCGATGCGCAGGGGATCCTGCCCGAAGACTTCCCAAGTGAACACGCCGCTGCCGTTGACGATCGGCACTTCCACGGCACCGGCGCGAGCGCCAGTCGGGAAGCCAGCCACGCCCGAGAGGTCCTGCGAAGTGCCCGTCCAGGCTTCCGCGTCGCTCAGCGGATTCACCAGCACCGTGCCGGCGGCGATGTTGGAGCCGTCGTTGGCGGTGGAGACACCGTAAGCGCGAGTGTAAGCCGTGGCGTCACCGCTACCGGCGCAGCTCCCGCTGGCGCAGGCGTAGGCGATGTTGTTCAGCGAGTGGGCGGAGACGTACACGCGGATATTGGTAGGAACGTTGTTGAACACGATGCGGAGGCGCGTGCCGTGGTCGGCGCGGCCGGCGCGGTTCAGACCATTCGCCGTGGTGAACGCGGTGTTGAAGAAGCCAGACTCGACAACGGTGGAAAGGCTCGGATCAAAGCCGTTGTTGAACTGGGGGAAGTTCTGCTGCAGTAGCGGAGGATCGAACAGCGGGGGGTTGATGTCGCGAACCTTCCAGCTCGCCGCATACGCTTCGCGGAAGCGAACCGTGTGGCTGCGATTCTGTTCATAGTCCTCGGCATTGTTGGCCGCCATGTCGTCGTTCCAGTCCTCGCACTGCGCCAGGGCAACGCCCGCCGCGGTGGACGAGAAGCTGTCCGTGCCGCCTACGTTGCGCAGCACGAATTCGAGACCCTGCTGCACAAACGCCACGTTCTGGGTGGAGTTGTTGAGCTGCAGGTTGGCCGGCGGGTTCTGGATCGACACGAACGCAAAGATCTGGCCGTTCTGAGCCGAGGTACCGGCGATGGCGGCGCGGATGTTCTTAATGCGGATCGTGCGGGTGCTGGAGCCCGGCGGGTTGATCGGCACACCGAGGAACACCACGGTGCTGGCATTCTGCCGCACACCCTGGAAAATGTTCACGGTGGACGTGCCCAGCAGAGCCGTGCCGCCGACGCCAGCCGTCAACGGGCTGCAAACGCCGCCGCTGCCAGCGCAGGGGAACTGGTTGCCGGGTTGCGGATCATCGATGAACAACAGCGCTTCGGTGAGCGGGTCAGCGACGAAGCGGCTGGTGATGTTGGTGCTCAAAGTGACCGAGATGTTGATCTGGGCGAGACTGGTTCCAATGGCCTGCGGCACGCCGCCGGTGCACTGGATAATGATGTCACCGGTCTGCTCCGCAAGACCTTCCGTCCGAACCGTTAACGGTTGGGCAGTGGTGTTGCAGACGATCGGTTGAGCGTTCGCCAACCCTGCAAACAGGGTTACAGCGGCGAACGTCAGAAACGACTTGCGAAAATCTGACATTTCCCTCTCCTTGTAGAAGTTGAACTGGAATTGATGGAAGTTCTCTTTCAACCTGTGCCTAAAAGGTCTTCTTTTGGTTTCCTCGACAGCCGCGGAATGCCCGTGTTGGTTCAAGCTGGTCTCACTTCTGCCGAGTGCGTCTCTCAATCTTTATTCTTTCGTGACCATTGCGGTCTGTGCTCGCGGGATTCATGCCGTTTGATTGCTGCTATGATCCCTGGACGCAATTACCCTTAAATCTAACATCGACCCTGCCCGCAAGTCAAGGAGAAAATGGTACTTCCCCCGCCTGCGCGCGAGTCCTCTGGCCACTAGCCCTGAAAGACCTCACCGGGTAGCAGCCAAGTTGCGATTTAATCATGTCCGGCTACCCCAAGTCAACGGATTTCTGCCGAATTCTACCGGATCGACACCTCAACGGCGTTACTTTCCGCCCCATCCACACGCAACAGCAGCGGAAGGCCCAGCCCCGGCGCCAGTTCGGTAGGCAAGCTTACGTTTACAACATAGACCCCCGGCAGCTCTGGTGCCAGGCCGGCAAAGGATACCGGTACTTCCACTCCCTGGATGACCGCAACGACCGGACGCTCCACCACCATCTGATCCCCGGCCGCAATCACCGCCCCCAGTCCTGTTGCATACACACTGAGTGTCTGCCCACGCGCTACAGGAGCCGCAGCGCTGTTGAACCGGCCATCGGGATTCACCACCGAAGCCGTGGTCGCCGTGTCATTAATGAAGATAAACGGCGCCACCGCGCGTAGCGTCAAGGGAATCTGCGCCGTCCCGTATGGTGACACCACTGTGAGCTGGTGCTCACCTGCCGCCAGCCCCACTGGGATCTCCACATTGAGTCGGAATTCGCTGGCCGAAGCCACCCGCGCTTCTACACCCGAGACCTCCACGCGCGTGCCGCCGGCCTGTCTGGCTAAACCCGACCCGAAAACAGCAGCCAGCGAACCCGGCGCCAGTTCACGCGTCAGCGTTGCCGCATTCACGACTTCATTGGCCGAAAGGCTGATCTGAAGCGGATCCACCTGCCACTGGGCACTGGGCCGCGTCACCAGGTATTCGCCTCCGGCCGCCACCGTGTTCACCCGCCCCGGCGAACCCAGGTCCGTTACCGAAGCCCCTGCGCCATCCAACTGAACCACATGCGCCGGCTGCCGGCCTTCGCAGTAGTACATCCGTGTCGTGCCCTGGCCGGCGGTGATGGAGCCGCTGGCTGCCACCGCGGCATTTGGCCATTCCAAGGCTTTGCCGCATTCGCCCAACCGTGACCGCACGCCAATCCTTGCCTGCGTGGCGCTTACCAGGAAACCGGTCGGGCTCGGCGATTGCGCCAGCAGCAGGATTGCGTCCATGATCTCGGCCTTCACTTCCTGCCCGCCCAGACGCAGCCCCGTGAAGTAGTCGTCCAGGCGCTTGCGGTTCAACACCGGGCTGGGGTCGTGGATCACCAGGCCGCCGTCGGCGCTCACACCAGTCGCCACGACAAAATGCGATCCCAGCACCGATTCTCCGGAGGTGAGCCGCAAGGCCAACAGCACCGGACGGCCCGCCGCCAGCGCATCCCGGATCCCCGCGTCGCCACCAGCCACGTATTGAACGTCCAGCAGCCCACCCACGAATTCGCGCAATCGGAAGAGGTTCAGCACCGGCTCAGCAGGCCCGGACGGCGTCAGGAAACCGTCGCAGATCCGCCCGCCCGCCACGTCGAACGGGCAGTTGTTCTTCAAAAAGTCGTTCAACACCGCAGGCTCAGCGAATCCCAGCGACGACGGCAGTTCGCTGCGGTTCTGGTGGTAGCGCAGAATCGAAGACACCGCCGCCAGCAGCGCTCCTTTCTGCGAAACCGGCACACTCGACAATCCCAGATTGAAGCTGCCCGCCTGTGTCTGACCCGGGAAGTTGGGCAGCGTGGTACCCGCGGCCCGGGCGCTGAAGGTGACCACCTTGCCCGCCGCCTCGGCCGTAAACAGCGCGATACCGTCGGAGGCATGCAGCCTCACGATCGCCTCGGCTTCGCCCTTTTCGTTAGTAACCGCGGACGCGCTCACCACCTGTGCGCCGGGTGAGGCGGCAAACTGGACGGCAATGCCGATCAGCGGGCTGCCCGCTTCATCCACCAGCGAAACGGCCAGCGGGCTCAGCAGCCTTCCGCCCGGCTGCCCGCTTTGGGTGTCACCGCGCAGTTTCACCAGCCTTGCCCCGGCTTCGGCCAGAGAGGTGACGGTAAGCGATGCGGCGGCGCTCGAGTCGGTATCGGCCTCCTGCGCCCGGATGGTGATGATACCGGTTTGTGCCGACGCGGCCACCGGCTGTTCCCAGGTATAAGATCCGTTGCGGGACTGTACGGCGAACGGCGCGCCCGCGCCCTCTCCCGAAAACGAAACCCTGATGCCCGCGCCCGGCCGGAATCCTCCCACGGCCACGCGCACCCGCCCGCCGGCGGTCACCTTGCTGGGCGTGACCGTGATTTTCGGCGTCCGCTCACGCTCCTCCAGCCGTGCCTCGGTCTCCCCAGGGGCATAAAGCAGTGCGCCACCCTCAAAGTCCTGGCGCATTTCACCGCCGCTTGTATGTTCGTCATTCAGCGGCACGCCCAGCGTTCCGCCGATGCCTCCCAGCGCCAGGTAGCGCGCCAGCACCAGGCCCGCTACGACAAACGTGACGCGCGGACCGGATGGCGCTTCCACCTCCACCAGCGCCCCGTTGGCGAATGGCTGCATCGTGCCGCGCGTACCAGCAAAACTGAGCGAGGTCACAGGCAGTCCCGCCGGCGGCCCCAGCACGCCTGCTTCAAAACCGAGCGCCTGCCACCGGGTGGCGATCGCCCCCGACACCGCATACACCGGATTGCCGGCCAGCAGCCCGTTCTCGAAGTTCTGCCGCCCGCCCCCGCTCGCATCGGCAGTGGGATAGCCCAGCCGGCCGGCGGGTCCGCCCGCCGTAAAATAGGCCTCCAGCAGGGCGCCTGTCACCAGAAAGACGCCCGGCGAACGGTCCGCCCGGCAGAGCAGATAACGCTGCGACCCTTCCGATGACACCAATTCCTGCACATAGCCGAGCCCCACACGCTGCACCGGATTCGCCGCCGGCAGCTTCACGGAAATCCGGAAGCGCGTCACCGTATCCTGAAACGCCTGCTGGATGGCGGCCGTGGGAGCGCCTTCGCCGATCTGACAGCACGGCGCGGCCACAAAAATCGTCAGCCGTCCGCTTGCCTTCCCCTCGCTTACGGCGGTGATGATGGCCGTTCCGCCGCCGGCGGCCCGCAGCACCGCGGTAGCCCCGTTCGGCTGCACCGACACCACACGGCTGTTCGACGTCGTCCAGGAAACCTCGCGGTCGGTGAGCGTCTGCCCCGTGGTGGCCAACACGTTTGCCCGCAGCGTGAGCGTCTCACCCAGGTTCATGCGCGTCACATCGGTGGTGGCGATGCTCAATGAGACACCGCCCACAGCCGGCCGCACCACCGGATCAGTGGTGGCCGAATATTCGATCTGGCCGCCTTCGAAGTTCTGCCGGATCTTGCCGCCGGAAACCAGTTCTTCGGTCAGCGGAATCCCCAGCGCTCCATTGTGCAGACCGAGCGAGGCGTACAGAGTGTAAACCTTGCCCTTCACCGGAAACACGCGTCCGCCCAATGCCCCCGAGGTGATCGAGTAGAGCGCGCCCGACGTGAACTGCTGCACCGTGACGGCGATTCCGGTGGTTGAGGTAATGTCCTGCGGCGCCGATGACGGCACGCCCACGCCACCCAGGCCGCCCGCCGCCTGCCAGCGCGTGAACATCAGACCGCTCACCGTGTATGACGCCACCGAGGTTGCCGCCGACAGCGAACCTGTGGTGAAAACGAACAGCGCGTGGTCCTTATCGAACACCTGGTAGCCGCAGAATTGCGACGTGCCGGTGAGGGTGCAACTCGAGGTGTCCATGGTGGGAAAACCGGCCGTGGCCACGCCGATTGACGAATAGTAGTTGAACATCGCCGGATACATCTGGAAGACGGTGAAGGCCGCATCGTCGGGGATCGAAAGATCGCTATTCCCTTTGATCAGCGCAAACCGCGCCTCAGTGTTTTGGACTCCGGAGAATTCCTGAATGAAGCCGGTGCCCCCAAAGGCCCGCACGTTGCTGGTGGCTTTGGATACCAGCGTGTTGAATCCATTGCGATTAAAGGCCTGCTGAAATTGCAGCCCCACGCCCTGGGGGGCGCCCTGGCCCACTTCCTGGCTCCATACCGGGGCGCACACGCCCATTAAGAAAAGCAAAGAAAGACACTTCATGCAGGCTTACTCAATTGTATTTTGAAACCCTGCCCCGGTTGGGAAGTTGCGTCCCGCCGCCCTCACCGGGCCGGCGCGCCTAGTCCTTGATCAGCTTGTTCAGCTTCTTCAACCGGCTGCGCACCTCGTCGGAGGCTTCCACCACTTCACCGGTATCGTAGATCACGCGCGGCGTCATGAACACCACCAGTTCGGTCCGCTCCTTGCTGTAGGACCGGCTGCCGAACACCGCTCCGACACCGGGAAGCCGGTTGAGAAACGGAATGCCGGCCGAACTGGAGGTGTCTGTTTCCTGGATGATACCGGCGATGGCAATCGTATCGCCATCCTGCACCGTCACCTGCGTGGTGACATTGCGCTTGGAGAATGAGGGCGACTGGATGGCGGCGCTGGCCGGCGGCGCAATCGGCGAACTGACCTCCTGATTGATCATCAGGGTGACGACGCCTGAGGGAATCACACGCGCCATGATCTGCAGCGTCACGCCGGAGTTGCGGTTGCTGATGGACTGCGCAAACTGCGTGTTGCCGCCCACCTGCACGCCCGAAGCCACCGAACTGCTTAGCGTCGGCACCTCGGTGCCCACGTTCACCGTGGCTGGGATGCTGTCGGTTGCGATGACCGAAGGCGCGGAAACCACCTTGGCCCGCCGCGTGTCTTCTTGCGCGCTGAGAAACAGCAAAAGCTCCTTGGTCTGTCCCACCAGGTGCGCGGTGGAAAGCGCGATGCCGGCCCCGTTCATTGCCGACGAGAGAATGCCCCGGTTGTTCTGCCGGTCGGCTGTTCTCTTCTGCAGGAACGCCTGTACGCCGCTGGCCAGCGCGCCCGTCAATGAGACCTCGTAGATGCGCGCCTCGATCAACACCTGCATTGGGGGCACATCCAGTTTCTCCACCAGCTTGCGCACCTGCTCATACTCGGCTGGCGTTGCCTGGATGAGCAGCGAGTTATCGAACGGATTCGGCACCACGCGTGGAATATTGGGCGGCGGCGCGCCGGCCACTGGCGCCGCTCCCAGAAAGCTGCCCGTCAGGTTCGTTCCGCCAACGCCGGGCGCAGCCGAGGTGCCTGCCGGAGAGGTGAGCGGCACCTGCGCCGAAGCACCGGGCGGAAGCGGGCCGGTAGCGCCATAAGCCGCTTGCGGATATCCCATGCCGGGGTAGCCGCCGCCATAACCCGCGCCGCCATACATCCCTCCCATGCCATAGCCGCCCATGCCGCCGCCGTACATGCCGCCGCCCATTCCGCCGTACATGCCGCCCATGCCGCCATACATGCCGCCGCCCATGCCACCGTACATGCCGCCACCCATACCACCCATTCCCATGCCGCCCATGCCCATGCCGCCCATGCCCATCATCACCGGCAGGCCGTAGTACAGGCCGCCGTAAAGCTGCATGATGGCAAAGGCCAGCGTCTCAGCCCGGCCGTAGCGTACGCGGTAAACAAAGTTATCAGTGGCCCCGGCGGTCACCTTCACCGGGATGTCGAGCTTCTTGATCCACTTCTCCACCTCCTCAAACGCCCCGGGATTCGGCGCCACCGCAATGATCGTGTTAATGCGATCCACCGGAATGAACTTCACCGATGACGTTTTCTCGTTCAGTCCGTAGGCTTTGAATACGGTTTCAAGCTCCTTGGAAATGTCCGAAGGACGCCCGTTGCTGACGTCGAACAGGCGCACGCGCTTGCTGGCAAACGTGTCGCTGTCGAACATCGACACCAGTTCCATGGTGCGCCGCATGTTGCGGTTGTTGTCGAGAATGATCAGCAGATTGGCCGGATCGTAAGCCACCACCTGCGACCCTTCGCCGCGGAACGGGTCCATCAGCTTGGCCATGTCGGCCGCCTGGGTGTAGCGCAGGAAGACCAGGTTCAGCGACATGCGCTCGTCTTCGGGAATATCCTCCATGCGGTCCGGCGTCTGCGGGCGCAGCGGCAGGCGCGCGGCATCGGCCACGGGCACAATGCGGTAGACATCGCCCACCTGCACCATGGTGGCGCCGTTGATCCGCAGGATCATGTCCAGCAGGCTCTTCACCTCCACAGCGCGGATTTCGCCGTAGGTGTTGATGATCACCGTCCCCTTTACTCTTGGGTCCAGTATGTAATTGATTTTCAGACGCCGCGCCAGGATATCGATGACCTCGGTAAGTGAGGCGTTCGGCAGGTTCAACACCAGGTTGCCCGCGCTTGGCTGCGCCGTCTGCGTGGGAGCCGGAGCCGGCGGCTGGGCCTGCTGCGCCTGAAGCAGCGACAGGGCCAGCAACCCGGTAATCACCTTTTTCAGAATCATTCGTGCTCCCTTACCGCGCGGCCTGGGCCTTGCGGTGTTGTTCCCACACGGCCTTTTCGATGGCCGTCAGATCGTTTTTGTTTTTCGTCCAGCGGTTGACGCCGCCAAAGGGCCAGGGCCGCTCAAAGGCAAGCGTCTCTCCCTCGTCGGTGACCTTCCAGTCGGTGGGAGTCTTCTCCGGCTCCTGGTCCTTCGGCTCTTCGCCCTTCATGATGCCGAACGGGGTCTCGTTATACACCCACACGATGCCCTTGGGATCCTTCCATTTCCACATGCCGGGGGACACACGCACGGCGTCCCTGGGGACCTTCACGGCTTCGGGCGCGGCCTTCTTCACCGCGGGTTTCTTCGCCGCGGCTTTGGCCACGGGCGCTTTCTTCTTTGCCGCGGGCTCTTCGGCCCAGGCTCCCGCAACCAACAATGACGCCATCAAAATCATACGCATGAACTTACTCCTTCTCGATTACTGCACCGGCTCCCATCGGCAGACCTGTCCGAACGGCGTGGCATTGACCACCTTCTTCTTGCCGCCAACGATGGTACCCGCCGGAGACGTATCGCCGGCGGCGCAGGCGGAGAACCCGCCGCCCATATCCTCGGCCGGCCCGGGTGTGGCCTGTGCCGGCCTTGCCACCGGCCGGGGCGGCGGAGGAGGATCGGAAGAGCGCGAGGTATCCTGCTGCTGTTGCCGGTTCTCGTTCTCTTTCTCGCGTAACTCGGTGAAGCGCTTGGTAAACTGCTTGTCCTTCCATCCCAGGTCCATGTCCTCGGTGCGGATGGCGGCCAGCGTGAACTCGCCGATCTTGCCGCCCACGCGGATCGCCCGCTGCTGCCTTCCTGAGGCCTCGGCCATGATCGCCTCCGGCCCATCCCCCAGATTCATCACGCCGTAAAACTTCGGAAACGGGGGCGGAGGCGCCGGGGGGGGCGGAGGATCGACAATCACGTTCGGGTTGCGGTCCTTGGCGAACAGGCTTTGCTGCACCACATCCATGTAGCCCACGGCCTGCAGCGGGGCGGGGGCGGGCGAGGGTGGAACCGGTGGCGGCTTGGCGGCCTCCACCTTCCGCGAGAGCATCTTTTTCTCGCGCTCCCGCGCTTTCCTCCAGTCCTCGCGCAACTCTCGTCCGATCAGCGCGATCGTGACGACGAGCAGCAGATTGAGCAGCCACAGCTTCTTCGTCAAAACGAGCTCCCCTTCTTGTCGGGCACCAGCCGCCTGGGCACCACCGCCGAAACCGTCATCCGCACGTTGGTGGTCTTCTGCTTCTGATTGGCCGAATAGACGCGCAACTCGGTGACCGAGGCCAGTTCAGGCTGCGCGGTCAGCTCCGATACGACGTTCAATAGCTGGTCCACGCCGCACTCCATCGTTACCGACACCGGCGCTTCGCCGTAGAATTCCCCAAGCGGCCGAACCTGTCCGAATTCGCTGGACCGCACATCCACCTGCGGATTCTGCCCGCGCGCCACTTTGCGAATGGCGGCCAGAAGCTGCGCCTGGGCCTGCGCCGCGGTATCGGCCTGCAGGACGCGCTTTTCCCGCTCAGCCAGTTGCGCGGCCACCTGCTTGTAGACCGCCTCCTGGGCGGGCGCCTGGGCCGCCACCTGCCGCATCTTCTCCAGCCGCTGCTCGGCCATGGCGATGGCCTGCCGGGGCGACATCGCGTTATCGGCGGCCGCCGGGCTGCCCGTGATCAGCAGATACAGCAGCACACCGCCCACAAACAGGCCCAGGATGAGCAGCGCGCGGCGATCGCGTTCGCTCAGCGTCATGGCTGCACTCCTTCCCGGCCCGCGCGAATGCGGAACGCTTCCACGTTTCCCACGCGGCTCAGCGGAATGACGAACTCCGAGTCGCGGAATTGCGCTGAAGAATCCAGTGACTTCAATAGCCCCGTCGCCTGATCCGCCTCGCCGCCGATGGTCAGCGTGGTGCGGTTCAATTCCATCATGTTCAGCCACGCCGGCGGTGGAACCAGCCGCGTCACTTCCTTCACGGCATCGAGGTCGGCCTTTGTGCGCAACTGGAATTGATCAAGCATCTGCATCTTGCGCCGCGTCTCGGCGATGCGGCGTTCAATGTGCTGTAACTGGCGGGCGCGCGGCTCCAGGAACTTCACCTCTTCGTTCAGCTTGTTCAGGTAATTGCGGTCCTCATACCGCTGATAGAATCCGAGCGCCGCCATTCCCGCCACCAGCAACACGCCCAGGGCGAGCGTTGGCGCATAGATCAACTTCGAGCTCTGCCGTCGCAGCGCTTCCGGCAACAGGTTCGCCCCAAGGGAGTAACGCGGACAGGCCGCCGCCAGCGCTCCCAGATAGGCGATCTGAAACGCGGCGGGAAGCTCACCCCGCGGCTTGGGAGTAAGAGTGGAAAGCTCCACCGGCGTTACCGGGGCGCGCAACTCGCCCGCCGCCACCAATGCCGCCCGTTCCCAGGATTCGGAAAACGTGGCCGAATAAGCCGCCCGCGCCGGACTTTCCCCGTAAACCTCTACCCCGCCCGCGGTTTCCATCAGCCCCAACACTCCTTCGGCCGGTGGCGCGCCGAACAGGCGGATGGCGCCATGGATCGCCGCTGCGGAGAAGGTAAAGGAAGCGACTTTGATTCCCGCCTCGGCAAGTAACTCAAGCTGCCGGTCCACATAGGCGCGGCGCGCGATACCCACCATCACCGAATTCGATTTTCCCAGCCGCGCCCATGTCCAGGCCGCCTCGCCTTCGGCATAAGGATGCAGCGAGTCGATCTGCAGCGCCAGCGCCGCCTCCATGTCTTTCGGCTCCACGCCCGGCAGTTGCACGGTCCGTACAATCACCTCGCGCCGCGGCAGCAGGACGGTGGCCGCCAGATGCCCCGCGCCGTGCCGTCCGGTAAAATCCGCAGCCTCGGCGCCCCATTCGGCCGCCGGCCGCTCGGGATAGCGCTCAATGGTGTGCGCGCCGGCCACTTCCGCGCCCGACGGGCGCACCCGCGCCACCACCACGCGCAGATCGGAAGGGCCGATCTCAATTCCCACCCCCGTGCCGAACACGAGCCAATTGCGGCTCACTGCAGATCTCCCATCCCCAAGGCCGCCTGATCCTGCCAGCGCAGGATGTGATACGCCGCGTCCTTGGTCACGGGATTCATCTTCACCAGCGCCGACACCGTGCGCCGAAGATCGGACACATGCCCATCGGGATGCCGCATCCGCGCCGTCGCCCGGATGGTCATCATGGAGCCAGCGGTGATGCCCAGCCGCGCCGCCAGCGGCCCCAGCCGTGTTTGCAGCGCCGCCATCTGATCCTGCGTGCGAAACGGCATCAGCCGCCGCAGTTCCACAATCGACGCAATGGCGTCGGGCGGAATCCCCAGCGCCGCCATCACCGGCGGCCGCGCGCTGTTGATGTCGATCATCCCTCCCGACGGATAGACCGAGAGACACTCCTTCAGCCCCGTGACCGGATACAGACGTCCGTCGCTGTTGCGCCGCCAGGTTCCGTGATACAAATCCGGTGTCATGCCTCGAACCAGCAGAATCTCTTCCGTCTCTTCCATTGACGCGTGCCGGGCGCGAAAAGACGGAACCAGCGAGCCATAAAACTGGTCAAACTCGCTCAGTCCCTGAGGCGGCTGGGTGCGCCAGTCGACAATTGCCGCCGCGATCAGGTTTGCCCGCGCCGGTTCTACTTCAAGGGCGGCCAGCATGCGCAGCAGTTCCACGGGTTCAATGGTGTTGACATTGATCTTTGAGGCTTCGGGGATGATTTCGACATCGGCCAGTCCTCCGGGGAATTCGAAGTGCAGTTGCCGCATCCACGGGGCCCAGTACTTGGGCGAGCCGTCAGGGTTGCGCACATCGCCCCACTGCATCCATAACAGCGCGCGTTCCACCGCGCCGCGGGCCAGAAAATAGGCTCGTACGCCGTCGGCGGCCGTTGCCGCGCGCTCCACCTCTCCGCGCACGGTATTGGCGACGGAAAAGGCGATGGCGGAAAGCGCTGCGGTCAGCCACAGGACGATCAGCAGCGCCCCTCCTTTTCGCCGGTCAGTCAATGTACACCCCCGGAGCTTTCTTCACCCGCACGGGCACCGTCAGGCTCACTGGCGTGATCATTGACATGTCTGGTTCAAGCGGCAGCATCTCCACGCGGATCGCCGAAGGCCAGTCGGCCGAACGCATCCATCGCGGACCCCAGCGCTCAAAGGGTGGATCCTGCAGCGACTCACGATAGAGGAAGCGGCATTCCGACAGTCTGTCGGCGATGACGAACGAGCCGGCGCCGATCGCCACCGGCACGAAGCGGGGCAGCGCGATCCCGGCCAGCGGATCGGGAACCATGCCCAGGCAGAAGCGCCCTGCGCCGAGCGCCCCGGTGTAAAGATGCTCATTCACCACCAGCCGCACGCCCCTGCCCTCTTCGCCCGGAATCACCTGGAATTCGAGAATACGCGGCATGCCGCGGCTGCCATCGCCCAGCGAGTAACTGGAGACGAAGCGCATGGTTTGCGGCTCGCCCTGGAAGAACGGGATGGTCTCACGCGGCGTCTCACCGCCCGCGCCGATACACGTGGCGGGCACCGGAAGCAGCCCCGCCACCTGCTGTTCCAGCAACTTCTGTGTGCCCAGCACGCGCCGGTTGGCGATGAAACGATGGTTACTGCGCTGCATGGCGTTCAATCCCACGCGCATTGACATCAGCACGCCTGACACCACCAGGCTGAGCAGCGTCACCGCGATGAGCAGTTCCATCAGCGTTACGCCGCGTTGGTTTGGGCGATTCATGGCGCCGCCACCATTTCGCTGCGGTAACCTTCCAGCTTGAAGCTTTTGCGGGTGGAACCCTCGTCCCACCAGATCTCACATTCCACGCGGTTCAGCACCGGCACGCCCGGCTGGAGGTTCGAAGGCGATTCGAAGGGAGTGACCTGCGCGCGCCAGCCCCCGCTGAGCCCGGCGTCGGTGGCCGGCGTGAGCGGGCCTTCGAGCACCTGCATCATTGGAAGCCGGTGCTGGATCAGCAGTTCTTCCATCCTGCGTTTGGCCACCAGCGCCGCGCGGTCGTGATTGGTAAGCCTGCCCGCATTGCGGATGGACGTATTGAGCGCCGCGAGCAGGCCTGCCACGGCGACGGCCATGATGGTGGTGGCCACCAGCAGTTCCAACAATGTAAATCCGCGCTGGTGTTTCATTCCGTTGCCGGTATCCCGCTCACCGGGTCGACGCGCACCACACGTTTGGCGCCGCGGGTGTTGGTGAGTTCCACGCCGATGCGCGGCACCGTGCCGCCGGGGTAAAGATAGATGTGACGATCGGCGTCATCCGGCCCTTCGGGCAGCACGCGGGTGATCGTGACGCCGGTGGGCAGTTCCAGTTCGCGCAGGAATCCGGCGTCGATGGAGCGCAGCGCCAGCATGTTCGTTTTCTGCGAAATGGTCACTTCCATCACCTGCTGCCGCCGTTCGGCGCGATTCAGGGCGGCGTTGAGGAAGCTGACCACCGAGTCAGAAGCCGACATCAGCCGTATGGTGTCGATGCCGGAGTTGACAGAAGGAAAGCTGACGCCGACCATGAGGCCGATGATCGAGACGACGATCAGCATTTCAATCAGCGTGACGCCGCGGCTATTGGCTCTTCCAACTGACAATGTCGGCATTGATGGTATCCCCGCCCGGCTGGCCATCGGCGCCATAGCTGATCACGTCGGGTTCGTCGCCATGCTCTCCGGGGAACTTGTAGGCATAGGGGCGGCCCCAGGGATCTTTCGGGATCTCCTGCGGCAGATACGGTCCCGCCCACTGGTCGAGTCCCTGCGGCTTCACGCGCAGCGCTTCCAAGCCTTCTTCATTGGAGGGGAACTTGCCCGTATCGAGCTTGTAGGTCCCCAGCGCCGTCATGAACGCGTTGATCTGCTGCCTTGTGGCCACCACACGGGCCTGGTCTCCGCGCGAGAGCAGCCGGGGGGCCACCACCGCAGCAAACAGCGCGATGATGGTCACCACCACCAGCATTTCAATCAGCGTGACACCGGCCTGGGCCGTTCTTCTCGGTCGAGTCTTCATAACCTTACACCGCCACTTCGTTGATACTGGTGATGGCCAGCAGCATGCTGAGAATCATCGCGCCGACCATCACACCCATCACCAGGATGACCAGCGGCTCAAACAGCGAAGTGAACCGCCGGATGGACACCTTCGTATCATTCTCGTAGACATCGGCCATGCGATGAAACATCTCATCCAACCGGCCGGTCTCTTCTCCCACACTCAGCAGATGGCCGGCCAGGGGAGGAAATTCGCCCATACGCCGGATCGGCACGGCGATCCCTTCGCCGCGCTTCACCCCCTGTGCCACCATTTCCAGTTTGCTGGCGATTTTCGTGTTGTTCAGGGTCGCGCCGGCGATGGACAGGCTCTGCACCAGCGGCACGGAGTTGGAAATCAGGGTTCCCATTGCCCGGGCGAACCGGGCGGTTTCGGCTTTGCGCAGCGCATCGCCCAACAGCGGCACACCCAGCCGGAAGCCGTCCCACCACAGCCGTCCCTGGGGCGTGCGCACAAAAGAATATGCCATCACGCCCGCCGCCGCCAAACCCAGCAGCGCCATCCAACCGTAGGTTTGCACGTAGCGGCTGGCCTCCAGAAGCAGCATCGTCGGCAGCGGAATCTTCATCCGCGTGTCGGAGAACACGGCGGCAAACCGCGGCACGACGAAGTTCAGCAACACCAGGATGGAGCCCAGGCCCACCACGGCAAGCAATGCCGGATAGACCAGCGAGGAAACGATGTAGCCCTGCAGATCGTCGCGCGTCCGTTCAAACTCAGCCAGCCGCGAGAACACGCCGCCCAGGCTGCCCGACGCCTCTCCGGCGCGCACCATGTTCACATAGAGCTCGGAGAAGTGGTCCGGATAGGCCGCCAGGGCATCGGCGAAAGAGCGCCCGCCTTTGATGAGCCGCAACACATCGCTCACCACCGCGCGGAACTTATCCTGTTCCGTCAATTCGGTGGCGATGGAAAGCGCGCGGTCCAGCGGCACGCCGGAATTGAGCAGCGTGGCCATCTCCTGCGTGAAGAAAAGGATGTCACGCTTGCGTACGCCGCCCATTCCCGGCAGCTTGATTTCGATTCCCTTGCTCGCCTGCAGCCCGACGTAGACCGGCGTCAAGCCCTGCCGACGCAGTTCGTTCACCACCAGCTTTTCGCTGGCCGCGGTGAGGGTGCCGGACCTTGACCGCCCGTCCGTGGTCACCGCTTTGTAGAAGAAGGTGGTCACGTCAGAACTCCTGCGTCACGCGTGTGACTTCATATGGCGTTGTGACGCCCTGGCTGACCTTCAACCAGCCGTCTTCCCTTAGCGTGCGCATCCCGTTACGGCGGGCCGCCTGCGTGAGGATACTGGCGTCCTCATTGTTCATGATGCGCTGGCGGATTTCGTCGTTGAGCTCCATCATTTCGAAGATGCCCATGCGCCCGCGCATGCCCAGTCCGAAACACTTGTCGCAGCCGGCGCCTTTGTAGGCCAGCACCTTGTCGCCGGACGGGGTAAGTACTTCCTGATCGGGCACGCGGCAATTGCGGCAGATGACGCGCACCAGCCGCTGGGCCAGCACGGCTACCAGCGAGGAGGTGATCAGGTAGTTCTCCACTCCCATATCCGTCAGCCGGGTGATGGCGCTGGGCGCGTCGTTGGTATGCAGCGTGGAGTAGACGAAGTGGCCGGTGAGCGCGGCGCGGATTGCCACGTCGGCCGTCTCGCGGTCGCGGATTTCGCCCACCATGATGACATCCGGATCCTGACGCACGATATGCCGCAGGCCTGAGGCGAAGGTGAGCCCGATCTGCGGATTGACGTGGATCTGGTTGATCCCGTCCATCTGATACTCCACCGGATCTTCGATGGTGATGATCTTCTTGTCGGTCTGGTTGATGCGCTTCAGCGCCGAGTACAGCGTGGTCGATTTGCCGGACCCCGTGGGCCCGGTGACGAGGAAGATCCCGTGCGGCAGCGACGTGTAGTACTCCATGCGGGAGAGCATGAAGTCGTCGAAGCCCAGCCGGCGCAGGTCGTAGAAATCCCCGGCGGAGCGGTCGAGCAGGCGCATCACGACGCTTTCGCCGTAGAGCGTCGGCAGCGTGGAGACGCGGAGGTCGACTTCGCGGCCTAGCGTCTTCACCTTGATGCGTCCGTCCTGCGGCAGGCGGCGCTCGGCGATGTTCAGCTTCGCCATCAGCTTCACGCGCGAGATGATGGCCGCCTTCACGTCGCGCGGCGGCGCTTCCTGCGGCACCAGTACGCCGTCGATGCGGTACCGGATCCGGAACTCCTTCTCGAACGGCTCGATGTGGATGTCCGACGCGCGGCTCTCCACCGCCTGCGCGATCATGCCGTTCACCATGCGGATCACCGGCGCCTCGCTCGCCATGTCGCGCAAGTGCTCCAGGTCCTCGTTAGCCTCCGCGGCGTTGTAGTCGGCGTCGGCTTCGCGCTTTTCGCTCTGGCCGTAATAGCGGTCGATGGCTTCGAGGATTTCGGCTTCCGCCGCCAGCACGGGCGTCACTTCCAGGCCGGTGCAGGCGCGGACGGTATTGCGCGTTTCGAGATCCAGCGGATCGGCCAGGGCAAGCGTCAGGGTGTTGCCCTGAATCGACACCGGCAGGCACCGGAACTGGCGCAGAAAGCGAGGGGAAAGCGTTTCGATTTCCGG
>JANRLE010000115.1:0-1724 GCA_033762895.1 Bryobacteraceae bacterium | reverse complement strand
AGGATTCCCGCCCCTTGCGCGGAAAGCCGGTAACGCTGGTCATCGAGGTGGTAGCTGGCGTCGCCCTTCAGTACGCCGCCCGAAGGCTTGCGGACTTCGAGGCCGGTGAGGCGAAGCGTACGCGCGTTGAAAGAGATATCGAAATCCAGTTGTCCGAAATTTTCCGAGTAGGCATTGATGCCGGAGATCGACACATGGCCCGCGGCCTCGGGCGACTGCGTGGTTCCGCCGATGGTTAACTGCCCACTGATCGCGCCGTCTACCGGCACCCCCGCTCCCGTGATCTCGCGCACCACCGCCACGGGCAACCGGGAGGCTTTGGCTGTCCCTCGTACGGGGCCGCTGAAATCCAGCTGGCCCGATGCTTCGAGCAGAGTACGGTTCTGATAGGAAAGCGTGGCGCTGTGCAACTCCATGCTTTTCGCAGTGGCGTCCAGGCGCGCATTAAGCTGCATCGGCCTGGTCTGGCCGGTCCGCAAATCGAAGATAGCCGCCGTCACGCTCACTGCCGGCTCGGCTAGACTGCCGCTGAGTTGAAGGTTGGCTGTGGCGCGTCCATCCAACGCGCCGGCCGAGGCGATGGTGAGCCGCTGAAGACTGGCGATGGCCGCCTCCACATTGCCGGACAACTCCCCGGCGCGGTCCATCTCGGCGCTGGCCGCCACACGAATGCCGTGCGTCTCCAGTGATTCTGTGGAAAGCGCCACATCGCCATTGCGCAGGCTGACGCGCAGCGTACCCTCCAGCGGAAGCGTGGATCGGCTGGGCGGCGCATTCGGAGTGAGGTGAATGGTGGCGGCGCCGGTGGCGCTTCGAAAGTCAAAACCGGGAAAACGAACCGTGAGGTTTCCTTCCGCCAGACTCGTCACCGGCATCGGAGCCTGTGCCGCGCGCGTGATCCTGCCCAGATCCAGCTTGCGAAACTGGCCGTTGATCTGCGTAGCCGATGCCGCATCCAGGCCGGCCGTGCCCTTGGCGTTCAATTCGCCTCCGCCATAGCGAACCTGCAGCGATTCCACCTCCAGCGTTTTGGCGCCCACCTGGAACCGCGGCCGGATGAACGCATCGAAAGATCCGAAATCCTTCACACGCAGTCCCACCCCGCTCAACTCGCCCTCAATCAAAGGTTGTGCAATGGGCCCCGACGCGTGCAGCGCCGCTTCGATTGCGCCTTCCAATGGACGTGAGGCCGCCGGCAGCAAGGCAAGGTTGAGCAGCGCCTTCACGTCCGCTTGCAGTCGCGGCGCCGCCGCCAGATTCGAAATCGCGCCCGACGCCGAAGCGTTTGATTCGCCCGACGACACGCGCAGCACCGAAATCGCAACCCGGTCCCGCTCCAGGGAACCGGCGAGTTCCACGGAATCCAGCGGTCCGGCGAACTGCTGGTAACGCAGGCTCCCCGGCGCCGTCGTTCGAAACGTAACGCTTTCCGCGGTGATCGGGCTCACGTTGCGCGCCGCCGCTGTCCACGCGGGAAGCCGCACAGCGATCCCTCGCGAACGATCCTCGAATTCCAAAGATCCCGTCAGATTCAGGAACGAAACAAGGAAAACATCATCGCCCGATTGCCCCTGCTTCCCGCTGCGCGGCAGATTGTCGCGGCCCTGCGCATCCACAAAATAATGGATCCGCAGGCCGCTCAGATTCACCTGGGACAACCGTACCCGGCCGCCAAGCAGACCACGCGTGCTGAAATCCACATCCGCCGAACTGGCTCTTAAAAG
>JANRLE010000114.1:0-2870 GCA_033762895.1 Bryobacteraceae bacterium | reverse complement strand
ACGGTGCTGGAAGCGCCCACCATCGGGCAGGTGTTGGACTTCCTGGCCAGGAACACCATCACCGGATTTCCCGGTAAGATCGATTGCGAGACCGGCAATCCGGCGATGGCCCAATGTTACTGGGTGCGGCTCACCGCCTTTGATCCGGCGCTTCGCAACGACGCCATTCGTTCCAGCCGCGTCAATCCGGACCTGCCCGCGTCGCTCGACCTGGGCGGCTTTGGATATCAGCCAACCGCGCCCGGGCCGGGTGTGCTGGTGGAGTGGCTGCCGCCCAACTACACCGGCGCCCTGCGGCTGAAGGACCGCATCGTGGCGCTCAGCGGCAAGCCCGTGGTGGACGGCGGCCACTACGTGGACCTGATGAAGGAAGTCAAGGAGGAACGGCCCGTTTCCATCACCGTGGAACGCGTTAGGGGGAAGGAAAAGGAACGGTTCCGCCTGACAACGCGGTATCAACTGCGGCAGCGGGAAGAGGTGATCACGGCGCGTGTACAGGCCGAGTTTGTTCCCGAATCCCGCGAGATTGTGATCATCAGCCGCGCCGTGGCCGCGCTGGAACTGACCATTCCCGAAGGCTGGGCGCCCTCCACCGTCAATTGGAATGGCAACCAGATGGCCAGCCCGCAAAGCCCGGGGTGCCTTGTCCTGTCGCTGAAGGAACCCGGCGCATCGCGGCCCTGCGCTAGCCAAGTAAGTCCCTAACCACGTGGCCATGCACGTCGGTGAGCCGGAAGTCGCGCCCGGCGTAGCGGTAGGTAAACCGCTCATGATCGAAGCCCAGCAGGTGTAAGAGCGTGGCGTGCAGATCATGAACGTGCACGGGCTTTTCCACGCTGCGGAATCCGAAATCGTCGGTGGCGCCGTAGACAAAGCCGCGTTTCACGCCGCCGCCCGCCAGCCACATTGAGAAGCCGTAGGAGTTGTGATCGCGGCCGTTTTGTCCAAGGTTGCTGCCGAAGTCGGTCAACTCCACTGTTGGAGTGCGGCCGAACTCGCCGCCCCACACCACCACCGTCTCATCCAGCATGCCGCGCTGTTTGAGATCGGAGAGCAGGGCGGCGATGGGCTGATCGCACTCTCTGGCGAGGCGGGCATGATTGGCGGCGATTTCCGCATGCGAGTCCCACGGCTGGCCGGCGCCATGCCACACTTGCACGAAGCGGACGCCGCGCTCCAGCAGGCGGCGGGCGATGAGTAACTGCCGGCCATGCAGCGTATCTCCATACTGACGGCGGACGGATTCGGGTTCCTTGCGGATGTCAAAGACATCTTCGGCTTCCATCTGCATGCGGAAGGCAAGTTCGAACGATTCGACGCGCGCTTCCAGGTCGGCGTGCTCCTCCCGCTGTTGCTGGTGGCGGCGGTTCAACTCGCGCAGCAGGTCCAACTGCGCGCGTTGGTTTTCGCGCGAAGCGAGCGGGCTGCGGATGTTTTCGATCAGCCTGTCGACCGTGGTTTGGCGCGTGTCGATATGCGTGCCCTGGTAGGCGCCGGGAAGGAAGCCGGAGCGCCAATTCTGCGCGCCACGCACGGGCAGGCCTCCCGGGCAAAGCACGACGAAGCCGGGCAGATTCTGATTCTCCGATCCCAGGCCGTAAGTCACCCATGATCCGAAGCTGGGCCGCACCTGGATCAGCGTGCCGCAGTTCATCATCATCAGCGACGGCTCATGATTCGGGATGTCGGTATACATGGAGCGGATCACGCACAGATCGTCCACGTGCTTCGCCACTTCCGGGAAGATGGAACTGACTTCGATTCCCGACTCGCCGTGTTTCCCGAATTCGAACGGCGTGGGGAAGGCCGCGCCGGTTTTCCGTTCGGTCCGCAGATGGATGGGCAGGGCTTTGCCTGCGAATTTCGCCAGCGCCGGTTTGGGGTCGAACGTGTCCACCTGGGACGGTCCGCCGTTCATGAAGATATGGATGATCCGCCTGGCGCGCGCCTTCAACGGCGGCGTCTTCGGCGCCAGCGGGCCGGCCTGTAACGCCAGCGCGGGCATCCCCATACCGATTTTCTGCAGTAACTCGCGTCTAGTCCACATACATCAGCTCGTTTGTGAGCAGCAGCACCTGTGCAAGCTGCTCCCATGAATTCAGGGGCCGGGTGGCGGGGCCGGCGAAATCCGTCCTGGCGTCCCATGTCTGGCCGCCTCCGCGGATGACAGGGGCCCAGGTGAAGGAATCGCTTTCGTAGTCGTCGCGGGAGTCGACAATGAAGTCGATGATTTCGCCGCGTGCGACGGCCAGTGAGAGGTTGGTCTCCACTTTCACTGTTTCATTGTTCGTGAATTTCTCCACTTTGGGCGGGTCAATGGACCATTCGCCCAGCACGCCCTGGCGGCTGGAGACAATGCGCCCACGGATGCCGTTGCTCAGGTGGAACCGCTGTTCATAGGGGCCGAAGGGCTGGCTGAGGGTGGCCCTGATTTCGATGGCGCCGTCAATGGGCGAAGTCCAGCGGCGGATGACGGCGTGCGCAGTGTCGTCGCCCGGGATGCCGCCGCTTGCGGTGAGCTTCGCTGCGCCGGCTTCGCGATCGGGCGGGAGCGACGATGCCTGCCACGTCTCGTCACTGAAGTAACGGAAGGGGTTGAAGGCGGCGGGAGAGCCCCAGCCGTAGCTCCAGACACCGGGCGGTGTTTGTGCTTCCGCCTCGGGTCTTAAGGCCGCCAGGAACCTATCCGCCAGTTCCAGTTCGCGCGCGTCCGGATCGCGCTGCAAAGCCAGGCGGTAAAGAAGTGTGACATCCCGGCCCGCGCGCGCAGCCAGCAGCCGCGCCTGCTCGCCGGCGAACGTGCTGTTCAACAGGAACAGCGCCTGCTGAGGCACGGTGGTGAGATGCCGTTGGGCGGTGTGCTGTTCGGG
>JANRLE010000113.1:0-8451 GCA_033762895.1 Bryobacteraceae bacterium | reverse complement strand
CAACAGCGGGGCGACGGCGTGGGCGATGTTGACCATCCCCATGACGTTCACCTCCAGCACTCGCGGCCAGTCGGCGGGGGTGAGATTGGTGAAGGGGAAGCCGAACTTGCCGGATCCAACAGCGGCGGCGTGCACCAGATGATCGATGGCGCCAAAATCGGCCTGGGTACGATCAAGCGCGGCCTGAATGCTGACGGGGCTGGTGGCATCGGCGTTGTAGCAGGGCAGGCCCGGGACAGCCCAGCATCCTTCGGCCAGATCACGGGAACGCGTCGCCAACATGCGGCAGCTTCAACTCGGGCTGAAATTCAACTTCTGATGGGAGGCCTTTTGCATTTGACCGCCGCGTTCTCCCTCGGCTATTCTAGGAAAAGCGTCTTAACAAGGAATTTGGTGTAAACAGATGGCGAATACAATATCCGCGATCAAGCGGATGCGGATGACGGAGCGAAAGACGATTGTGAACCGGCAGAGAAAAACGCGGTTGCGGCACCAGATCCGCACCGTTCGCCGGCTCATGGAAAAGAAGGACCTGGAGGGCGCCAACAAGATCATGCCCCAGACCTTCTCCATCATTGATCGTGCCGCCAAGTGGGGCATCATCAAGAAGAATACAGCCGCGCGTTACAAGTCCCGCATGGCGGCGCGCCTGGCGAAGATGGCGGCCTGATCGTCTACTTCCTGCTCAGTCTCGTTCCTTTCCTTGCGGCCACTGATCACTCGGTGGTCGCGGAGTCTTATCATCACACGTTCTCCGCGGCGCACCCGGTTCTTCTCAAGATCCGTTCCGGCGACGTGGTGTCGACCAGGACAGTGGACTCAGCCGGCTTCGATCTCGCCGGCGTCCGCCGCACGAAGACCCACGGCAACCCCCTGACCGGGCCGTTTTTCGTGGAAGGCGCGGAGCCCGGCGATTCCATCTCCGTTCATCTTCGCCGCGTGCGCCTGAATTGCCCCTCCGGCTACACCGGCTATCAGGTGGGCGTCAAGGATCTGCCCGAGCCGCTACGCGCCCCCAAGCCCACCGCCGATGCCGCGATTGCCGGCTACGACTACCTGCTGCCCTGGGTCATCGATCTCAAGCGTAAGCGGGTTCGCCCGAAGGACCACCCCGAGGGCGGCCGGTTGGACCTGCCCGCCGCGCCGATGCTGGGATGCATCGGTGTTGCGCCCAAGGACGGCTTCTCTCCGCGCTCGGGTCCGGCCGGGTATTGGGGCGGCAACCTCGACTACAACTTAATTCGTGAGGGCGCGACGGTGCACCTGCCGGTGTTCCATCCCGGTGCGCTGCTGTTTCTGGGCGACGGCCACGCGCTGCAGGGGGACGGCGAGGCGATCGGTTCCGGTGTGGAGACATCGCTCGATGTGGAATTCACCGTGGTGCTGCGAAAGGGAGTGGCGTTGACCACGCCTCGCGTGGAGACTCCGGAATTTTTCGTCTCCATTGGCGCGTTGGAGCAGCCCACGTTGAATCGCACGATGGAGATCGCAACCGCCGACATGCTTCGCTGGCTGACGTCGGAGTTGGGTTACTCGGCGCGGGATGCACATCTGCTGCTGGGCGTGAAGGCGCGTTATGACATCATTACGCTGGGCGGCTCGGTCGGCCTCCGGATTCCAAAGTGACCTTTCGATTGTTCCCGTTTGTGTGGCACTGGGCATGTTGTGTGGGGCGCGCCGCAGGAGTGGATCCCGCCACCGCCCTGCGATGCGAGTAACATTAACGTAGGGAGGCGTCGATGTCTTTCTGCGTCGCGCTGCTTTTTATCTCCGCCGCCGCGGCGGCCACAGTGCCCGGCGAGTTTCACCTTTCCGCCGATGGCGCGGACTTGCGCCTCACCCTCATTCGCCACGACACCCTGGTGGATGCCAAGCGGGTGCTGCACGTTTCCGCCGGGGAATTATTGGGTTTCGACCCCGCCGCGCGAGAGACGCAACGCTTTCGCCTGGTGCGCGAAGCCGGAGTCTTTGAGTTCACCGGCTCAGCCGCAAGCGGCCGGTTCACCTTCACTCCCGACGCCGCCTTCGAAGCTCGCATTCGTACCGCTGTCCGGAACTGGTGGGAGCCCGGCGTAGCGTTCGAAGCGGCCGTGACCGGATTGTTGCCGATTCCCGATGTCCGTGTTCCTCCGCTGCCGCCTTTTCCCGCGGTGGCTGTGGGCGCCAAAGAGCGGCTGCGGATTCATGGCGTGACGCCCGATCTGCTCCGCCAGATGAAGCAGGCCGGCTTCGACACCTTCTCCACGAACGATCTGATTCAGCTTCGCTCGCGCGGCATCAACGCCAATGACATCTCGGATTTTCAGAGCCGCGGCTACCGCAATCTCTCGGTCGACGAGATGGTGAAGATCAAGAACGACGGCTTTCGAACCGTTGCGCCGCACTAGAACCGGCGTGACCATTCACGCGGCCACCGCTCCACCACCACTTTCTCCTGCGTAAAGAAGCGCACTGCGTCGTGTCCCTGGCCGTGCAGGTCGCCATAGAAGCTCTCTCGCGCGCCGCTGAACGGGAAAAACGCCATGGGCGCGGCCACGCCGATGTTGATGCCGACATTGCCCACTTCGGCCTCGCTGCGGAACCGCCGCGCCGCCTCGCCGCTCGAGGTGAACAGGCACGCCATGTTTCCGTAGGCCCCGGAGTTCACCAACTCCAATGCGGCGCCGATGTCAGGCACTTCATGCAGGCTCAGCACGGGACCGAAGATTTCGGTTTGCGCCACTGCGCTTGAAACCGGCAGCCCTTCGAGTATCGTTGGCCGCAGGAAGTATCCCTTCTCATAAGCGGCGCGCCCATCCACGGTTGCCCGCGCGCCATCGGCTTCGGCCGCCCGCAGCAGATCTTCGATGCGGGCTTTGCTTCGGGCGGTGATAACCGGTCCCATCTGCACGCCGTCATTCAGCCCAAACCCGGTGCGCCGTGACGCAGCGGCATCGCGCAGGCTTTCGCCAAACGTGCGGCCCGCCTCACCCACCAATATCGCCATCGACGCCGCGAGGCAGCGCTGTCCGGCGCAACCGAATGCGCTGTCGGCAATCACCGGTGTGCAACTCTCCGCATCCGCGTCCGGCAGTACGACTATCGGATTCTTGGCGCCGCCCTGGCATTGCACACGTTTTCCGTGCGCGGCAGCCTGCGCGTACACCGCCTTTGCCGCCGCCGATGAACCCACGAAGCTCACGCTACGCACCAACGGGTGGGCGATCAGGCTTTCCGCGGTGCTTCTTCCGCCATTTACCAGACTCACAACGCCCGGCGGAAGTCCGATTTGCTCCAGCAGGGCGAAGATCTTCTGCATCGTTACCGGAACGCGCTCGGACGGCTTCACCACCACCGCATTGCCGGCCGCGATGGCATAGGGGAGGAACCAGAACGGAATCATGCCGGGGAAGTTGAACGGCGTGATCAGCGCGCAAACGCCCAGCGGCTGCCGGATGGAGAATTCGTCCACGCCGCGCGCGATGTCTTCCGAGAAGGAACTCTGAATCAGGCTTGGCATCCCGGCCGCCACTTCCACGTTCTCAATGGCCCGCCGCATCTCACCGCGCGATTCGGCCAGCGTCTTGCCGCACTCCAAAGTGATGGCCGTGGCCAAATCTTCAAGATGCTCTTCCATCAGCGGCTTCAGACGGAACAGCGTCTGCACGCGATCAGTCACCGGTACCCGCCGCCATTCCCGGAAGGCGTGGTGCGCGAATCGGACCGCCGTGTCCACTTCGCTCGCCTCCGCCGACGCCACTTCGGCCAGCCTCTCTCCGGTGGCCGGATTCTCAACGGACATCACCTCGCCGCCGCGCGGCGCCTGCCATGTTCCTTCGTAAAAATTGCGAATCGTAAGCATGCCAGAAATGAACGTACCATGGAACTGCTCTCTCTGTGATACGATCTTCCCCGAGATGACCCTTACTCGACGCACGGCGCTATCCACCCTCGCCGCTGGACTCCTTCCCGGCGCAACCAAAGCCACCGCCTTCGGTCTCATCGGCGACCGCTATCACAACTCTGACTACATCCGTACCGGCCTCAACCGCACCCTCGGCCAAGGCGCGGGCATCTCCATCGACTTCTGCGATGAAACCCGCATGCTCAACGCCGACACACTGAAGGGCTACAAGCTGCTCATCGTTCTGCGTGACGGCATGATCTGGCCCGACGGCTACCCCGACGAGCGAACCAACGCCGCCTGGGTGGCCACCGGTTCGCCGAAACTGGTGAGTGACCCGCCGGTGCAGCCCACCGCCGCCAAGCCCGCCTTCTGGATGAAACCCGATCAGGGCAAGGCGGTGCGCAATTTTGTGGAATCGGGCGGGTCCGCCCTGTTCCTGCACAACACCACCCATGTCGGGCTCACTGATCCGGACTTCCGCCATGTGCTGGGCGCCGCCTACGCCGGACATCCGCCCATCCGCACCTTCAAAGTAAAAGTGACCAACTCGAGCCACCCCATCGCCAAGGGCGTGAAGGACTTCATCGTTACCGATGAGCAGCACTACATGGATTACGACAAGGATCCCAAGCACGTGTTCCTCGAATCGGTGAACGAGGAAGGGCTGAAGCACCGGCATGAGGGAAAGGACCGCGGGACAACGGCGCCCGCTGGCTGGTCCTATGACTACGGGAAGGGGCGCGTGTGTTACCTGGCGCCCGGCCACCTGTTGCACGTGTTGTGGAACCCGGAGTTCATCAAACTGCAGCAGAACGCCGTCAAATGGCTGATGCGCAGGCCGTCGTAGGCTTATCTGCGAAGCCGCATGCGGCGTGTGCAGAACGCGTCGTAATGGAGCCCCGGCCCCGTGACGCCGGAAAACACCAGCCACATCGTATCCCCTTCGATCCATTTCGTCGGGAAGCGATATCCGTGCGTGCCGGCGATGTCCCATTGATTCGTATGAAACGCGGTCCGCCACGGTCCTGAAGGATGTGGCGCTTCGTAAATCCCCCAACCGCCGCGGTGGTTATAGGAAACCGCCAGCAGATACCTCTTCAAGCCCTCGTGATAGATCGCCTCCACACGCTCGCAATGGGCGGGGAAACGGAATACCGGGCCGAGGTTCTCATACGCCGCTTTCTCACGGATGCGGTCCTTCGGCACCCGCGCCAGCACGATCTGATCGTCGGCTTCGTACGCGCTGGGCCCGTCCTGCGAGTACACGTAGACGTATTGATCGCGAGCCCCTTTGTAGTTGCGGCCGTAGTTGAGAAACACCGGGGAGCCGAAGCTCTGCTCAAACTTGAATCCCCAGGTCCAGGTCCGGCCGCGGTCTTCGCTCCAGGCAAGCTGCGAATTGCCCGCATTGCGCACCCACATGTAAAGGACGCCATCCACCATCAGCATCCCTGACGATTTCAGACCGCGGGCGCCGTCCCCCACTCGCTCACCCGATTCCGACTGGATGTTGATACCCTCGAAATCCTCGGGACCGCCGCGCACCTTCGCCAGGCCGAGACTCAACTTGCGCTGCGCGCGCGGTTCGAAGCCGCGCCCGTCGCCATAGGAGGTGTAAATGTCGCCGTCGCCGCCCCACGTCAGGGGCCAGTTGTCGCTGTCGATGGCCTTGCGCACCACGCTTTCCACCGGCGCGAACTCCACGCCGCGGATCAGCTGGCTGGGCGGGTAGGGCGCGGGGGATTCCCGTTCGGCGATGGCCGCCAGCAGCGGGCGGAAAAGCTCTTCATAGGCGGCCGTCCAGAACGGCTTGTCATTGAGCGCCGCGCCGTTGCGAACCGCCACCAGTTCGAGCGACGGGATGACGATCAACATCTGATGGCCCGCGCCCGCGCCCACAAACGCATCGCGCGGAATGCCCGGCCATACGCCGTCGTGATTGATCCACCAGCAAAGGCCGGAAGCGGGCTGGTAGCGATCCGCGGTGCGATCCACCGGCATGCCGGCGTAGTTCACCATCTTCCGCGCCGCCGGCAACATCATCCACTGCCCGATGCGCGCCACCGCGCGCGGAGTGAAATTGCCGCCACCCCAAGTGGCGTAGAGCCGCAGGCCGTCGCGTTCAAAAACCGAGTTGTTGTAGCTGATCGCCCAGTCCGATTCGGGTATGCCGAGCACCGTCATGACGCGGTCACGCAGCAGTTCCCGGACGTCCCGGCCGCGCAGGGCCGCCGACACGGCATAGGAAAGCGCCGCGATTCCGGGATTGCTGTAGTGAAACCGGCTGCCGGGCTCAAACAGGATGGGAGCGTCCGAAATTGCATTGCCAAACGGATTGGGCGAGCGTTTCCAGAAAGCCCCCTTCCACCCGGGCAGTTGCATGTGCGGGATATCATCCTGTTCGGCATCCTCCACGCCCGAGGTGTGGGTGGCAAGATGGCGGATGGTGATCCGCGCGCGCCGGGGATCGGCCTTCCACTCCGCGATGTAGTTCGACGCCGGATCGTCGGGGCTGATCCGCCGTTCGTTCATCGCCAGCATCAGCGTGGTTCCCCCGGCGATTGCCTTGGCCAGCGATGCGGTCCCCTGGCGCTGAGACGGCGCAACACCCGGCGCGTACCACTCATGGATCAGCCGGTTGCGCCGGACGACGAGGAACGCCCGTGTATTCTGACTCGCCAGCTTTACCGTCAGCGCGTCCAGTTTCGCCCGGTCAAAGCCCTGCTCTTCGGCCTTGCCGGCGCGCCAGGCCACTTCCGCGTTCAGCCCAAGCGTCAACAACACGGCGATCCACATCGCTCACCTCCGTGCCTGTTCGGTCACCCAGTCGGTCCAGATGGACGACTCACCGCCCGCCAGCAGCGGCTTGCTTTCCAGCACATGATCGGCGAAGTTGGCGACGCAGGGATAGTGCA
Source organism: Bryobacteraceae bacterium (assembly GCA_033762895.1). Lineage (GTDB taxonomy): Bacteria > Acidobacteriota > Terriglobia > Bryobacterales > Bryobacteraceae > CADEFT01. The sequence continues at coordinate 1,650 of JANRLE010000113.1, read as the reverse complement.
GATTGGGGTGCGGCGGAAGGTCCTCTCCGCGCCCGTTGCAGAGCAGGCGGGCGCCATTGAGCGGCGTGAGGTCCATCACTCCGTCTGTGCCGGTGATGCGGAATTCGTCACGGCCCACGCGGCAGTGCCAGCGCACATCCACCACGCCTCGTACACCATCGGGATATTCGATCAGCACCGTGGCCGAGTCTTCCACCTGCCTGCGGTGCACCACGCTGGACCGCTGCGCCGCCACGCTGCCCGGTTGGCCGAACAGAAAGTTGAGCAGGTCGATGCGGTGTGAGGCGATATCGAACAGCGGTCCGCCACCGGCCATCTGGGGATCCACCAGCCATCCCCGGCGGCCGTCTTCAGCGTTGAACCAGTCATGGCAACTGATCTCAGCCAGCACCGGCCGTCCGATGGCGCCCGAGGACAGCAGTTCCTTTGCGCGATGCACCTTGGGGTACATGCGCCGGTAATAGGCGATCCCCAGCACCCGTCCGGCCGCCTGCGCCGCATCCACCATGCCGCGCGCCTCGGCGTAGTTCAGGGCCACCGGCTTTTCGCACAGCACGTGTTTGCCCGCCGCCAGAGCCGCGATGGTCTGCGGGGCATGCAGGGCTACCGGAGTGGCGATATAGACCGCGTTCACCTGTGGATCGGCCAGCGCCTCGTCTAAATCCGTCCATACGTGGCCCCCATAGTCACGGCCCTTGCCGGGGTTCCGGGTGACCACTCCGTACAACTCGCTGCGCGGCTCATTGCGGATGGCGGGGATCACCCGCTTGACGGCGATATCGCCGATGCCAACGACAACCCAATGCAACATCAGGCTCAATCGTACACTGGAAGGAGATGTTTGCGCTTCTGTTCGCAGTCGCACTGGAAACGGTGAAGTTTCAGGCGGGCCAGCAGGAATTGGCCTACCTGCACGCCCCTGGCGAATCGGCTGTGCTGGTGGTGTTGCCGTCGCAGCCGGAGTCGGCCGAGGCGGAGATGAAGAACTGGGCCCCGATCGCCGCTTCCCGCAAGTGGCGGCTCATCATGCCGCAGTTCCCATCGGCCGCCGATCCCGGAGTGAAGAATCTGGACGCCATGGTTGCCGATCTCCGGAAAAGGTATTCGCTGGCCAGGACGCCCGTGTACCTGGCGGGGGGCGGGGCCGCTTCGGCGGCGGTGTTCTACGCGGCGGCCCGCGCGCCTTATCTGTGGACGGCGGCGATGGCGATTGGCGGATCGCCCATGCCCGCCATCGACTCCGATCGACTGTTTGCGGCCAACACGCTCAACACACCGGTGGGCTGGGCCCTCACTCCTGAGGAACGAACGGCCAGCGCCGCCATCCGCCAGCGGCTGACGACGGCCGGCTACAACCTGACGGTGCTGGAAGCGCCCACCATCGGGCAGGTGTTGGACTTCCTGGCCAGGAACACCATCACCGGATTTCCCGGTAAGATCGATTGCGAGACCGGCAATCCGGCGATGGCCCAATGTTACTGGGTGCGGCTCACCGCCTTCGATCCGGCGCTTCGCAACGACGCCATCCGTTCCAGCCGCGTCAATCCGGACCTGCCCGCGTCGCTCGACCTGGGCGGCTTTGGATATCAGCCAACCGCGCCCGGGCCGGGTGTGCTGGTGGAGTGGCTGCCGCCCAACTACACCGGCGCC
>JANRLE010000112.1:0-78751 GCA_033762895.1 Bryobacteraceae bacterium | reverse complement strand
AAGGCGCCGTCGCGGACTACTGAGCAGGGTGTGCCCGCCCAGATCGTATCGTAGAGGGGCATGTGGAAATAAAGAGGGCGGCTGGCGATGCGCCTGCCCTTCAGCACAGGCGCGAGATCCACGCCATCGCTGATGTACTGGCGGGGTGCGCCGGTTCCGGCGGCGGAAAGGAATGTCGGCAGCAGATCCACGGCGTGGATGGGCGTGTGATTCACCGCCCCCGGCAGCGCCGTTCCGGGCCACCGCACGATGCATGGAACGCGGATGCCGCCTTCGTATGCAGAGCCCTTGCCTTCCCGCAGAGGCGAGTTTTCCAGCATCATGCCGTTGGGACGCAGCCGCCACGGCTCGCCGGGCGCGGGCGGCGCGGGTTCTGCCTCAAATCGCCGGAACACGCCGCCGTTGTCGGTGAGGAACATCACCATCGTGTTCCCTGTCAGATCGAGCGCATCCAGCCTTCCCAGCAGGCGGCCGATTGCGGTATCCATGTGCTCCAGGCAGGCAAGAGCGGTGGCGTGATTCAGCCCTTCCCCGGGATATCCCCTTGCCGCGTACTTGCGCACCAGAGGTTCAGGCACGGCAAGCGGCAGGTGCGTGGTGTGATGGGCCAGATAGCAGAAAAACGGGCGGGCGCGGTTTTGTTCGATGAAGGCGATGGCCTCGTCCGTCAGGCGGTCCACCGCTTTGTCACCGGTCTGAAATTCGCGCGGGGCGAAGGGGCGGTTCACCGCGTCGAAGCCGTAGTGCGCCGCGGCCTGCGGACGAAGGCTGCCGTAGTCGCCATCCGGCCCCGTGGTAAGGTGCCACTTGCCGAACAGGCCGGTGGCGTATCCGGCGGCGCGCAGCCCCTTCGACACGGTAAAGGCGTCGCGGGGAAACTGCTCCCGGAAAGCGGGCTCCGTAACGCGTGCGTTGGGATAGCCGTACCAGGGGATGACGTGCCACATGCCGTTGCGCGCGGTGTACTGGCCGCTCAGGATGGAGGCGCGCGTGGGAGTGCACTGCGGCGTGACGTAAGCCTGGGTGAATCGCGTGCCCTGGGAGGCAAGGCGGTCCAGGTGAGGCGTCTCCACGTGCGGATTGCCGTAGCAGGAAAGCGCGCGGTAGCCCATGTCGTCCATCAGGATGAGAACGATATTGGGCTTTGCGCGCGAGGCGGCGCGCGCCACGAAGGGCGCGGGAGCGACACGGAAAAAGTTCCTGCGGGAGAGCATAGGCTTCAATGATCAGCGCGCCTGTTCCACTTCCAGACGATCGAGTTGCTCCAGCACCTGCTGGGCCGCCTTCTGCCCCGCCGCTTTCTTGGAGAGGCCTTCGGCGCGCGAGGCGAGATCACGGCCGACCCGTACCTCCACCGTGAAGATCTTGGAATGTTCGGGGCCCGATTCATGCACGATGGCGTAGCGCGGCGTGGGCATGTGCATGCGCTGGGTCCGTTCCTGTAGCGCGCTCTTAAAATCGTTGACGCGCGCTTCGCCTTCCACGCCAGAGGCGACAAAGGCCGAAATGATGTGGCAGTGTATGAAGTCTCGGGCCACCTCAATGCCGCCGTCCAGGTACAGAACGGCGATCAGGGCTTCCAGCGCGTTTGCCAGCAGCGCCCGCTTTTCGCGCCCGCCGCTCAGCTCTTCGCCTTTGCCCAATCTCAGGAACCGGCCGAGGTCCATGGCGTTGGCCGCTTCATAAAGCCGCTGGGCGCTCACCAGGTGCGCTTTGCGTTTGGAGAGGCCGCCTTCGGCCATGTCGGGATAGATGCGGAACAACTGTTCGGACACAAGAAAGCCGAGCACAGAGTCCCCGAGGAATTCCAGTTGTTCGTTATCCCCGTGAACGGCCAGCTCGGCTGTGGGCTTTTCAAAACGCGAAGACTTATGGGTCAGGGCGCGTTCCAGCAGGACCCTGTCCTGAAACTGGTGGCCGACGATGGCTTCCAGATCCGCAAGGTCCCCTGTCATTCGATATCCGCTCTTACTTCTTGGTTTTGGACTGGACGGCGCGGGCCTTTTCGGCCTGTGCCACCTGCTTCACCTGGGCGTTGGCGTCGGCCATGGCCAGCACCTTGTCCAGAACGGCGATGGCGTCATCCGGCTTGCCGGCGAGGTTGTAAGTCTGGCCCAGGCGCACCATGGTGACCTGGTCGCCCGTCAGCTCGACGGCGGTCTTGTAGTTGGCGATGGAATCATCGTACTTCTTGCGGATGTTGGCCACCATGCCGAGCGCTTCGTGGTGCTGGGCCTGGAAATCCTTCTTCGCGTTTTCCCAATCGGCGTCCGACATCTGAGGATTCATCTTCTGGGCGGTCTTCAGATCCTCGGCGCCATCCTTGGCCAGCTTTTCGGCGCGCGTCAGTTTTTCTTCCTTATCCAGGTCATGCTCGCGGGTGCGGGCGGCGATGGCCTTGGCCATCACCAGCTTGGTGGCGTAGTTCTTGGGGTCGGCCTCAAGCGTGCGATCGCCGTAAAGCATGATCTTCTCGTAATCGCCCAGTTGTTCGGCCGAGACGGTGGCGATATAGAGGGCGATTGGTTTGAATTCCGTGTCGGCGAAATTCTGCAGCAGGCTTTCCGCAGCCGCGATGCGGGCATTGGGATCCTGTGCCCCGAACATCGCCTGCAGCGCATCCACTTCCTTCTGCGATTTGGGCTGAGGCTGCTTCTGCGCCAGCGCCGGCAGCGCCAGCGCGGCCGCCAGCGCAATCGTCACCATGCGTTTCGTTTTCATCGGTTGGACTCCTTCTCTCATCTCTCCATTCTCATTGCGGTTTTCTGCGGAAGCCGCCCTGCAAGCCTTTTTCCGCCATCTGCTTTGCGGCGTCAGAAATGCCTTCCGTGCCAAGCGCGGACTTGTAATGGTCCGCCGCCTGCTGATCCTGCCCATCGATGTCCGCCAATCTGCCAAGATACACCAGTGTCCAGGCTTTCACCAGTGGTTCAGGCTGAAGTTCGAGCGTTTTCTTGAAGAGGCGGTCAGCAAGTTCAGGTTTGTTTTCGAGCGTGGCCACGCGGGCCAGCCCGTAGTAGGCCTTGGCGTGGGATTGCCGGTTCTCCGTCTGTTGAAGGGCGTTAAGGAACAGGTTGCGCGCTTCGCCGAGTTTGCGGGCTGAGTAGAGGTCTTCAGCTTCGGCCAGCGTCTTTTCAACGCCTTTGGGCTCGGGCGGCGCGATGGATTCGGCCTGGCGTACGACGCGGGTGAAGGGCTTATCGGCGAACTTCACGCCCTCCAACCGCTTGTCTTCCTTCTTCAAATCGATGCCGTTGATCAGATCGGCGAAATAGAACCGGAGCGACTGCTCCTGCTTTTCGTAGGCAACCAGGGCTTCGGCGAAGTACGGCGTGAGCACGAATCCTTCGGCCAGCGCCTGATCGACGGCCTGCTGGCGCTTTGCCGAAGCGCCGTAGCCGGTGAACATGCGCGCTTCGATGGCGCGCACCAGCGAACGCTGCGTGAGCAGGTTGAAATCGTCCTTGAACAGAGACGGCAGCAGCGGCGCTGCCTGGGCAAAGTCGCCGAGCCCCTTTTTCTTGTTGATCAGTTCCTGATAACGGAGCGTCAACGGATCGATCAGGTGTGTCAAGTAGGCCTGACGGATGCGCTCCACCTGCGGTTCCGGGGAGGAAGTGACTATGACGAAAAATTCATCGCCGTAAAGGCGGTTCTGCACCTGGTTGGGAGCCGCCAGAAGATCCACGTAAACCTGGAAGCGGCGGCCGCCGCCGGAAGTGGGGTTGCGCAGATAGGCGTTGGCTTCAAGAACCGCGCGGGCAACGGGTTCGTGATAGCGTTCGATCACGGCGTCGATGGCGGGCTGGGAGGCGCGCCAGATCTGATCGATTCCCGCGTCCTCATGGAACCGCTTCATCAGATCGGGAAACTCGGCAAGTGCGGCCACCTCCGGCGGCAGGTCATTGCGGCGCATGCGGTACTTGAAGGTGGGCGCTTCCACGGCAAGGGCGAAGGAAATGTACAGACTGAGCAGTTGGGTGTCGTTTTCCGGGCGGCGTTCGCGGATATAGCGGCGGATCTCGTCGACCACCGGGAGGCGCTTGGCGGCGATGTGGTTGCGCACGGCCTTGCGCAGGGCATGGTTGGAGGGGGAGTCCAGATCGGCGTCGTAGCCCGCGGCATTGAGGGCGGCGAGGACGGAAAACAGCGTGGGGCTCGAGTCGAGTTGGCCCTCACCGGCCGCCGCCAGGGGCTGCCAGGCGGCAAGCGATACCGTTAACAGGGTTCTGATGATCACGCGAGACACAGCGCCGTTGCGACTACCAGTGTAACGTTTTCGCCAAATTTTTTTCCACAGGGGCATGGACACCGGCGAACAATCCGATTACACTAGGGGCTGATATACTACCTTGTTCTTTATAGGGGGATCTGTTGCCTTTCGCAGGAGAGGCGGGTCCCCCTTCGTTTTTCGAACAATCAGAAGGAGTTTGAAGACACCCGCAGGAGCGAGTTTTTCGTACCGAATGTACCCACCAAGAAATTACCCCCCGCGCCGCCCCGTCCGAATCCGCGAAAACGTCAATGAAGCGATCCGCGCCCGCGAGGTGCGGGCCGTGTTTCCGGACGGCTTCGTGGAAATCATGCCCACCCCCGCCGCCGTGCGGAAGGCACAGGAATTGGGCCTGGATCTGATTGTGGTCCAGCCGAACGCCGAGCCGCCTGTCGCCAAGGCGATGGACTATGGCCAGTGGCAGTATGAGAACAAGAAGAAGCAGCACGAGGCGAAGAAGAAGCAGCACGTCATCCAGGTGAAGGAAGTGAAATTCCGTCCCAACACCGACGATCACGACTACGACTTCAAGAAGAACCACGCGATCCGCTTCCTGCAGGAAGGCAACCGCGTGAAGGCGCTGGTGCAGTTCCGCGGGCGGGAGATCGCCCACGTGGACCTGGGACAGAAGCTGCTGAAGCGGTTCTGCGAAGACCTGCTGACCTATGGGCAGATGGACGGCCATCCGAAACTGGAAGGCCGCGCCTTCCACGTGATTATCAGCCCGCTGAAGGACAAGACGCCGCCTGCGGCGAAGAAGCCGGACGGTAAGCCGGAGTCTGCCCCCGCGCCGCAGGCGTAATTGCGGCGTGTGCGTTGGCTGAGTCTCGCACAGACTCGGCGGCGCGCCATCGTAGCGATATTTGTGTGTCTGGCGGCGGTCCTTAGGCTGTTCGGCTGATGTCCTGAGTTGGAAATCCGTTTACGGGGCCAGGTCCCCTGATTCCTCAGCGTCGAGGCGGCGCAGGGACGCAGCCCTGAAATCGTTCATGTCTTCATCGGACCAGGAATCAGACCAGTTGATCCGTTGGTTCGGTGCGAGTTCCGCGAGTCGCTCCGTGAGCGCCGACAGTTCCGGGGCCATATCCGGGGGCATCCTGCCTTCAGTATAGCGGCCTGGAGTTCCACCGGAAAGTGGCGTCAGCATCCAACTCACCGCCGCAGTTAGCGGACGCGAATCAGTTTTGGGACTCCCGATCAGGCGAACTTGTCCGCAACATGTTATTTTCCAGGTGTGGATCAAGCGCAACGGCTACGCGGAACGTTATTGGAATCGCTTGACCGGCCTGAGGACGCCGATGGCCTTGCCCGCCACGCTTATCTAAGCCGGACGCAGTTCTATCGCGTATTTCGGGCGATCATGGAGGAGACGCCGGTTGCCATGCGCCGCCGGTTGCTGTTGGAGAGAGCGGCATGGCAGTTGTCCCGCACCCAACGCCCGGTTACAAGCATCGGTCTCGACGCCAATTACGGATCGCTCGAAGCGTTTACCCGTGCGTTCCGAAAGGCCTTCGGCATTTCACCGAGCATCTATCGCCGCATGGGAGCGACGCACACCCAACTCCACGCGGCGAATCGCATTCATCACTGTTCCGGTCAGGAAAACACGAAAGGAGCTGGTCGATTCATGGACCTCTTTGATATCTTCGCCGGCCAGGAGTCCTGGCATACGCGGCGTCTTCTGGATCTGGCGAAAACGCTGACGGACGAACAATTGGACCGCCCACTGAACAACCCGATCCACGTATTTCCCTGGGATGGCCCGGATCAGAACCTGCGCCAGCTTCTGGACCGGATGGTGCAAACCAAGGAAGCCTGGGCCGCGGCCATAACGGGCGGCACTGCGCCGCCCCTGTTTGACAACGCCCCGCCGATGGACCGGACCCCGCCGGCCATGCTGGCGCGCCTGGAGAAGGCGGATACGGCGTTCCACAGCGTACTCACGGATGTCCGAAATCGGAGTGGCTGGGAGGACACGTTTGTCGATGCGCTATGTGAACCGCCGGAAACCTTCACCTTCGGGGGCATGTTCGCGCACGTCATTACCTTCAATGCTTACCGGCGGATGGTTGCCATCGATGTGCTTCGGGGTCTTGGAGTGAACGTTGACGGCGTTGGCTGTCCGATGGAGTACCTGGAGAGCCTGGCGAAGGCGTAGGAGCGGGCGGCTTCCCACGACACGTGATGAGAGCGAAATTGCTGCGATTCAATGGCGCCGTTGAGCGGGATCCCGCCATCGACCGGTGGATGAAAGAGCATGCGGGCGAACTGGGGGACATCGCGCTGCAGTGGTTTGAGACGATGCGAAAATGCGGAGATGAAGTCCGGGAACTCCTGCATGACGGCTGTCCGGTTGCATGTCTGGGAGATGCGCCGTTCGGCTACGTCAATGTCTTCCGTTCACACGTAAATGTGGGGTTCTTTCACGGCGCGTCGCTGCCGGATCCGGCACGGCTGCTCGAGGGCGCCGGTAAGTCCATGCGCCATGTGAAGCTAAGGCCCGGAACGGGTACAAACGCCGCAGCCCTCAGCAGGCTCATTGATTTGGCGTACCAGGATATAAAAGCGCGCGTCGAAAACGGATAGCGATCGCCCGCTCGTGGGGAAGGAGCGCGGAGACGCGGACTTGCGAATGGCTGTCGACCTCGCACCAGGCCCGGAGGCTCGGCGAGGGCTTTCTTCAGGTTATATATTGACAAGTGTCTATATAGATAGTAATCTATTGTCGTGAAGCACCTGGACCAGGCCTTTTCCGCTCTTGCCGATCCCACCCGACGAGGAATCGTGGTGCACCTTGCCCGCGGTGAGGCCTCTGTGTCCGAGTTGGTTGGCCGCTTCTCGTTGACGCAGCCCACGATCTCCTCGCACCTGAAGGTGCTGGAATCCGCAGGGCTGATCTCGCGTCGCAAAGAGGCTCAGTTGCGACCGTGCAAACTGGTGCCGGAGCGACTGAAGGCCGTCACCGGCTGGCTCGAGCAGGTGCAACAGATCTGGGAAGGCAACTACAAGCGCCTCGATGCGTTGCTTGCAGAGTTGAAACAACAAGAGAAACAGGAGTGAAAGAAATGAAACCTGCCGAAGCAAGCCTGCCGTCAGATACCGAGGTACTCGTCAAACGGAGCTTCGATGCTCCCGTCAAACTGGCGTGGCGGGCCTACATGGAACCGGACCTGCTGCGTCGTTGGTGCTCGGGCCACCCCGGTTGGTCGATGCCTGTCTGCGAGATGGATATGCGCGTCGGCGGCCAGTATCGCTGGCGCTGGCGCAGTGACGGGAACGGCCAGGAGTTCGGGTTCACTGGTGAGGTCCTTGAAGTCGTTCCGTACGCGAGAATCGTGCATACCCAAATCTTCGATCCGGGTAATCTGGGCTTTTCCATGGGGGGTGAACCATCGATCGTGACCGTTACTTTCCACGAAGCCGACGGGATGACGAACGTGGCAACCACGATCAGGTACGCATCGAAAGCCGACCGCGACGCGGCGTTCTCTACTGGCATGACTGACGGTATGGAGAAGAGCTACGAGCGGCTCGATGACGTGCTGGCGGAAGGAGGGCAACTCGTTATATCGCCTGCAGCGAGCCAGGGCGACTAACCGGCAAGTCTGCTTCTCCATGGCGGGGCGATGGTCGCGACATGTCGCCCAGTGTCGATCTCTTCGGGTCGGACGCGCCATCCGGAAGCTGGGCGGGATTGGCGTCACCCTGCTCAGCCAGGATCGTTGATCCGAATTGAGTTCCGCGCAATGAAGGCGAAACGGTCCTTTCCGCCTTGGCGGGTAAGAAAGATCGCCTTCCTGAAGCAGGCGTGCGCGGCGGTTACAACGTGATTCTGGGTTTCATTGCGATCGCCGGACCGAATGTCTCCGGCCGCTACACAAGCCGGTTCCGAAGTGGCTGCGGCCGCGAATCACATAGCCGGGCTAGGCCAGAATCTTATGCGCCACGCTGCCGGCCACGTCCGTCAGCCGGTGATTGCGCCCACCATGGAAATACGTCAGCTTCAGGTGATCCAACCCCAGAATGTGCAACATGGTCGCGTGCAGATCATGGATGTGCATGCGATCCTCCACCGCGTAGTAGCCATACTCGTCCGTCGCCCCGTAGGCGAAGCCGCCCTTCACGCCCGCGCCCGCCATCCACGCCGAATAGCCGTAGGGATTATGATCCCGCCCGTCGCCAGCCTGCGAAATCGGCGTGCGGCCGAACTCTCCGCTCCACACCACCAGCGTATCCTTCAACAGGCCATGCGCCTTCAGATCCTTCAGCAAACCGGCGATCGGCCTGTCCACCATCTTCGCCGTGCGTGTATGCAGCCGGATCAGTTCCGAATGCGCGTCCCAGCCGACCTCATTGCCCGGTCCGTATTCGTGATTGATCTGGATGAACCGCACGTTGCGCTCAGCCAGCCGTCTTGCGATCAGACACTGCCATCCGAAATCGCGCGACATCGGATCGTCCATGCCGTACAGCTTCTTCGTGGCCTCGGATTCGCGGCTGGTGTCGAACGCCTCCGGCGCCTCGCTCTGCATACGGAAAGCGAGTTCAAACGCCTGGATGCGCGCCTCCAGTTCCGCATCGTGGTTCCAGCGGTCGGCCGAGGCGCGATTCATCTTCTGCAGCATGTCGAGCTCATAGCGCTGCTGTTCGCGCGTCAACCCCTTGTTCTCCAGATACTCGATGGGTTCGGTAAGTTCATCCGCCTTGATGCCGCCGTGCGCCACCGCGGTGCCCTGGTATGCCGCCGGCAGAAACGCCGAACTCCAATTTTTCGCGCCGCCGTGGGACAACCCTGGCTTCACCGTGATGTAGGCGGGGAGATTCTGGTTCTCCGTACCCAACCCGTAGACCACCCATGCGCCCATGCCCGGCCGCGTGAACGTGTTTGACCCGGTGTGAAGCTGCAGCACCGCGCCGCCATGCGCCACGCTGTCCCCCACCATCGAGCGCAGCACGCAGATATCGTCGATGCACTGCGCCACGTTGGGAAACAGATCACTCACCGGCAGCCCGCTCTGGCCGTACCGCTTGAACTGCCACGGCGATTTGAACAGCGATCCGGTCTGCCCCTCGGCGAACGTCAGCGGCCGTTTGAACGGCAGCGGCTTGCCGTGGTCGCGGTCCAGCATCGGCTTGGGATCGAAAGTATCCATGTGCGACGGGCCGCCGTGCATGAACATGAAGATCACCCGCCTGGCGCGCGGCGTGAAGTGCGGAACGGGCGCCGCCAGCATCGCACGAAGGCCCAGCAGGCCGAAGCCGCAGGCTGTCTGGCGGAGTAAATGGCGGCGGGTTGGCATCTTAGTGGACATACAGGAAATCGTTGGAAGCAATCATGGTGCGGGTGAGGCTGGTCCAGGCCTTCCGCCTGTCGCCCCCCGGAAAGCCCGCCAGGTAGGTAAGCGCCGTATCCACGAACGCGGAATCGGCGGGCCGGTTCAGTATGCGCAGGTGCGCGTTGCGGATGCGGCCGGCATCGTCCAGCCTGGCGTCGGCCAGCAGCGCGGCTGCCAGCGTGCGCGCGCGTTCCTCCACGAATCCCGAGTTCATCATGTAGAGCGCCTGCGGAGCGACGTTGGTCTGCGTACGCCCTTCGTTCGACGTTGTCGCGTCGCCGAAATCGAACAGGTTCAGAAGCGATGGCAGGTTGGACCGCCGAAGCGGCAGGTAGACCAGGCGGCGGGGCGTCCGGTCCGGATCCAAAGTCTTGCGCGCCTCGGCGAACTCCTTGTCGGTGCCCGACCCCTCCATCATCTTGCCACCCATCTCCAGGTCCAGCGTGCCGTCGATGAGCAGCAGGGAATCGCGGATTTCCTCCACCGCCAGGCGCCGCGCGGGGAACCGGGATAGAAGGCGATTTTCCGCATCGCCCTCCATAGCGCCCTTTGATGCGGCGCTGCTCATGCGATAGGCGCTCGAAGCGAGTATCAGCCGGTGCATGGCCTTCACGCTCCAGCCCGAATCGATGAAACGCTGCGCCAGCCAGTCCAGCAGTTCGGGATGGGTGGGTTCGGCGCCGAGCTTTCCAAAATTATTAGGAGTCCTTACCAAACCCTCCCCGAAGTGCCACTGCCAGATGCGATTCACCATCACCCGCGCCGTAAGCGGATTGGCGGGATCTCCCAGCCAGGCGGCCAGTTCCCTGCGCCCGCTTCCGCCGCGGATGGGCGGCTGGTCATCGCCCGCGATCGCGCCGGGCAGGCGCTTGGGCACGGCATCGCCTTTCGCTTCCGGATTGCCGCGGACAAAGACATGCTGGTCCACCGGATCACCTTCGGCCACGGCGCAGGCCAACGGCGGCTCAGCGGGGCCGGACTTCTTCAGTTGATCCAGTTCCACGCGCAGCGCGGCCAGTTTCGTGCGCGACTCCGCCGCATAAAGCGATTCGCGATCCTTTTCCGGCATCTTGAAGGGGCCCGAAGCCGCATTCACTTCGGAGAAGAAGCGATCGTCGCCGGCCAGGAACCTGGGTTCAGGTGGCGCCTTTTCTCCGCGGGATTTGGCTGCTTCCGATTCGCGCTTCCAACGTTCACGGGCATCGGCGCGGAACTTCTCGGTGGTCAGGTAACGCTGGTGGTATCGTTTCGCCGCGGCCTCCAGTCCGGTGGAAGGCGCCAGTTCCCAATCCTCCAGATGATGACGCCGCTCGCCGGTGGGCTTCAGATAATTCGCCCACTGCTCGACAACCCAGGCATCCAGTCCCGCCGCTGCTTCGGCCAGCGGTTTGCCATCCTGATAGACGCGCCGCGCGGCAAGCATGTACTCCGCCATCTTCGGCAGGTGCGCCTTGCGGTAGCGTGCCTGCTCCTGCCCGATCACGCCGTCGATTTCCTTTTGCTTCGCTTCCAACTTCTTCTGGTGGCTCTCCCATTCACCGGCGGTTGCGGCATCCACCAGCGGGGAGAAATAGAGCTGCGATACCGTGCCTTCGAGCTTGGAAAGCTGCTTCGTGCTGGCGAAGATGGAGGCCAGCGAATAGTAGTCCCTGGTCGGGATGGGATCGAACTTGTGATCGTGGCAGCGGGCGCAGGCCAGCGTCAGCCCCAGGAACGCCTTGCCGGTCACCTCGATCTGCTCATCCACGATGTCATAGAACATCTTCACCTTGTCCTGTTCGGCAATCAGTTTCGGGCCGAGGGCAAGAAATCCGGTGGCCACGATGCCCCTTGTATTGACGCCGCCCGACGGAGATGGCAGCAGATCGCCGGCCACCTGTTCGCGGACGAACTGGTCATAGGGCAGGTCGCGATTGAAAGCGTCAATGACGTAGTCGCGGTAGCGCCAGGCGTGGGGATAACGATGATCCTCATCGGCGCCGGTGGAGTCCGCGTAGCGGGCCACGTCCATCCAGTGTCGGCCCCAATGTTCGCCGTAACGTGGTGAAGCCAGCAGCCGTTCCACCACCCGGTCAAAGGCGCCGGGTGAGGTGTCGGCTTGAAAGGCGGCGATTTCCGATGCCGTGGGTGGAAGGCCGGTCAGGTTGAAAGTAACACGGCGCAGCAGCGTCAACGCGTCAGCCGGGGCGGCCGGGGAAAGCGATTGCGCCTCCTGCCGGGCCAGCAGAAACCGGTCGATTTCATTGCGCACCCAGGCGGTGTTTCTCACAGGCGGCGGCGAAACCCGCTTGCGTGGCTGGAATGCCCAGTGGCTACCCCCTGTGGCGCTTTCCGGCCAAGCGGCGCCCGATTCCGCCCAACGCGTCAACGCGGCGATTTCGCCATCCTTCAGCCGCCCCGCGGGAGGCATCTTGATTTTCGACTCATAGGAAATGGCCGCCGCCAGGCGGGATGCCGCGGCTTTCGCGCCGGCCGGCGAAGACAGGTCTACGTTCGCCATCGGCGACTTCCCCGAGTGGCACGAATGGCATTTCGACACAAGGACCGGCCGGACTCTGGATTCGAAAAAAGCGGTGTCTTCGGCGCACAGCCGCAGCGCTAGAACCAGGAGCAGGAACGTCGGGCGCATCTGCTATCCATCGTATTCCAATCGCGGCGGCTACAATGTGACCTTGGCCCCTCCTGACAAGTTTGGCAAGGGCGTGCTGTTGTGCACGGCCCTGATCGTGGTGTTTCAGGCCTTCGTTCCGCCCATCGTGGGGCTGGCCGACAATGCCGATTACCTGCCGGCGACCTCTCGCCTTTATCTGGATATCAACAACCCGGGCCCCTGGGATCCCGAGCGGTTCTTCCGCTACCTGGTAGTGAACTATCACCATACAGACAAGCCGCCCACAATGGAGAATCCCTGGACCAGCGAGGTGCTGCTCCTTTTGCCGGCTCGCCTCCTCAACACGCTTCTCTCCAAGGACGGGCTGTTCGATCTGCGCTGGACCGGCGTGACGCACGGCCTGCTTTTCCTCACGGCGATCGGCCTGATGCTGCCATTGATAGCCGCATTCAGTCCCATGGGCCGGCTGGTCACGGCCTTTTTCGCTGTCCTGGTGCTCACTGACGTCAGCTACGTTTCCTATTTCAACTCCTTCTATCCCGACGCCGCGTCGTTTGTGATGCTGCTGCTGTTGACGGCCGCCGGCGCGCGCTTCTTTTCGGGACAAGATCCCACGCGGCGAGGGCTTTTCCTGATGACCGTGTGCGCCTGGCTGTTTGTCACCAGCAAGGTGCAGCATGTCATCCTCACGCCGCCGCTGCTGCTTTTTGTCTTCTGGAAGCGGCGGGCCATCGCGGCGGCCGGTGGACGCCTGGCGGCGCCGTTGTTGGCCGCTCTGCTCACCATCAGTTCGGTGGTGATGCTCACCACCATGCCCCAGCGCTACCGCGGCATCGCTCTTTACAACGTGGTGTTCTTCCACATCCTGCCGAACGACAGCAATCCTGTGGGCGTGCTGGAAGAACTGAACCTGCCGCGCGATTGGGTCCGCTACAAGGGAACCCATGCCTACAGCCAGGGAAGCGGCGCCTTCGACCCCGAATTTCAGAGATTGTGGTATCGTCAAGCCGGCTTTGGCCGCCTGCTGCTCTACTACGCCCGCCACCCGCGCGTCCCCTTCGGCCTGCTGAAGGAAGGATTCAATCACTCCACCATCTATCGCCCCGGCTTCGCCAACTTCCAGAAGAGTTCCGGCTATGCGCAGTATGCCGAATCGCAGGCGTTCGCCCTCTGGAGCGGATGGAAGCGCGCCGCCTTCTATCCCGGCTTGTGGGGGAACTGGCTCTATTGGCTGATTCCGGCGGGCGTGCTGCTTTGGCGGCTAAGCCCCGGCCTGCGCCGTGCGGAGGGTTTGCTGCTGTTGATGGCCGTGATCGAGTTCCTCGCATCGTCGTTGACCGATGTCGGCGACATGGCGCGCCACCTGTTTCTGTTTAATGTGCTCATCGACCTGAACTTCCTTGCCGCGGTGGCCGCCGTGTCCCACTCCATCGGCCGCCGGGCCTGATATACTCGCAATCAGTTCTCCCCGATGACCAGGGATCAGCGCAGGCGGCTGTACTCGCCACCGCCGGGCCGAGAGGCTTTTGATTTCGACTGGCTGGAAAACTGCTCGATTCCCCAATCGATGCAGTTCATGATGGACTGTGTTCCTACCATCCGCGGGTTGCTGGCCGAGTGGTCATCGCCCGATCCGGTGACGGTGCTGGATGTCGGCGCATCCTCGGGCGGGGGCTCGCAATTACTGGCCTCGCTGCATCGCGGCGATTTCTTCGGACCGCCGATGGTGGTGGACGCGCTCGACACCGCGCACGAGTTTCAGGCATACGCCAAGGCCGTGTTTTCCGACATCCACGAATACATCGTGGGTGATCTGTTCGCGCTCGATGCCCACCGCAAATGGGATGTGGTGATTTCCAGCCACACCATTGAGCACATTGCCGATCCCCTTCCCTTTATTGAGGAGTTGCGGCGGCGGGCGCGGGCCTGGGTTGTGCTGTACGCTCCATTTGAAGAGGGCGAGCCGCGCCTGCCCGATCATGAGTACTCGCTCACAAAGGAGTTCGTGGACTCGCTGGAGCCGGTGAGCATGGAAGTGATGCGCAGCATCGGATGGCGCAAGCCCGGTGAGCCGGACTCGCGCTGCGTGGTGTTCGTGCTTCGAGGCAGTGAGAACGTAAAACCGTTCCGCGAACAGGCGGAGGCTCTGTGGTCGACCGGCGAGTTTCCCCGCGCTGTGGAGTTGATGGAACCGCTTGTGCAACGCCATCCCGGCCACGCGCCAGCGCTCTATTGCATGGCCTATAGCCTCTGCGGAGCAGGCCGCGCTGAGGAGGCCATTCGTTACTACACGCTGGCGCTGGATGCGGGATTTGACGAATTCTGGGTGGTGTACCACCGCGGGCTGATCCATACCGACATCGGTAGGCGGGAGCCCGCGATCCGCGATTTGCGCCGCGCGCGCGAATTGCGGCCCGGGGATGAGAAGGTGGTCTTGGCGCTGAAACGGGCTGAGTCACTTGAAACGCCGCGGCGGCTGCCGCACCTGCTGCGGCGCCTGCTGGCGCACTAGCGCAACGTCTTGCGCAGCCAGTCCACCATCGGCCGCTTGTAGGTGTGGAAGCGCGGATCCTTCTCCCAGTTCATCACGCCGTGAATGCCCTCTTCCACCGTGATCAATTCCACTGGAATGCCCCTCTGCCGGAATAACTGTACGTGGAGCTTGGCCTGTTCGTAAGGCACCGCGTCGTCGCGTGTGCCGTGAATCACCAGGAACGGCGGCGTCTTTCTGTTCAGGTAAGTGTGTGGCGAAGCTTCGCGCAGCCTGGCTTTGGCGGCGTCGTCGTACTCGTCGATCAGGAAGAACGTTTTCATTCCGCCCGCCGCCGGCTTGCCCTCGAACTTGCGCGCGAAAACTTCCATGTCGATGGGCCCGTAAAAGCACACCACCGCCGCCACTCCCACGCTGTTCTTCGCGCCCACCAGATTCACCAGGTGCCCGCCCGCGGATTCGCCCATCAGGGCGATCTTCTTCGGATTCACACGATACTTCTTTGCGTTCTGCTTCACCCACCGGACCGCGGCTTCCACGTCAAGGCGCGCAGCCGGATAAGGGTGCTTGGGCGCCAGCCGGTAGTCAATGGTGAACCACGCCATGCCGGTCTCATCCAATACGGGAAACAGCGCCTGCACGAAATTCACGGTCTTATGGCCATTGGTCCAGCCGCCGCCATGCACCAGGATCACCGCCGGAAACGGTCCCTTGCCCTGCGGTATGTGCGCATCCAGTTTCAGGCTCTCGCCACCCGGCGAGGAGTATTCAATGTCCGGCGTGACATCGTAAGGCGCGGCCGCAACCAGGGCGCCGGCGAACAGAGCGGACAGGATGGGCAACATCGGCTTAGCGGGACTTCACGCCCTTATTCTTGTTCAGGATCCCGATGGTGCGCAACAGGTCCTCATTGTCGAACGTTACCCCGAGAAACGCCAGGCACATCTCATCCTGCGTTCCTTCGCCCCAGCGCACTTCCTTCAGCGGATTATTGGGGTTTCGCGGATTGTTTTCGGAATTGTCGAAGGTGCAGGAGATGCGTATGTTCGAAAGCGCGGGAAGCGAGACCTGTTCCTTGTAGTTGTAGAAGCCCTGCCAGTTGAAGTCCCAGTTGTCGATGTAGATCAATGGAATGGTTTCCCGGCCCAGCGGCGTGAACTCCACTTTGATCTGGCGGCCCAACAGGTGCATGTGCGGAAAGACCTGGATGATTTTCGCGCCCAGTCCCGGGGGGATTGGGAAGCTGGCGGTCACCACCTGGTTCTCGGCTCCGGGAGGAATACGGAATCGATCGTTCAGCACCGGGATGAAACGCACCAGCTTCTTCACATCGGTTTGGGCCAGGTAAAGCCCCACCCGGGTGACGTCTTCGGCGGTCACGGTGGGGAAATAATGGACCTGCATCACCAGCCGCGCGCCCTTGGGAATCTGGATCGCAAGGCCATCCTGGTAGTGCCGCGGGAACGAACCCGGCGCCCAGCCGCCCAGCATGCTGTTGATCGAAATGTCGAAGCCCGGTCCGCCGAAGCAGGTGTAGCCCGGCCCTTCCTCCTTTGCATCGAGTTCGGGTGACTGGCCCTTCTCATCGATGAACATAATGACGTGATGGACGATCTTGCGATTGCCCGGCAGTACGTCCACCGCGCTGACGTACATCGTCTCGTCGAACGGATTGCTGACCACGAAGCAGCGGTAGACGTCCCGGCCGCGAGGCGGGGAATAGGATTCCGCCATCTGTGCCACCAGGTCCGGCTCGCCCAGCCGCCACTCCGAATCGGTCACCTTGGGCTCAGGCAGTTCCGCCGGATCTCCCATGGGCGCGCCGGCGTCAACCCAGTCAATGATCGCCCGCCGTTGCTCGGCGGTCAGGTTGTAGGCGTCCTGAAAGTCGCCATGCCCTTCCACCGGTTTCCAAGGCGGCATGATGCCTTCTGAAACCACTCGTTTGATGTCTGCGGCCCATGTTTGGGCGTCCTCAAAGCTCGAGAGCGGAAACGGAGCGATGTCGTTGGGCCGGTGGCACATCTGGCATTTCTCCTGCATGATGCGGGAGACTTCCCCGGAATAGGTGGGCTGCGCCTGGGCCAGGCCGGCCAGCACCGACACCGCCAGCAGATACTTCGTGACCATGGATGGAATTCGACCTCTCCTCAATTATCTCTGACGGCGCGGCGCGGCGCGTGGTTCAGAATATTTGCAGCCCTGTGCTAGCCTGAAAATTAAAGGTGACTTGCGATGGCCGTGGAAACGCTTGTTTCATTGGACGACTTCCTGGAGCTTCCTGATGCGCCGGGGATCACCCGCGAACTCCTGCACGGAAGGCTGATTGAAATGCCCGCGCCCGCTCTTCTTCACGCGGCGATTCAAGCCGGAATCGCCTGGATTCTTCGTTCGATCACAGAGAGGTCTTTCTCTCATTTCATCGTCGCCACGCATAGCGGCTTCCTTCTCAACGACGAAAGCGTACAAGCGCCCGATGTGTTCCTTCTGGACCGGGAGCGGCAGCGCACCATGGAGACCTATCGCGGCGCACTGCGGGGCGCGCCCGATCTGGCCGTCGAGATTATCTCTCCGTCTGAATCCGCCGCCGATGTGGACGAGAAGGTGGAACTCTACCTCCAGGCCGGCGCCCGGACGGTGTGGCTGGTGTGGCCCAATACACAGCACGTGCTCATCCATCACGCGGGCGGCGAAGTCCGCAAAGCCGCCATCGGCGGTTTCCTGGACGCTCCGGAGGTCCTGCCCGGCGTGCGCATTCCCGTGGACAGCATCTTCCCGCGGATCTAGGCTTCCCGCCGGCTTGACACCGGGCGCTGCGAAGACATAGATTCGCTTGCATGATTCGCACGCTATTGCCGATTCCGCTCTTTGTGGCCGTGCTCGCCGCGCAAACCTCCACCGGAAGCGTCGTCGTCAACGTAAAGGACCAGTCGGCCGCCGCCGTGGCGGGTGTCAGCGTGTCCCTGCGCGAGGACGCCACCGGCCTGCTGGCCGAACAAAAGACCAGCGACTTTGGACTTGCCCGCTTCGTTTCGGTGAAACCCGGCGCCTACACCATCACGGTTTCAGCAGACGGCTTCAAGCGCGCCACACGGAGCAATATCGTGGTCAACGTGGGTGAATCCGTTGCGCTTGATTTTGCGCTTGAAGTGGGAGCGGTGACCGAAACGGTGGAGGTGGTTGGCGCGGCCCCGCTGTTGCAAACCGAACGCGGCGAACTCGGCCAGGTGATCGGCGGCCGGCAGATTCTGGAACTGCCCTTGAACGGCCGCAATCCAATCGCCCTGGCCACTCTTTCCGCCGGCGTGACTCCGGGGCAGAACTTTGGAGATGGTCCGCTCAATCTGGCCAATCTGAACATCAACGGCGGACGCGGCGGCGCCACCGAAATACTGCAGGACGGCGCGCCCTCCACGGTTCCCGAAAACAGCCCTGGCACTTACGCCACGGCTACCCTGCCCTCAGTGGAACGCGTCCAGGAATTCAAGGTGCAGACGAACTCCTTCTCAGCCGAATACGGGCGCACGGCCGGCGGCGTCATCAACGTGGTGGTGAAGGCCGGAACCAATGATTTTCACGGCAGTGCGTACGAATTTCTGCGCAACAGCAGGTTGGACGCCAACAACTTCTTCCTGAATCGCGCCGGCCGCAAGCTGGGCGTGTTCCAGCGCAATCAATACGGGTTCACGCTCGGAGGCCCGGTGTGGATCCCAGGCCTCTACAACGGCCGCAACAAAACGTTCTTCTTCGGCGGCTTCGAAGGCTTGCGCCAGCGCAGCCAGGCCACCTCGCAGGCCACCATTCCCACGGCGGCACAGTTGCGGGGCGACTTCTCGAATACGCTGAACGCCGCCGGCGCGCGCGTGGTGATCTTCGATCCCACTACCACGGTGGCCGCCGCGGGCGGGGGCTTCGCGCGGACGCCGTTTGCCGGCAACATCATTCCCGCCCAGAGGATCGATGCGGTGGCAGCCAAGGCGCTCGGCTTCTATCCCACGCCCAACACGCCTGGAACCGGTCCGGCCCAGGTGAACAACCATATCGCCGCGGGCAGCAGCGCAACCGACGACGATAACTTCGACGTTCGCCTCGACCACCAGATCACGTCCGCCCAGAATATCTACGGAAGGGCCAGTTATCGCGACTACCGGCAGGTGAATCCAAACTTCTATGGCACCATCGGCCAGCCCGGGCCGGAGGCGATTCCCCGTCCCGGCCACAGCGGCGCGCTGCATCATACCTACACGCTGAGACCCAACCTGCTTTCTGAGTTTACTTACGGCTATGCCCGGCTGTTCACCCTGCGCCGCTCATTCTCCGCCGGCGCCGATGTCAGCCAGCTATTGGGACTGCCTTCCTCCATCACCGCGATCAGCGACCGCAGCGGATTCCCCGCGTTTACCATTCCCGGTTACGGCGCGATCGGGGAATCCTTCCGCGCGCGCTTCAGCCTGGAGAGCCACACAATCCAGGAACACCTGAGCTGGACTCGCGGCCGCCAGACGATGAAATTCGGGTTTCAGGTCCGGATTAATCGCACCAATTTCTATCAGGGAAATTTTCCCGCCGGTCAGTTTGTCATGTCGAGTGGCTTCACGCAGGGGCCCGATCCCACCCGGGCTTCCCCATCGGCTGGCCATCCGCTGGCGACGATGCTGATCGGATCGGCCGCCTCGGGAGTGCTCACCCACGATACACATCTTTCCACGCAGAGCCCGTACTATGCCGGATTCTTCCAGGACGATATCAAGGTAACGAACAATCTCACCGTAAATCTCGGCCTTCGCTATGAGGTGGAGATCCCGCGCAGCGAGCGGTATAACCGCCTCAGCGTATTCAATCCCGTGGTGACCAACCCGCTTTCCGTTCCCGGTTTGGGGACGCTGAAGGGCGGGCTGGAGTTTATCGGGGTCAACCGTGACCGCCAGTTTTCCACCGATAAGAACAACATCGGCCCGCGTTTCGGCTTTGCCTGGAAGGGTTCCAGGGGTATGGTGCTGCGCGGTGGATACGCGCTGTTCTATCCGCCTTCCAGCATGACCGCCGCTGGAACACTGGGCGGAGGCGGCAACGCCGGCTTTGCGTCCACCAGTCCGTTCCTCACCACGGTGGACGGCGGACTTACTCCGTTTCACAGGCTGTCCAACCCGTTCCCGAACGGATTCTCCCTGCCGCAGGGAAGTTCGCTGGGGCTGCGCAGCTTTCTTGGCCTCGATTTTCAGAGCAACAGTATGTTCGATGCCACGCCCTATGTCCAGCAGTGGAACCTGAATATCCAGAAGGAACTGATGGCCGGTATGCTGCTGGAGGTTGGCTATGCGGGCGCGCGGGGCACCAATCTATCCGCCGTGTTCGGGGCGCCCAACCAACTGCGGCCCGAAGTGTTGTCCCAGGGAAACGCGCTGCTGCAACAGACGCCCAATCCTTTCTCCGGCATCATTACCAACTCCGCCTCGGTGTTGAGCCGCCCCACCGTCACCAGGGGACAACTGCTGCGGCCGTTTCCGCAGTTCGGCATCCTCACGCTGGAGAAGGCGGCAATCGGGAACTCCGTCTATCATTCCGTGCAGGCCAGATTGGACCGGCGTTTCCGCAACGGCTTCAACCTGCTGGTTTCCTACACGGCTTCCAAGCTGATCGACGATGTTTCCACTTCCGGCACCGGGCTGCTGCCTCCCTATGCCTACATCCAGAATTACTATGACCGGAAAGCCGAACGCTCACTTGCCACTTACGATGTGGCGCAGCGGATGGTATTCAGCGGGCTGTATGAATTGCCGGTCGGCAAGGGGAGGCTGCTGGGCTCCGGGTGGGGCCGGCTGGCCGACGCTTTGGCGGGCGGATGGCAGGTGAACGGCATCGCGGCGTTCTCCGGCGGATTTCCGCTGATTCTCACCAACACCACCAACAACTCCGGTTCATTGAACGGAATGTTGGGCGCCGGCGCTCCCGGAAACGGCATCCAGCGTCCTAACAACAACGGGCGGAGCGCGAAGAAGACCGGCGCGGTGGTCGACCGCCTCAACGCCTACTTCGACTCCAGCGTCTTCAGCCAGCCCGCGCCGTTCACCTTCGGCAATACCGGCCGCACACTGCCCGACGTAAGAGGACCCGGTCTGGTGAACATCGACTTATCCCTGTTTAAAAACTTCCGGATCACCGAACGCGGGGCGATGGTGCAGGTGCGCGCCGAGGCCTTTAATCTCTCCAATACGCCCCAGTTCGGCTTCCCCAACACCACGTTCGGCACCGGGGCGTTCGGTGTAGTCAGCGGTCAGGCCAATAATCCGCGGCAGATCCAGTTTGGGTTCCGCCTCCAGTTTTGAGAAGCTGGGATTCATGCGAGCACTGCGATGGATCATCGCCCTGGTGTGTGCGGTGGGCCCGGCGGCGGACCTGCAATCCGTGGAAGCCGGCGCCGCACTCTACCGTGAGAACTGCGCAGCATGCCACGCGGCCAATCTGGAGGGCGGGGAAGCGCCGAACCTGTTTCGAAGCCGTGTCGTAGTCGCTGGCAGCCCCCAGGCGTTGGCCGGTCTGATCCGCAAGGGAATCCCCGGCGACGGGATGCCACCCTATCCCTTGCCAGACGAACAGGTGCGGCAACTGGTGGCTTTCCTCCACAGCAAAACCCGCCCCGGGGCCGGTCCTCCGCTGCCCGGAAATCCGGAAGCGGGCCGCGCGGTGTTTGAAAAGGCGGGATGCGCGGCGTGCCACATGATCGGTGGCAAGGGCGGCGCCCTGGGCCCCGACCTCAGCAGCATCGCGTTGCGTAGTTTCCCCGCCCGCATCAGGCAGTCGGTAGTCGATCCAGGCGCCAGCATTGCCGCCGGTTACGCCAAGGCCACTCTCACGCTGCGGGACGGCAGGGTCCTGACGGGTGCGCTGAGGAACGAAGACAACTTCTCACTGCAACTGCTGCTGCCCAACGGCGAGTACGCCTTGCTTGCCCGCGCCGACGTGCGCCAGGTGCGGAGTTCCGGAGAATCCCCCATGCCGAAACCGGATCTGACGCCGGATGATCTGCGCGACCTGCTTGCCTACCTCGATCGTCAACGCGCGCCCTTTCTCTCCTTCTCCCTGACCTTCCAAAATTACTGAGTTCACATGCGCCCTCCTGTTCTGATGTTTCTGCTGGCGGCCTTCGCCGCGGCCCAACTGCGCGACCCCCGGTTCGACGATCCCGCCAACTGGCTCACCTTTGACGGCGACAATACCGGGCAGCGGCACAGCCGGCTCGCTCAGATTCATCGCGGCAACGTCAAGCGGCTGAAGGCCGAGTGGGTCTATCAGACCATCCGTGTTCCACTGCGGTCAGAGGCCACTCCCCTGGTGCGCGACGGAATGATGTACTTCACCGTGGGCGGGACCCAAGCGCACGCGCTGGACGCCAGTACCGGACGTGAGTTGTGGAGCTTCCACCTCCAGCCCGAGGGCGATACCGGGGCGGACTGGAACCGTGGCATGGCGCTGTCCGGTAACCGCGTGTTGATGGCCACCAGGGACTGCCGCCTGATCGCACTCGATGCCCGAAACGGCAGCGTGGTGTGGGCCAGCAGGGTTCGCGCGCCGGAGCCCTGCTTCGGCACCACCGCCGCGCCGCTGGTTTGGAACGGCCTCGCCTACATCGGCCAGCGCGGCGGCGATACCGGCCGAATGCGCGGTCATCTGGATGCTTTCGACGTTGAGACCGGCGCGCGAAAATGGCGCATCTTCACGATTCCCGGTCCTGGTGAGAAGGGCTCCCAGACCTGGCCCGCAACCGATGTCTACAAGGTTGGGGGAGGCGCCACGTGGACGGCGGGAACCTACGACCCCCGCTTGAATCTGCTCTTCTGGCCCACCGGAAACCCCGGCCCAAAGGACTACGACGGCAGTGACCGTAAGGGAGACAATCTCTATTCGGACTCCGTGCTGGCCCTGCGCCCCGATACCGGGGAATTGGTGTGGCACTACCAGTTCACCCCGCACGATCTCTGGGACTGGGACGCCAATGAGACGCCCGTGCTGGTGGATGCGCAATGGCGCGGCCGGCCGCGCAAGCTGCTGCTGCACGCCGACCGCAACGCGCACTTCTATGTCCTGGACCGGGCCACTGGCGAGTTTCTGATGGCCGCTCCCTTCGCGCGCCAGAGTTGGGCGCGCTCATTCACCGCCGCCGGCCGGCCGGTGTTGAATCCCGGCGTCGTGCCCAGCCACCGCGGCGCCAGGGTCTGCCCCGATGTTCACGGCGGAACCAACTGGCAGCCGCCATCCTATCACCCGGAGACTGGGCTCTTTTATCTGCTCGCCAGGGACGCCTGTGGCATTTACTATCCCAACGGGCCGGAGTACGACACCGGATCGCAAAAGCCGCTGCAGGCGTTGCGGGCCATCGACATTCAAACGGGAAAGGTGAAATGGGAGATCCCCCTGCTTGGCACCGCGGAAATCTCCCACGCCGGAACGATGACCACGGCCGGTGGCCTGGTCTTTTTCTCCAGCCGTGACGGCCAGTTCATGGCTGCCGATGCGCTCTCAGGCGCTTTGCTGTGGAACTTCAACACGGGCGGCACCATCCGTGCCGCGCCCATGACATACATGGTAAAAGGCAGGCAGTATGTTGCGGTGGTGACAAAGGCCGCGGTGTTCGCCTTCGCCCTGCCTGACCAGTGACTTCGCCGTTACCGTGCCCCGATGCCGCCCTTCAAGCTGCGTAACACGTCGATCATACCCGGCACCAGTACAATCACAAACAACGCCGGCAGGATGAACAGCACGATGGGGAACAGCATCTTGATCCCCGCCTTGGCCACCGAAGCCTCCGCCCGCAGCCTCCGCCGCGTACGCAGCGCATCGGCATATACCTTGAGCGCCTGTGACAAACTGGTCCCGAACCGCTCACTCTGCAGAATCATCGCCGCCAGTGACTTGATATCTTCAATTCCCGTTCGCCGCACAAGCTGCTGAAACGCCTTGGACCGTTCCTGGCCCGCCTTCACCTGCATCACCACCGTATAAAACTCGCTCGCCAGTGCCGGATGAATGAACTGCAGTTCCTCGGAAACGCGCATCATCGCCTGATCCAGCGCAAGCCCCGTTCCCAGCACGATGCCCAGTAAGTCCACCGTGTCCGGCAGTCCATCCTGCAGTTTCTGCCGATGCCTTGCCACCAGCCTGTGCAGCACCTGCTGCGGCAGCAGCCACGACAGCAGCCCCATCGCCACCATCGCCCCGAACTGGTTGCTCAGCGGGTTGCCCCACTGGATGTATGCCATGCCGCCCAGCAGCACGGCCGCGAACACGAATTGGAAAACCGCGTAATTCGCCGTCGCGCTCTTGTTGCGGATTCCGGCCTGCGCCAGTTCCCGGTCCGTCGTGCGAATCCAATCCTCGCCGCCCGGAATCAGGCTGATCAGGTAGAGCACGACGTTCGCGAAGCCGCCTGCGGCACGCCGTCGCGGCGCGCGCACCGAACCGCCTCCGGTGGTGGCCACGTTGGCCTGCAGTTCACTCAGCCGGTCCTCCAGCGGATCCTCGCGATCGGCCAAAAGCTGATAGCCCGCCAGCAGCAGCACAGAGATGATGGCGAAGAATGCGAAGAAAACAAAGACGGGTACCAGCATCGGGACTCCTCAGAATTTCGGACTGGCGATCTTGCGGATGATCAGGATGCCGATGATTTCCGAAATGACGGCATAGGTGAGAAACATCTTGCCCGTTTCGTCGGTATAGAGCAGCCGGATATATTCCGGCTTCAGAATCCAAAAACCGAGCCCCACCACGATCGGCAGCCCGCACAACAGGCCGGCGGAAAAACGCTGCTGGGCGGTGGCAGCGTGCATCTTCGCCGCCAGGTTCAGCCGCTCGCGGATCAGCAGCGACAGGTTATCCAGCACGCCCACCATGTTCGCGCCCGTCTGCCGCTGCAGGATCAATCCCGTGATGAAGAACTTCAGATCCGTGGAAGGGACGCGCCGGCCCAGTCCGTGCAGCGCGTCTTCGAGTGGTGAGCCAAGCGCAATCTCCTCGATCACCTTCTTGAACTCCATGCGCGCCGGGTCAAACGTTTCCGACGCGATCGTTTCCAACCCGTTCTGAATATTGTGGCCGGCTTTCATCGAACGGTTGAACAGGTCGATCGCGTCCGGCAGTTGTTCCTCAAACTTGGTGAGGCGCTTACTCCGCACGCGCATGATGTAGGCCACCGGCAGGAAGCCGAACAGTCCGGCCACAACCAACCGGAGCAGGAACAGGTCCAACCCCAGAACCCCAAGCATCACAAACACGATGAGGCCGATGATGACGGAAACCGCGAAAACATCCACCGCGCGATACTTCAGATTGGCCTGATCGATCAGTTCCTGCAGCCGCCGCAGCACGCCCACCCATTCCACGAAATCCGTGAAGAACGCAAACGTGCCGCGCTGCTCTCGCCGCACGATGTCCGACGCGCCGGGAGTGCGGCGGGGGCCCGCGCCGCCGCGGCTTCGCAACTCCCGCAGACGCCTGGTAAGGTCCTCTTCGGCGTGCTGGGCGGGGATCGCCCACACGTACCACGCCGCCCCGAAGAGCGCTGCGCCGAAAACCAGAAAAGTGAACAGGAAGATTCCCATGCTATTCCTTCAGGGTCATCTCCTCATTGAAGATCGAAGGGGAAAGATGTACGCCGTACGCCTTCAGGCGGGAAAGGCAGCGCGGCTTGAAACCGGCGGCGCGGAACCTGCCCAGGATGCGCCCGCGCTGGCTGACGCCGGTACGCTCAAGCGTGAACACATCGTCCATGTGCACGGTCTCATCCTCCACCTCCCGCACTTCGGCGATGGAGGTCACCCGCCGCGTGCCATCCTGCAGCCGGGCGCAATGCACGACGATGTTGACGGCCGAGGCAAGCATCTGGCGGATCACCCGGTCCGGAATATTGGCGCTGGCCATCATCACCATCGTTTCCAGCCGTGAGAACGCGTCGCGCGCCGAATTGGCGTGGCAGGTGGTCATCGAACCGTCATGGCCGGTGTTCATGGCCTGCATCATGTCCAGCGCTTCTCCGCCCCGGCATTCACCGATGATGATGCGGTCCGGACGCATACGCAGGGCGTTGATCACCAGGTCGCGCTGGTCGATTGCGCCGGCGCCTTCAATGTTCATTGGGCGCGTTTCCAGCCGCACCACGTGCGACTGCTGCATCTGAAGTTCGGCTGTGTCCTCAATGGTCAACACGCGCTCTTCTTCCGGAATGAAACGCGAAAGCGTGTTCAGCATCGTGGTTTTGCCCGAACCCGATCCGCCCGAAATCACGATGTTAAGCCGCGCCTCCACGCACCCGCTGAGAAAATCCAGCATGCCCGGCGTCAGCGTTTCGTTCTTCAGCAGATCGTCTGTGGAGAGCAGCTTCTTGCCGAACCGGCGGATGGACATCACCGGACCGATGAGCGACAGCGGAGGAATCACCGCGCACACGCGCGAGCCGTCGGGCAGGCGCGCATCCACAATCGGCGAAGAATCATCGATGCGCCGTCCGATATTCGATACGATACGGTCCAGGATCATGCGCACGTGGGCGTGATCCTTGAAACGGATGTTGGTCTCCACTACGCGCCCGGCCCGCTCCACGTAGATCGAGTCGTAGCCGTTCACCATGATGTCGGAAACCGACGGGTCCTTCAGAAGCTGCTCGAGCGGACCAAGGCCGAAGACTTCGTCCAGCACCTCCTCAATGACGCGTTCGCGCTCCACCGCGGTCATCGGGATCGATTCGTCGGCCATCATCCGTTCGACGACATTGCCGATCTGCTCGCGCACGCCTTCCCGGTTCAACAGGCGAAGCTGCTCGGGCGTGAGTGAGTTGATAAGCCTGGCGTGGATCTTGGTTTTGATTCCGAACCATCGTTCGGAGCCCGCGCCGGGCCGGACTAAAGGTTGCGTTCCCATTCGGTGTGATCTACTCCGATTATGCCGTCTTTGCGGCGGCTTCGCGCTTAGCGCCGGTGGCCTTGTCGACAAAGGAGCGGAACACACGATCCAACTCCCCCGCCGCCTGCCGGTCCTGGACGAACGGGCGCGCCTTGTTAATTGCCGCTGTCACCGCTGGCGCCGCCGGAATGCCATAGAACACTTCCTGGTTCAGCGTGGACCGGATCTGATCGAGCGACGCAAGATGCGAGTCGTGCTTCTTCTGGTAGCGGTTGATGACGATCCGGATCTGATCCTGCGAGAAGCCCATGCGCATCAGGAAGGCCAGATAGCGCTGGGCGTTGCGCACTGAGCCGAACTCCTGCGTCAGTACCAGGAAGACGCTGTGCGAGGCCTGCAGCGCGCTCAGCACCACGTCGTCATTTACGCCGCGGCCGCCATCCACCACCACGGACTGGTATTTCTCCACCAGGAACGTCGAGAACTCGCGGAACATCGGCTCGGAAAAGTAGCCGCGCTGTTCCAGTGAATCCGGCGGGCCCACCAGGAAAAAGCCCAGCGGGTCGCGCGTCACGAATCCCTCAAACAACGATTGGTCCATCCGCGAAACGTTCTCGCCCACCTCCATCAGCGTGTACTGCGGCTGCGCGCCCAATTGCATGGCCACGTCGTTGGCCGTCCAGTCGAAATCCAGCAGCACCACGTTCTGCTTGCGCTGCGCCAGCACGGAGGCGAAGTTGACGGCCAGCGTGGTGGTGCCCACGCCGCCCTTGGCGCCCAGGAACGTGTAGATCTTGCCCAGCCGGCTGCCGTCGGTTGTTACCTTGCGCGGCGTGCTTTCCAGCCTCTGCATGACGTCGCGGAACTCCAGCCGCTTCATCGGCTGCGTCAGGAAATCATTCGCCCCGGCGCGCACGCAGCTCAGCACGGTTTCCCCGTCGGCCTGAAAATTGGAGGCGATGCAATAGAGCTCCGGCACGGCCTGCTTTACCTTGCGCAGCGCTTCAATCGCCGCTTCGGCGTCATAGGACATGTCGATGACCAGGGCGGCTTCGGGATGCCGCTCCAGGTCCTGCATCGTGCGGATGTAGAGCGTGGACGTAACTTCGGGATACTCGCTCACCACGCGCGAGTTCGGGATGTTCAACAGGTTTTCCCGGACCATTTCGCGGAAGTTTTCGTCGTTGGACGCGACCAGAAGGCTAACGGACATTCTTTCTCCTCAGGGCAGGCACTCCTCACTGTCGGGACTGCACCCGGCGCTCTCAATGGACAATGTTGTCTGAAAATCGGGCATCGTCAGCGGCGGCAGCCCCAGATAAGTGAAAATGCCCCGGAACTCGTAGCCTGTGATGCTCACCCGCACCGTGTCCGGCACGCAGCCGGTGGTGCACTCGCCGCCGTCGCAGGTGAACTCGGCCAGCGTGCCGGTTTCCGGATCACGGGCGAAGTAGGCGATCTCCATTTGCGCGGGACCGTTTTGAAACTGGTCGCGATCGTAGGTGAGCGGCACGTTCTGCTGCATCCAGCTCCGCACGTTGTCGCCGCTGCCTTGCCAGCAATGCGTGGTGGCGTAGCGGGCGCCCTGCCTGGCGAAGTCGGACATGGTGTGCCACACCCACATCATCTGCGCCGTGAAGATGATCATCATCGTCACCGGCAGGATCACCGCCCCGTAGGCCAGTACGAACTCCAGCGTCGCTTGTCCGGATTGCTGTGTGCGCCGCATCGGTTACATCCCCTGGAATGGCAGCCGAATGCGCGGCCGCAGCAGGATCGGATCCAGTGGCACCTGCGGAATGGCAAGCTGCAGCGGGTAACCGTCCGGGATTGAGACCACCACGTAATCCGGCCCCCTGCCTCCCGCCGTCGTATCACAGCCTGTCGCCGAACACTCGCATTCGCCGATTTCGGTGGAGTCAAAGCGTTCGATGCGGACATCGATCTGGTCGGCCTGCAGATTACGGATAAAGGGCTCCGTTCCATCCGGCGTGCCGCTGATGGCGTACTGCTTGGCCAGGTCGATGACGCCGTCCACGTCATCGCAGAAGTTGATGCCGCGCTGGGTGCCCACATACCGGCCCACGGTGTAGAGCACCTTCTGCAGCGCGTAGTAGGTGTAGGCCACCTTGGCCAGTTCAATCATGCCGAACAACAGCATGAACAGCACCGGCAGATAGAGCGCCGCCTCCAAAAGCGAGTTTCCGCGCTGGCCTTTCCTTCTCATTCCGCTCATTGGTGCAGCACCACCTTCCCCGGCCCGCCGGTTGCCGTGCAACTGGCTTCAAAGCGGCCCTGCTTCAGCGGCATCACCACGCCAAGATAAAGAACCTGGATGCGGCCATTCGGATCATTCGGCGCGATGCCGGAGTTGTCCTGCAGCGGCTCCAGCAGGAACTGGCGGAAGCCCAGCACCACCATGGTGCCCGTGGGATTCAAAGTCTCCACGATGGGAATGGTGAGCACTCGCCGTCCGTTTCCCGTGTAGCCGGCGTAGTCGTCCAGATCGGTCAGGTCGGTGTCGGGCTGATAGAGCGAATTGAGCGTCTCCACTTCGGGAATGGTGTCGCAGCCCTGCACCAGCGAATTGTCCATGCGCGCCGCCATGCCGCACAGGAAGGCGGTGATCGAAGGCTGCACGCGGTTCACGTTGCAGGCAAGCTGGGACGCGGTGGCCCAGATCGATTCCTCCGCCGCGATGCGCATACAGGCGATGGCGTCGTTGGTCGATGGCACCATGCCCTGCGCTCCATTGCGGAAGATCTGCTGCAGGTCGTCGGGAAAAACTTCCGCTTCTTCGTTCAGCCGGTTCAGGATTACATAGGGGACGCGGCCGCCCGTGGAATTGGGCAGCGGCTGAGGCACCGGCGCACCGGTGCAGATGTAGCCCAGCGTGTAGCGCGTGTTGACCACGAATCCGAAATTCGTGGTGTCGCCGGCGTCCACCGGCGCGATGGCGATCGGTTCGATTCCACACGCCGTACACACCGGAGCGCTCACGCCGGCGACGGAACGAACCCGAATCGCGACCTTGCCTTCCTGGCCCAGGGCCAGAAACCGCCACATCGTGAGCGGCGTTTCGCCCACCAGTTCCACACGCACGTGCCTGGCCACGCTGCCCGAAACTTCCCCGCTGGTGCCCGTGGTGGACTCGCCTTCCCCCGTGGCCGCGGCCACGTTGTCATAGAAGGTCGGCTCCACCACCTCGCTGTTTAATGAGCCGTTGGCTTCCCCTACGTTGAGCGCGCCGAAGTCGTACTTGTTTCCGAAGCCGGTATCGGTTTCAATCAGCCGCAAAGCGGTTTCCGCCGCGTTTCCGGTGGAAGCGTCGGTGCCGATCAGAACCGAAGCCGCGGCTAGCGCCATCGCCTCAGAGGCGGCCTTCAGTTCCGCGCGCGCTGCATAAAGACGGCCCAGATCGATGGCAAAGCCCATCAGGCCGAAAAATACCGGCACCATCAGCACCAGAAGCTGTACGGAGATCGCTCCCCGCCGGCCGCTGCTTCGAACTGCGCTGATGGACTTCGCACCCATTGTTTACGGCTTCACCTGACCGGACGGGCCAACCACCTGAGGTTGGCGCTTGTCGCCGTCCTTCGTCTTTTTCTTCTTCTTTTTGGCATCCTCCATCGCCTTCACTTCCTCGGAAGTGGGGAGGAAATCTTCGATGTTGGTAGGCAGCTTCGCCGCCTCGCCCGGCGCCAGCGGCTTGACGAATCGCGGCGTGATCACCACCAGCAGTTCATCCTGCGTCTTCTTGGTGGAGCGGCTCTTGAAGAGATTGCCGATGATGGGAATATCGCCCAGGCCCGGCAGTTTGTTCATCACCTGCACCACCCTGTTATCCAGCAGTCCGGCGATGGCGAACGTCTCGCCGTCCTTCAGCACCACTTCCGTTTCGGCGCGCCGCGTGGCGATCGCCGGAATCAGAAAGCCCTGCAGCGTAACGGCGTTGGAGAAATCGAGCGCGCTCACCTCCGGGGCCACCTTTAAATGGATTGCGCCGGAGGCCGTGGGCGTAGGCGTGAAATTAAGCTGGATGCCGAAGCGCTTGAACTGCACCGTGATCACCGGCGCGACCGCGCCGCCCGTCGTCGTAGCCGTGAGCGTGGGGAAGGGAAATTCACCCCCGGCCACAAAGCTGGCTTCTTTCCCCTCAATGGCTATCAGATTGGGTTCGGCCAGAATCTGCAGCAGGTTCCTTCCCTGCAACGCGCGAATGGTGGCGCCGATGTTCAAATCGGGCCGGAACAGGAAGATATTCAGCAGGTCGGCGAAGTTGATCGTCGAGTTGGAAAACTCCTGATCCTGGAACTGAAGCTGGCTGAAGCGCGGCTGCTGGAACTGCTGTGTGGAAAGCGCGCCCAGCGTCTTGTTGTTGCGGCTGAAGTAGTTGAACCCGAGTTCAGACAGCGAAGCGCGATCGACGGCGGCGAACTTCACCTGCAGCAGGATCTGGCGCGGATCGGCCGGCGGCGGCAGCGTTACCATGTTCACCACGGTGGTGGCGTGCGCGGCGGCGATCGCTTCGGCGCGCTTTGATTCCTCAAGGTCCCTGGCAAGGCCGGTGAGCACCAGTTTCTGTGGCGTGCCGCTTACCTTAATGTCGCCGAACTTCGCCTGGATATCGTGGATCACCGAATCAAACTGGCTGGTGTCGGCATGCACGTCGACGTTATAGCGCGTAGGTTCGGCGCCGGTCTGCCAGACGATGAGAGTGGTTTTCCCCAGCCCCTTGGCATTCACCATCACTTCGCGCGGCGATACCACCACGGCGTCGGCCACCTTCGGCTCGGCGATCACCACCTTCGAAAGATCGTTGTCAAACTGCAGGAGTTCACCGCGGCCCAGCAGCAGCGACATCTCGCGCGCCGGCGTCGTTTGCGCCGGCAGGGCCAGTGCGGCAGTCAATATTGCGAATAGCAGTCTCATTCGGGAAACACCGGCCTTTACTGAAAAATCTCCTGCACGTGCTTATCGCCGCGATACACGTCCACTACGAATTTCGGTTTGGGGGGCTCTTTGGGTTCGGGCTTGGGCTTGGGAGGCGTGCGGGGCGCGGCGGTGATGCCGTCCCACACCTGGTCATCGCGCAGATTCGGAACCCTTCCGGCGATGCGGCCGTTGGCCAGCCGCCGCGGTCCCAGTCCCACCTTCACGTCGGTTGCGGTAATCACCGGCACGTCCTCGTCCGTGCTCACCGACGAATCCAGCGGGTTGCGCAACGCCAGGCTGATCTTGCCCTGTTGGCGCGCGAACTCCAGTTTCGCCGCCTGCTGCGGCGTCACCAGCAGCGTGGCCGCCCGCGAGGCTGAAGACGATGGCGTAGTTGTGGATCCGCCCGATGCGGCCGGCGCCGCCACACTGCCTACTTCGGTGTTGCGCCCGATGGCCAGCACCACCACGTTCTCCAGAACCACCGTCGTCACCGCTTCGTTCATCGATCCGGTGCGCGTGAACAGTACGTCCACATGCGAGCGCGGCTGCACCAGCCCTCCCGCGCCGCTCGAATCGTTAAACGGAACCGATACCGCCCGCTTGCCCGGTTCGATCGTCGACGCCAGTCCTTCCACGCCCGCCTGCCCGCTCAGCTTGTTGGCTGAGATCGGCTCGTTGGCATTCACCGGGAACAGTAATACCCGTTCCTCGGCCAGCTTCAAGTCGGCCATTGCGCTCTTGGGCAGATCCTTTTCCGCCACGGTGACCAGTTTGACGTCGGCCCCCTTCAGACGCGTACCGGCCGCCATATCGCGGGCCGCCGCCACCACCTTCACCATTTTTTCCGTCTTCGGCGCCACCGTGTTCCGGTACACGAACCAACTCATCAGAAAGGCGCACACCAGCGCGCCTCCGAAGATCATCAATATTTTCTGACGGTCCAGATTACCCATATTATTTCCTTACCCGGGAGTCCCTGGCGAGCAGCGTGGCCGTCTCATCGCGGTACATCCGCTTCCAGCCCCATGCCTCCAGCCCGTCCACCAGGGAATAACGGTTCGGCAGCAGTGCATGTGTGAATCCATATTGCTCCACTTGGTTGCGCCATCCCGGGCGGGCTTCGATGAGGTCGATATATCTTTTCATCATGCCGGCACCGTAGAAGTCGCTGCGGCCATCGAAGAACACTTTCCGTTCGCCGTTGAAGCGATAAATCAGGTAGCCCCCGAATTTGTCCGGGGCCAGCAGGCGGGCCCCCGTGGGTAACGCGGCCACCGCCTCCGCCGCCGCCACGGGAAACTGATCCGGCGGGAAGCCGGCCTTTTCCGCCATCACCGGCGTGCGCATCAGCGCGATGGCGGCCATCACGGCGAATGCGCCGATCGCGTAGCCGCCCGCCCGCGATTCCAGAACCCGCAGCCGCCACGAATACGCCAGGAAGCCATCCAGCGCTTCGCGCACTTCCTTCCTTACGCGCCACTGGGAAAGTGCCGAGGTCAGCGCCGCGTTCGCCAACGGAAGTCCGCACAGGGCAGCGATCGGGATGGCGCGCGCCGAACGCAGCGACAATGCCGCCAGGCCAATGCACAGCAGCGCGTGCTCCGGCTTGCGGTTGACGATGGCCAGAATTCCGCCGCCCATTACCAGCACGATGGCCGCCGTGATCTGCCCCGCCCCTTCCACATGGAAGTTGAAACTTTGAAATTCGGCGACCCTCGAAAGCAACTCGGTATTCGCCAGGTAGGTGAAAACGTGGGAATGCAGCCCCGTGCCGTAGGGATTGAACAGCGTGCCCGCCGCCCCGCACCCCGCCGCGGCCAGGAACCAGGCCGGAAAACCCGGTTCATCCCACAGGGCCCTTCGCAGCCAGTGGCCGGCCGCATATACCATCGCCGCCCCGGGCAGGAACAGGAAGCTGGCGTGAACATTCGCCCAAACCGCCCCCATTACAACAAGCCCGGCGCCCTGCCGCCAGGTGAATCGCCCGCCGCCACGTTCCAATATCAGCAGCGCCGCCAGGCAGAGGATCCAACTGAAGACGTGCGGACGCGCCAGCCAATGCAGGTTCAATGCCGTCAACGCCGGGGCAGACATCAGGCAGGCGAGGAAAAAATTGCCATTCACCGCCCAATGAAGCTGAAACCACGTCCAAACGCACAGCGCCACAGTCACCGAGAACAGCACGGCTACCCCGCGCAGTCCGTCCCATTGATGTGCGGCCCCCATGATCACGTCAGCTCCCCATTCCCACGCAAACCATCGTTCACCGGCCTTGGTGAACGAATACGGGTCAGTGCGCGGCAGGGCATTGCCGGCCAGGATCGATTCGCCATTTCGAATGTGCCAGCCGGTGTCGGAATCCCGGAACAGCTTGCCCGCGCCATCGCCCATGAACAAGCCGAAAAACAGAACGACAATCGATACGATCATCGCCGCATCCGGCAGCGCAAGCCGGGTCAACAGCGGAAACCGGTTCGTTGCGGATACAACAATACCGCCTCCGCCCATCTCCGGCGGTTGCAAAGGCAAATCCTTCCTTGGCCGTCTCTACTGTCCGGTGGCGCCGATCGAAGTCAGCCCCTGCGTGATGCTGGAATAGAGGCTCACGACGGCGGTGGACAACTGGTTCACGGTGGTGATCAGCGCCAGGCCCACGGCGGCCACGATCAGGGCGTATTCGACCAGGTCCTGGCCCTGATCGTCTCTCCAAAGCCGAAGCAACAGGTGTTTCATTGCGAAGACTCTCCTTATTTCTCGAACGCTTATTCTGACCGGACACCAAGGTTCGTCTGCGCCGCCTGTGGCTGGGCAGGGCTGGCTCCGATCAGAAAATCCCAAAACTTTCGAACTCCGCCGCGCTTGCCGGACGGCTGCCCCGCGCTCCTCGCTGCCACAGGTGCGGGCAGGGCGGCGGGTGCGCCGTCGCGCTCGGCCAGGATGGCCAGATTGCGCATGGCGGGCAGGTAATTGCGCTTCAGTCCCAGCGCGGCCTCCAATTCCTGGCGCGATTCGGCGTAGCGTCCTTCTTCCATCAAGGCGACGGCGGCGTTGTTGTGTGCCGCGGCGGCGTCGGAGGTGGCCAGTTGCCAGTGCTTCAACGCCCCCTGCCGGTCTCCGGCCTTCATCAGCGCCGTGGCCAGGTTGCCATGGGCCACGCCCAGGTTCATATCCAATTCCAGCGCCTTTCGGAACTCGCTAATCGCATCTTCAACCTTGCCCTGTTCCAGCAGGTTGTAGCCGAGGTTGTTTCGCAGCTTCGCATCGCCCGGGGCGAGTGAAACCGCCAGCCGATGGGCGCTTTCGGCCTTGGCTGTTTCTCCCAGATCATCCCGCAGGTAGCCGAGCCACGCCGCCAGCTTCGCATCGGAGACCGGATTTTTCTGCAGGAACTGATCCACCGTTTCGGCCGCCCGGTCCGGCTCGCCCTGCTGGTGCAGCGCGCGGGAAAGCGCCAGTACGGCGCGGGCGTTCGAAGGTTCCCGGTCGAGCACCAGCCGGCAGTGTTCCACCGCCAGTTCGGCCTGTCCGCGTTGCCGGTAATGTTCCGCCAGTTCCAATCTCAAACCCGCGTCGTTCGGGCTGGCCGCCATCCGCTCCCGCAGACGCCGCGCCGCCAGATCGCCTTCACCGGCATCAATCGCGTTTTGCACCTGCCGGCCCATGGATGTATCGACTGCTCCGGTGGGCCGTTTCGTTACATCCGCCGGCCTTGCCGCATGCGTGGGCGTCCGCTCGGCGCAGGAGCAAATCAGCAGGGCAGCCGGGGCAATCGCGATCCGTTTCATGCTAGCTTCTCAAATTCCAGCTGATCGCCGACCCCGGTGCCGGTCCGCGCCGCCGTGCCCGCCGGCAACTCCAATACCGAGTGTGCGCTGAGGCAGAACGAAAGCCGCGACTTGCCCATGTCCGGCCGGATTTTCAATACTTTACGGGCCTTGTTGAGGTACAGAACGTCGATGGCGAACTTCATAAAAAACGTATGGACCCCTTGCGTTGGAATGATCCAAAGGCCCTCGCCCTCAGGCAGCGACTGATGCTTGAGCAAACCCCGATTTCGTGTCTCCGGCGTATCGGCGACGCCGGCGGATTCGGCCAAAACGGTCCCTTTGGTGGCATTTCGCACACGGATCTTGGACACCTGCTCTAAACCCGCCTTGTCGTCAATTGTTGCGCCCGGGTGCAACTTCCAGCGTCCGGAAGGGTTTAGACTAGCGAATTGGGGCGCCGATTGCAAACCCACGGGTCCGGTTCCTTACTAAACGTTATTTTGCGAGGAAGTTGACAGTGCGTATGAATCGAGTTCTGATGGCAGGGTTGGTTCTGGCCGGGTTTACCGCAATCGGCAGGGCTCAGTCCGTGGGCGCGACTTTCGGTCAGACGATCCCGCTGGGAGGCACGCCCGCCGACTTCGTCCTGGACGAGGCGCGCGGCCGTTTGTACCTGGTGAACACGCCAGCCAGCCGCGTGGACGTGCTCGACATCGATAGCAACCAGGTGGTGAGTTCGTTTCCGGTCGGGCTGCAGCCCTTCGCCGCGGCCATTTCCATGGATGGCGGCTTCCTCTATGTGACCAACAACGGCAACTCCACGCTGAGCGTGATCGACCTCAATCTCAACGTGGTTTCGCAAAACGTCACGCTGCCGGCCAAGCCCGAAGGTGTGGAAGTGGGCTTGGATGGCCGTGTGCTCATCAGCACGCAGGGCACCGGTAACCAGGGTCTGAACAATACTTTGCTGATCTATGACCGCAACCAGCAGACACAGAACCAGGTGCAACCGGTGCAGTTTCCTCCTCCGCCTCCCACTCCGGCCGGCGCGCCGGCCGTATTCGCCCGCCCGGTGACCGCTTTCCGGGGCAAGCTGGCGCGCACCCCCGACGGCCGCTTCATCGTCGGCCTCAGCACGGTGAACAACAACACCCAGACGGTGGTCTACCTTTACGAAGTGTTTTCCGGATCGGTGCTGCTGAGCCGGACCGTCACCGGGCAATCGACCGTGCTTTCAATGGCGCCCGATGGATCGCGCTTTATGGCCGGCTTCACCATGTACTCCACCCAAACGCTGCAGGCACTGGCGCAGCAGAGCACGGCGAACATGCCGTTCCTGTTCCAGGGTAATTTTAACGCTCTGCAGAACGTGGGCGGCAGCGCGTTCTCTTCCGATGGCGGCACGCTTTATTCGGCTTTCAACGCCGCCCCGTTTTCCCAGCCGGCAACGCGCCCGCAGGCCTCCACGCTGCTTATCTCCGACGCCCGCAACCTGGCCGTGAAGCTCGGCATTAAGATTCCCGAGAGCATCATCGCCCAGATGGTTGTCACCTCGGACGGGACCAGGGCCTGGGGACTGTCCGAATCCGGTCTGCTGTATCTGCCTCTATCCACGCTTTACGACTATCCGATCATCCAGCCGGAAACCACCACCGTGTTTCTGGCCGTCGATGAGTGCAACCGCGGCGTCGCCCGGTCATCGGTGCGTATCAACAACATCGGCGGCGGTAAGCTGACCTTCAGCGTGCCGAACCTGGGAGCGGCGCTGGTGGCGCAAATCTCCAGCGGCGTGGCGCCCTCTGAGATCACCTTTGTGATGGAAGCCGGCCGCTCCAATGTGACCCGGCAGGCCGGCACCAATCTCTATACCGGCGGCGCGCAGAATACGGGCAACGCCATCAACGTGAATCTTGCTTCGCTCGACGCCATCAATCTGCCTCCCACCATTCGCGTATTCATGAACTCGCGGCTGAAGGACATGCGCGGCGTCGTATATCCCCTTTCCACCGTGCCCAACGATTTCACCGGCAATCTTGGCCTGCGCGACCTGCAGATCGACGAACAACGCGGGCGTCTCTACATCGCCAACGCCGGCTACAACCGCATCGAAGTTTTCGACACTCGCCGCAACCGGTTCCTCAATCCGATCTCGGTGGGCCAACTCCCGGTGCAGATGGCCATGGCCACCGACGGGCAAACGATGTTTGTGGCCAACGCCGGCGGTGAGTCGATTTCCATCGTGGATCTGGAACTGCGCCGCACTGTCGGGGAAGTGGAGTTTCCGCCGATTCCCCGCGCCGGCAACTCCAACATTATCGCCCCCTCCACGCTCGCCTACGGGCTTTCTGGACTGCAGTTCCTCATGTCCAACGGCACGCAGTGGAAACTGATCGGCAATCAGGCGACGCTGCGTCCGCGCGATACGATTACTCCGGTAACCATCCCGGCGCCGCAACAAATGCTGGGGTCGCCCGACTACCGGTATATCTTCACTCTCGCCGGCAACGGCGCAGCTTACCTTTACAACGGGCTCATCGACAACTACACCTCCCAGCGGCAGTTGTTCACCAACCCGATTCAGAGCTACTACGGCCCTCTGGCCGCTGCCACCACTTCCGACTACTTCACCGCCAACGGGCTCATCCTCAATAATTCCCTCACCGTGGTGGGAGGCGCCGAACGCCCCGGCACCATCCAGTTCGGTCCGCCTCAGCAGCCCGGCCAGCCGCCCACCCAAACCGTGGTCAGCGGCGGGGAACGAAACATCGCCGCCGCCGCCGCGGTGAATGAAGACACGTTTGTCCGGTTAACCACTCCCGTGCGGCAGAACCTGAACGCCGTCACGCGCGACGAAGTACGCACCACGCTGGAAATGATCAATGTCCGTACGCGTACGGAAACACTGGTGGGTGTGGTGCCGGAGAATCCCATCACCAGCGTTTTCGGCACCCAGCGCCGCAACGTATCGCCCCGGCAGATGGTGGTGGACTCGGCCGGCAATGCCTACATCCTCACCATCTCCGGTCTCTCCGTGGTTCCCACAAAAACCGGTGCACGGCCGGTGATCAGCAGCGGCGCGCGAGGCATTCTCAACTCGCAGGATGGCACGCCGAACTTCCGTCCGGGTTCGTTCATCACGGTGAACGGACAGAACCTGGCTGAACCCGCCATCGCCGATACGCTGCCGGCGCCCTCGGTCCTGGGCGGATCCTGCGTGGTGTTCAACGACGTGCCGCTGCCGCTCTTGCAGACTTCGCAAGGGCAGATCTCGGCGCAGATCCCCGAAAATTTGGTCAGACCGGGACTCAACGTTGTCCAGGTGCGCTCACTGGCCACCGCGCAGCAGTCCGATCCCGTGGTGGTAACGGTGCAGCGCTCCCCGATCACCAACTGACATTACAGCCCGAATGCCGGAGCGTAGCGAACGCCGCCCTTCACCCCGGCCAGCGCGCCCGGAACCAACTCCATTGCCATGTAATACTCGCGTGGGAACGGGTGCGACAACATTGCCGCTGCTTCAATCGTGAAACCGAAGCGCGTGTAATAGGCCGGATTTCCAAGCACCGTCACGATACCTTCCCCCGCTTCGCGCATCTGTTCGAGGCCCGCCCGGATCAGCGCCTGCCCGAAGCCTGTTCTCTGCCGCCCGGGCAGCACGCCAACCGGCGCCAGCGCCACCGCGGCCACCGGGCCGTGCTGCGTGTCGATGTACATCCGGGAGAACAGCGCGTGTCCCGCCACCTCCTGCCCGGCTTCGGCGACCAACGAGAGCAGCACCGCCTGTTCCGCGCGCAATCGCTCCACCAGGTCCGCTTCCTCTGCGCCGCCGAAGGCCGCCTCCAACACCCTTCTTATCGCGGCGCCGTCGCCGGGAGCCGCACTTCTTGGAGACAACATCAGCGAATGGCGGAGAACGCCAGCGGCCGCAGAAGCACGTTGGAGATGTTCGACACAATCTCGGCGTCGCTCAGGCCGGGCTTCGCGCGCAGCTTCAGCCACTCCGGATCGGCCAGGAACTTCGTCCACGCCGCATCCCGCCCGGCTAAATTGTCGTAACACACCAGGTAAGTCAAGTTCGGCAGTTGCCGTCCCACAATCGTTTCTGCGAAGAACACCGGCGTAATTCCCACGCGCCGGAAGATCCCGATCTCGCCACCCGCTTCAAACATTCCGATCTTGCGCTTCAGTGTCGCGGGACTGTTGGATTCATAGGTTCGAAGCTCAAATACACGCGCCGGTTTGCCGTCCTCCACCTTCGGCGCCTCCACTCCGGGCATCGAAGCAAACGCCCGCAGCAGCGATGTCTCCACACGCACGTAGTTCAATCCGCCCTTGGCATCAAGCGCCGCCAGTTCCTTTTCGTACCCGCGGTCAGCCGCCAGTTTCTGCAGCGCGCCATCATAGGCGGCCATCGACGGGTAACTGGAGAGCATCAACAGGAATGGCCCGTTCGGCGCGATGAAGTTGGAGAACGCGCCTTCCACTTTTCCGCCCGCCCGGCCCACCGCGGGATTGTGGGTATGGCGCAGAAAATCCGAGGTGCGCTGCATCTGCGCGTCCTGGCTGTTGCGCAACTGGAAGTAGCGCAGTTCGAAGATCAAAGGCTGGCTGCCCGCCGCCTGCAAGGAAGAGGCGGCGGCAACGGCGGAGGCTTTCACTACTGCTCTGCGAGTCATGAGGCTTCCAGTTTACCGGAAGCGGAAACGCTGGATTGACGATTGTCGTTTGAACGGTCACAATGAAGGGGTGCCCGGAAAACTAGCGGCGGACATCAAGCAAACCAAGCCCTTCAGGTATCCCGAGGAAGAGGCGTTTCTCAACCTTCTGCGGACCTGCGACGCCTTGCAACAGAAGGAGGAGGCGAAGCTCGCAGAGTTCGATCTGTCGCATTCCCAGTACAACGTGCTGCGTATCCTGCGCGGCGCGGGCGCCGAAGGGTTGCCGTGCGGAGAAATCGCCAACCGCATGATTACGCGCGATCCCGACATCACCCGGCTGCTCGACCGGCTGGAACGCAGGGCACTGGCGCAGCGTTCGCGCGAATCCAAGGATCGCCGCGTGGTAACGGCGCGCATTACTCAGACCGGACTCGATCTGCTGGCCGCCATGGACGCGCCCGTGCTTGAACTGATGCACGGGCTATTGGGACATTTGGGACCTAAGGATCTCAAAATTCTGATTGAGCTTCTGGAGCGCGCGAGGGAAAAGGCCGAAACCGCGGGATAGCGGACGACCCCTCAACCCGCCTGCGCCTGCTGCTGCGCCAGCGGCCCCACCACCGGCACCACCAGCGGCTGATTGTTGTACGCCCGGTACATCAGGAACAACCACCCGGCTAAACCCGCCAGGCCAAGCACGCCATAGAGCGGCACCAGCAGCAGCGCGAAGATCGACGCCATGGAGGTCAGCGTGCCGAGAACAATCCACAATCCGATCCAGGCGATGTTCAGAAAGATCGACTGGAAGGCATGGAACCGAACCGCGGGATTCCGGTTATAGGGCGCCAGCACAAGGAACACGATCCCGGTGATCAGACCCAGCGCGTAACACAACGCGCCGGCCATGTTGTCCGTCAGTCCCGCGGCGGCAGCCGGCCCCGCTGGATTCGCTCAACCGGGCCATTCGCCGCGCCACACTTGGGACAGAATGCCCCATCCACCTGCGAGCCGCATTGTCCACAGAACGCCATGAAATTCGCCTCCTGCTGTTCTCTCGCCGCCACCACGCTACACCGTCCGGCAGCCGGATGCAGCGCAGTCTGCCGTTCCTCAATTAAAGTCCTTGACTGCTTCCCGGAGACATGCTAAATTTTCAGCAGATTGCTTGAAAATTAGCATGTCAACGGAACAACTCAGCCGCCGCGAACGCCAGATCATGGACATCCTCTATCAGCGGGGGAAGGCCTCGGCCTCGGAAATCCGCGATGCGATGCCCGACGCGCCCAGTTACTCGGCTGTCCGCTCCATCCTGCGCATTCTCGAAACCAAGGGCCACGTCACGCACCGCGCCGAGGACCTGCGCTACGTTTATGCCCCCGCCGTGAACCGGGACAGGGCCAAACGTTCCGCCGTGCGCCAGCTTCTGGATACGTTTTTCGCCGAATCACCCGAACAGATGGTGGCCGCGCTGCTCGACGTCTCCGCCAGGCGTCTGACGCGGGAGGAATTGGACCGGATGGCGGCAATGATCGAAAAAGCAAAGCGGGAGGGTAAGTAGATGTTACTCGGGATCGCGTTGAAGAGCCTGCTGATATTGGGCGCCGCGCGGCTTGCGGCGCTCGGGTTCGGGCGCCGCCCGGCAGCCCTGCGTCATACGGTCTGGACAGCGGCGTTCGCGTCGCTGCTTGCGCTGCCGGTGCTTGTGCTGTTTCCGCCCATCCCGCGGCTGCCCGCGCCCGAAGTCCTGGC
Source organism: Bryobacteraceae bacterium (assembly GCA_033762895.1). GTDB lineage: Bacteria > Acidobacteriota > Terriglobia > Bryobacterales > Bryobacteraceae > CADEFT01. The sequence continues at coordinate 37,036 of JANRLE010000112.1, read as the reverse complement.
GCCGGCCGTCGGTTTCGTGGTGAACGCCGTGCAGGGGCCCGCCGCGCCGGCCATCTCCGCCAAGGCCACGTCCGCCGCTGTTCCGCCCAACCAAACAAGGCTTCCGGACCTCCCAACTTTGATCTTCTCCCTCTGGGCCGCCGGCGCCTCGATCAGCTTCCTTTGCATGTTACTGGCAATGGGCGGGTTGTCCCGCATGCGCCGCGCGGGCAGGCCCCACAGTGTGCCCGATCTCGCCACACTTACCCGCCTTCTGGGAATCCGGGGAGATGTGGATGTGATCGAAGGCCCGGCCGGCAGCATGCCCATCAGCTTCGGCGTCTTCAAACCAGCCGTTTCCATGCCCGCCGATGCCACCGGTTGGGATGACGAACGCCGGCGTATGGTGCTGCTCCACGAACTCGCTCACGTTCGCCGGCGCGATGCCGCTACGCACCTGATGGCGCGCACGGCAATGTGTCTCCATTGGTGCAACCCGCTGGCCTGGAGCGCGTGGCGCGAGTTCCTGAAGGAACGCGAGCGCGCCGCCGACGACCTGGTGCTCACCGCTGGCGCCCGCCCCTCGGAGTATGCGCGGCACCTGCTCGAGATCGCCTCTTCCCTGCGGACACCCCAATTCGCCGGGGCCGCGGCTGTCGCCATGGCCCGCCCGTCGCAACTGGAGGGAAGGCTGCACGCGATCCTCGATTCCTCCTGTAACCGTCAGCCTGCGCCGCGCGCGTTCGGCCTCCTTGCCGCGCTCACCGCCGTCGCCCTGTTGCTGCCGCTCGCCTCCGTCCGTGCGCAGGAAGGCGCGGCACAGGCCGTGCCTGAAGTTGACGCCACCATTCGCTCCGCCACTGCTCAGCGCAACTTCCGGTTAGTGGACGATGCCGCGCGTATCGCCCTCGAGGCTGGAAACCTGGACGCCGCCCGCAAGCTGCTGCAGACATCGCTCGCCATTCGTGGCGAGGTTTCCGGACAACAGAGTGGCGACTATGCCATCGGGCTGATGAGCCTGGGTGAGTTGGAACGTAAGGCCGGCAAGCTGTCCGAAGCCACCGCCCTGTTTGAGCAGTCGGCTTCGGTCGCCGGCGCCAGTCCGCGCGCCGTTCCCGCCTTGATCAAACTGGGCGTGCTCGCCGCTATCGGCAAGGATTACGAAAAGGCGGCCCAGTATCTGGAGCGCGCCCGTATCGCCGGTCCGAAGGATGTGCGGGCCATGATCTGGCTCGCGGTTGTGCGCGAGAAGCAGGAAAAAACCGGCGATGCCGAGATGCTCTTCCGTCAGGCGGCGGAACTCGCCGAAGAGAAGGCGGAACTGCTGCTGGCCACCGATCTCTATGGGCGGTTCCTCAGCGGCCAGGGCCGGATCAAAGATGCCGCGCCGGTTCGGGAGAAGGTCGAGCAACTGCGTAAGGCGCAGGTCCCGCCGCCAGCCCCAAAGCCCCCCGCGAACGTGCATCGCATCGGCGGCGGCGTCAGTGCGCCCAAGCTGATTTCCAAGGTGGAGCCCGAATACTCCGAAGAAGCCCGCCTGGCCCACTATGAGGGCAAAGTGGCGATCTACACCGAAATCCACCCCGACGGCCGCGCTCACAACACGCGCGTGCTGCGCGGCCTGGGTCTGGGGCTGGACGACAAAGCCCTGGACGCCATCCGCCAGTGGCGGTTCGAACCCGGCAGGAAGGACGGACAGGCCGTCACCGTGGCCGCCACCATCGAGGTCAACTTCCGGCTCCTGTAACTACCGCGGCCATCGTGGCTTTAGTCATCAGGGCTGGCGCAATCCGTGCCGGTTCACATCAGCGCAGGATTTCGTTCAGTACCCGGCCCTCGGTGTTCTCCATCCGCACTCCCAGCAGCTTTGCCGCCGTCGGCGCCACGTCCAGATTGCGAATTCTGCCCAACCGCACCCCCTTGCGAATTCCAGGGCCGGCGGCGATAAAAATGGCGTCCATCTCCGGATCGGTGTTGAGATAGCCGTGTGAGCCGGGTGAAGCCCCGTCAGCCACGGGAACCACCACCGGCCCGTTCGCCACACTGTTGAAGGCATAACCCTCTGCTGCCGCCAGCACAAGGTCTGCCATGCGGCTGTTCCGCTCCGGCGTCGGGTAGCCGAACTCTGCGAACTCCACCGGGGTCAGGATGCGGGAAATCCCCTGCACGTCCTTCAGCAGCGTCCGGATCCGCCCGATCGTCTCCGGCTTGCCCTCGCTTCGCGTCACATACACCATCGCCGTGCCGCCCTCGGGAATCGCCCACGCCGCGCCGCCAAGCTGACTGGCCGCAAACAGCGCATTCGGCTGAATCAGATGGCGCACAGTCTTGAAGCCATGATCGGAGACCACAAAGATGGTGGTTCGCTCCAACGTGTTGGCCCGCCGCAATGCCTCCAGAATGCGCCCCACCTTCGCGTCAGCCAGCGCCAGAGCCGTATTGCCGGCAAGTGACCGCGCACCGTGGGAATGCTGTAGCGAATCGGTGGTGAGCAGGTGGAACAGCAGCAGGTTCGGCTTATGGCGCATCAGGATGTGCTCGGCGGCGCGGGTCCAGATTTCGTCCCGGAACAGGATCGGCAGCTTTGAAAAACCGGCGATTTCGGAGGTTGTCACCAGCCCCGCCGCCGCCATTTCCCGCTCGATTCCACCCTCTGAGGAGGGAACCTCCGGAAAGGCCCACGTGATCGTGCGCGGCTTGTGAATCGCTACCCAATCCACTTCGGCGGTCGTCAGTTTCGCCGCATGCGCAACGTCGTAGAGGGTGGGGGCGGCAACCAGTTCGTCCTTTGGTATCCACGGCTCCACTTTCAGGGGCTTCCCCTCGCCCTGACGCTGCGCCTGCCCGTTGTACAGTACGCTATGGAGCGCGGGCCTAACCCCTGTCACCAGCGACGTATGATTGGGCCAGGTGACCGTCGGGTTCACCGGAGTCATTGCCTCCGCGGCAGCGCCTTCGGCGGCAAGCCCGCGCAAATGCGGGATCGGCAGCGCGGGGTCCTTCAGCGAATAGGCGGCAAAGCCGTCAATGCTGATGATGACCACCCGGCGGCCGGTGGGTTGCCCGAAGGCCATGCACGCCGCTAAAAAGAGGTAGATACGGATCAGATCGCGCATAGTCTCCCTATTGTCGCTGGTTTCATCGCGTTGACATTCACCCGTCGTTCGCTGGTGATATAGTTCTCTGGATGCTTCGCTGCATGCTTCGGTCCGAATTTCCAGGCTGTAGGGGGTAAAAAAAATGACCCGCCGTTCGATTCCCGGCCCGTCCTTCGTCTTCGCCGTTTGGACGCTGGCTGGCGCCTCTCTCTCTCTCGCACAAGTCAACACCGGTGCGATCCTCGGTTCCGTTACAGACGCTTCGGGCGCGGTTGCTCCCGGCGCGACGCTCACCATCACCCACGTCTCCACCCAGGTCACGCAGACCGCGGAGACCGACGGCTCCGGCTCCTATGTGTTTGAACGCCTTCCGATCGGCGAATACCGCCTGGTAGTCAGAGCGCAGGGTTTCAAGCAATCCGAGCGTAACGACATCCGGCTCGATGCCACACAGCGCATCAAGATCGACTTCGTCATGGAAGTGGGCGTGGTATCGGAAAGCGTGACTGTTGAGGGCGGCGCTCCGCTCGTCAGCACACAGAACACGGAAATGGGCGTCGTCATTGGAGAAGAACAGGTCCGCAACCTGCCGCTGAACGGGCGCAACTTCGCGCAGTTGATCGCGCTGGAGCCGGGCGCGGTGGTCACCGGCGGCGCGGTCTACTTTAACGGACTGACTCGCGACGGCGTCAACATCACCGTTGATGGCACCGACGCGTCCAACCCCGACCGGCCGGCCACCTCCAACTTCGGAGGGCAGACGCAGCAGAATGTCCTCAGCGTTGAGTTTATTCAGGAGTTCAAGACCACAAAGGGCGTTTTCTCAGCCGAGTTGGGCCGCGCGGCCTCCGGCGGCGTCAACGTCATCACCAAGTCCGGCACGAATGAATTTCACGGCAGCGTGTATGAGTTCATTCGCAATGACCGCATGGACGCCCGCAATTTCTTCGCCGCGCGCAAGGACAAGCTGCGGTTGAACCAGTTCGGCGCCACCGCCGGCGGTCCCATCATCCGGAACAAGCTGTTCTTCTTCGCAGGCTGGGAGGGCGTGCGTGAGCGCCGCGGCCGTCAGATTTCAGGCGAAGTGCCCACTGAATCGCTCCGCCAGCGCATGCTGGCCGCCAATCCGGCTTACGGCCAGTTGCTCGCCCTTCTGCCGCCATCCACAGAGGATCGTGGCAATCCCGACCGCGGATTCCACCGCCGCAGCGACGTTCGCCGCAACACCGAGAATGCGGCCATGGCCCGGCTGGATTTTAACCCCACCAGCAAGGACAATCTCTTCGTCCGCTACAACATCCTCGATTCGTTCACCGTCGTCCCCAGCCTTTCTCCAGTCAACGGCACCGAGTATCCCGCGCAGGATCGCACCGGCACTCTCTCCTGGAATCGCATCCTTTCGCCGCGGACAATCAACGAACTGCGCTTGGGAGTGAGCAAGCAGGATATCCCACGCGCCACCCAGGCCTTTATTCCGCAACAGATCGGCAACTTGAGCGGCTTCATTTCCACCCCCAATCAGGAGTTGCTGCGCGCCAACGGAGGAAGCTGGACGATCATCGACAACTTCAACCTGAACGCCGGACGCCACTCCCTAAAGGCTGGCTTTGAACTCCGCAGCTTCCACTACGGCCGGGCCAATCATGAAACGCCCGCCTACGAAATCCCCACTCTCGCCGACCTGCTCGCCAGCCGGTTCACCAACGCCTACGTCACCATCGGCAACGATCTTCGCCGGCTGAGAGAGAAGCAGTGGGGCTTTTACTTGCAGGACGATTTCCGTGTCAGCGCCCGTCTTACCCTGAATCTCGGCATGCGCTATGAGTACTTCACTCCGGTGACCGAGCGCGATGGGTTGCTGTTTAACGTCGTGGACAGTCCCTTTGGCGCCTTCCGCCAGCAGGGTGAGCCCATCTGGGAGCCCGATCGCAACAACTTCGGACCTCGCTTCGGAATGGCCTGGGACGTGGGTGGCAACAGCAAAAACGTGATTCGCGGCGGAGCCGGTGTCTTTTATTCGCCCAACACCTATCGCGAGGTTACGGCCTTCGTCAATCCACCCACGGCCCCTTACGCCGTCCAGCTTTCCGCCGTCGATTTCCCGAACCTGCGCTATCCCGTCGATATCCGCACCATCGACCTGTCACGATTTCCCGGCGGAACCTCCCGCAACGTGTTCGATCCCTTCCAGCGCACCACCTACAGCATGCAATGGACGCTGGATTACCAGCGCGAACTCACCCGGGATCTGGTGGCCACTGTTGGCTACGTGGGAAACCGCGGGCTGAAGTTGCTGGCGCTGCATTGGCTGAACGACATCGATATCACCACCGGCCGCCGCCCGGTCACCAACATTGCCCGCATCAGTTATCAGGAACATTCCGGGATGAGCACCTACCACGGGCTGCAGACTTCGCTCAAAAAACGCTTCAGCCGCGGGGTGACGTTCAACGCTCACTATACCTACGGAAGGGGAATCCAGCGGGGTGGCGTCGACAACATGACTGCCGCCAACTCCCAAAGCGTGCAGGACCATGCCAACATTCGCGCCTCCCGCAGCCGCTTCCTCGCCGACATCAACCACAACTTCGTTGCCGACTACAGTTGGGACGTGCCGTTCGAGCAATGGTTCGGCGCCAACTCCGGCGCCGCGCGCAAGATTGCCGGCGGGTGGCAGTTGTACGGCATCTGGTCGATGCGCAGCGGTACGCCGCTGCTTATCCTGTCCGGCCGCGACAACTACGGCATCGGCACCACACAGGGCCAGCGCCCCGATCTTGTCTCGAGCGTCCCCGTCTTTGCCGATAATTACAGAACCACGGGGAATCACGCGTTTCTCAATCGCGCAGCCTTCGCCGATCCTTGCGATGCGCGTAGTCTCCGCCGGCCATGCGGCGTATTCGGCAACCTCGGCGCCTACCCGCTAAGCGGTCCCGGATCGTTCAGTTTTGACTTCTCGGTTTTCAAGAACATTCAGATCCATGAGCGCGCCAGGCTCCAATTCCGCAGTGAACTGTTCAACCTGTTCAACCGGCCGAACTTCAATAACCCCGGCACCAACCTTACCAGCGGCACATTCGGACAGATTACCGGGGCCGGCAACGCCAGGGAGATTCAGTTTGCCCTGAAACTGCTTTTCTGAAGGCGCAACCACGAATCAGGCAAGCCATTCGTCCTCGGGATCGAACTTGGGGAATACGACGATCAGCACCTTCATCCGCCCGATGGCCCGGTGCCGCACACCCGGCGGAATCAGGATGCACAGCCCCGGCTTCACATCGACGATCTCGTCGTCAAGCTGCATTTTCGCCTCCGGTTCGCACTCGAGAAAGTAGTAAGTCTCGGTCAGCCGCTGGTGATAATGCAGCGCCGCGTCGGCGGAAATCTCCGTCACATGAATCGTTCCCGGGTAGTTCTCCACATCGGCGAACGCCCGGCGCGCCGTGCCGCAGGGGCAGGCCACGCCGGGGATTCCGGCGAAATCGACAATTCGGGCACGCTGGCTCATGGCCGAGGTTTCAGCTTAACATTGCGCACTTCCACTCTCATCGCTTCGCCGGCATGCAGTTGGATGGCGATGATTCCCGCCGGCGCCTTGCTGTCGCTGGCATCCACCGTATCCACCCCGTTCAGCTTCAACCGGATGCGTGCGCCCTCGGCCAGAATCTCATACGAATTCCAGCCGTCCCTGCGGTAGACCTTTTGCCCCGTCAACCAACCACGGTCCGGCCGGTCCATCACACCTCTTCCGCGTCCCCGTTCTTCGTAGAAGTTGCCCCACGCGGAACGTTCTCCAGCCTCGGAGAAATCGGCCTGATAGCCCGACACCATCCACCCCGGTCCCGGCAGCCTCACACTGCGAAACTGAATCCCGCTGTTGTGGTTGCGCAGCTTCACGTCAGCTTTCAGCAGGAAGTTCGCAAACGGCTTTCTGTAGATCAGGAATGTATTCACTTTCACCGGATGCCCATCGGAGGAGCCCACCAGCACCCCGTCCTGAACCGTCCACAGCGCCGGGTCGCCGTCCCAGCCATCCAGATTCCGGCCGTTGAACAACAGGAGATACCCCTCCTTCTCCTCCTCTTTGGTGAGGTGATTGGCCTCTCCGGCGGCGGCGTAGAAGGCGCATGCCAGCGTCAGCAGCGTAGCGTGTTTCATGACTTCATCATCTCTTCCCAGGTAATTTCCCGCCGTTGTTCGATGGCCATTCGCCCCATGATCGCCGTCAAGGTGCTCTCGGCCGACCGCACCCCTGTATTCTCCGGCTTTCCCTCGCGAATCCGCTGCAGGAATGCCTCGAGCGAATCGATGGTGATCTCGCGCGGAGACCTTTCCGTCACCGTATCGTTGCGGCCGCGATGGTGCGTCCAATATTCACGCGCTGTTTCGATGACGCCCGTTTCGCCAAAGAACTGTTCATTCACTGAGCGGTAGAAGGACGGCGTCAGTTGGGCCCCGGTCAACACGCCATCCACGCCACCGCCATAGGAAAACGTGACATCGCAATGATCGCTGATATCGCCACGGCGTTCCACGGTGCGGCCTCCCGCTCCGATTGCCTTCAAAGGACGGCCTCCCAGAAACCAGTTCAGAACATCGATCCCGTGGCAATAAGTCTCCACGATGATGTCTCCGAAGGTGTCCTTCCAGACATGCCACTGCCGGATCTTCTCTTCGGAACTGGCGGGCGCCGGTCCGGGCTGGTTGCTGCCCAACGCGCCTTTTATCCAGTGGGAGTGCGCCATGCGGATCTTGCCGATGCCTCCGGAGGACAAAAGCTGGTGCGCCCTCCGGTAGCCCAGCCCGTAGCGCTGCTGGAACCCGAAAGTGATGTTCAACCGGCGGTCCGCCGAATCGGAGGCTCGGATCACACGCTTGCATCCGGCAACGTCCAGGCCCGCGGGCTTTTCGATGTATACGTGCTTGCCCGCCTTAATGGCCGCCTCCAGGTGCTCGGGATGCAGAAACACCGGCGTGGCGATGATCACTGCGTCCACATCGCTGGCCAGCAGTTGGTGAAAGTCTTTGTACTCCCTGGGATTGTCCAGTGGGATGTTCTTCTTTGCCCGCTCGATGCGGTCGTCAAAGATGTCGCAGACTGCCGTGACACGCGCGTCCGTGTGGCGAACCAGCAGACTGGCATCGAACGTTCCGCGCCCGCCCGCCCCAATCAGGCCCACAGTGACCGCGGAATTTGCCGCCGAACCCTTTACCGCCGCCAACGGTACGATGGATGCGGCCGCCATCATGCCGCGGCGCGAAAGCGATTTCTCGGGTTGCATGCAACCCTTGTATCAGAAATCCCGCAGCAGCGCGGCAGCCTCGTCCCGGTTCTCCACCACGACGATTCGCGCCACCAGGCGTTCGATCATGGCCGCATCCTGCAACCGGTCAATTGCGGAGGAGTCCTCCAGGCCCGGAAACCGTTGCGAGAGAATCAATCGCAGCATCCGCCGCGCTTCCTCCCCCTGTCCGTCCGCGCGGCCCTTTTCGAGACCCGCTTCCAGGCCTTGCTCCAGACCTTGCTCCAGACCCTGTTCCACGCCCCGCTCAAACGCCTTCTTCTGAAAGTGCTGAACGAATCCGGACTGTTCTAAGATCTCATCCCGCAACAACATCGGCTGTAACCTCCCCAGCATCTCCAGCAATTCAACCCTATCATAGCGCTTGCCTAACGTCCCGAACGTCACGAATTGTGCGCCAAGTTCCCGGTCCATCGTCGCTTCCACGATTTCTCCGGCTTTCCTCACCTTCTCCCGCGGTATGTCCATCAGCAGCGCCCACGGCATCAGCCGGGGCCGTTCCATATCCACGATCCGCGCGCCGTCCATCTCCCAAAGCTTCACCGGCTCATAGTCAAACCTGAACTGCATCGCGCCCCGCTGGAACTCGTAACTGTCGGGTACCGGATCGGGTGCCGACGGCCTGGTAAGCAGCACCAGGATGGAGCGCACCGGCAGTTCCAGGCGAAGATCCAGAGCCTGCGCGTAGCGGCCCATGTCGCGCGGGATACCCTTGTGCCAACGCAACTCCGCCTCCAGATGCAGCACGCCTCGATGCTCCCCCTCCCGGATCAGGTATGCGTCATCGGCGATCAGCAGGCCAGGGAGGATCAGTTCCTTCGGTATCGCTTCGATTGCGATATCGGCATCCAGCGGGATTCCTCCGAATACGCACAGCAAGCCGCGAAGATCGGTCTGCCCGAAGAGCTTGTAGTTCCGGTCCCAAGGTTGCGCCATCACAGAAATAGTGCGGCGCCGGCGCGAAAAATCTCACTCAATCTTTGCCCGAAGTTGCGGATCAGCCTTCCCACAACTCCTTCACCATGCTCTCGCCGCCCAGCATCGTCGGACGCTCCGCCCGCCCGTTATGCAGATACGTCAACTGCAAGTGATTCAGCCCCAGCAGCCAGAGGATGGAGGAATGAATGTCATGCACGTGCGCATGCCGTTCCACGGCCCTTAAGCCGATCTCATCGGTGGCGCCGATCGTCTGGCCGCCCTTCACCCCGCCGCCGGCGAAGAACATCGAGAAGCCCCACGGGTTGTGATCCCGCCCGTCGCCTTTTTCGTTGAACGGAGTCCGCCCGAACTCGCCGCCCCAAATCACCAGCGTCTCATCCAACATTCCCCGCCGTTCCAGATCTTCGAGCAGCGCCGCCACCGGCTGATCAGACGCCTTGCACCACTTCGCATGGTTTCCTTCCAGGTTCGAATGCGCGTCCCAACCCGAGCCCGATCCGCAGTACAACTCCACGAAACGAACCCCACGCTCCACCAGCCGCCGCCCCAACAGGCAGTTCCTGCCGAACACCGCCGTCTCCGGTTTATCCAATCCGTACAGCGATTTCGTCTCCTCGGTTTCCTTGGACAGATCCACCGCCTCCGGCCCCGATTTCTGCAGCGCGTAGGCCAGTTCGAAGCTCCGGATTCGCGCCTCCAAACCCGTATCGTCCTCTCGCCCCACCATGTACTCCCGGTCCTGTTCGGCCAGGAACGCCAGCCGCCCGCGCTGCCGTTCGTCCGTCTGCCCTTCGCCCAGCTTCGTGTTCAGGATCGGATTCGGGCCCTGGCGGAAAAGCGTGCCCTGATACACCGCCGGCAGGAAACCCGAGCCCCAGTTTTTGGCGTTGCCAAAAGGCTCCCGTTCGTCGATCATGCTGACGAAGGTGGGCAGGTTCCTGTTCGCCGTCCCCAGGCCGTAAGTGACCCACGCGCCCAGGCTTGGTCTGCCCGACAGGATGTCGCCAGTGTTCATCTGGCTGACGCCGCCGGCGTGGTTTAACCCGTTCGACTGGCAGGACCGCAGCACCGCCAGCTTATCGGCATGCCGGGCCACATTCGGGTACAACTCGCTGATCCAGATGCCGCCCTTGCCGTGCTGTTTCCACTTGCGCGGGCTGCCCATCAGCGTGTTGCCCGCGGTGCCCATCGCCGTGATCGGCCGCCCGAAACTGGCTGGCATGGGTTGGCCATGCAGTTCGTTCAGCTTCGGCTTCGGGTCGAACAGGTCGATGTGCGAAGGCGCTCCCTCCATGAACAGGAAGATCACCGCCTTTGCCTTGGGCGTGTGGTGCGGCTTGCGCGCGATGGTGGTATCGTGCACCACTGCGGCGCGCGAATCCTCGGCCAGCATGGCAGCCATCGCCAATGCTCCCAGCCCGCTGCCCGCGCCGCGTAGCAGCGCCCTCCGGCTAACCTGCAGATGGTCGGTCATACTGCCTCAATCGATATACAAAAACTCACTCGAACTTAGTAGCGACAGGCACATGTCTTCCAGCGCGCCTTTCGTCCCGCCTGCCAGTGCGGATTGCTTGGCAAGGAACGCGCGGCCGCGCGCCAGTTCTTTCGCCGTCGCCTCGCGCCCCAGCACCAGCCGGTAGGCGCGCTCCACCAGCGCGTCTTCGCTCTGCCCCGCATCATTGGCTACGCGGGCTGCCAGCGACTTGGCGAATCCCGCCGCCGCCGTCCCGTTCATCAGTTCCAACGCCTGATCCGGAGTCACCGTCTCCTGCCGCCGTCCGCAGCTTTCAATCGCCAGGGGCGCGTCGAAACTCTGCAACATCGGATATCGAACCAGCCGCCGCGCAAAAATGTAAACGCTGGCCCGGTACTCATCGGCCGGTCCAGTGGCCTTCTTCCAGTGCCGTCCTTCCTGGATCTCCGTGCCCGCCGGAACCGCCGGAAACACGCCCGGTCCGCCCATCGTCCGGTCCATCAGGCCCGATACGGCCAGCATCGAATCGCGAATCGCCTCGGCCTCCAATCGCCGCCGCGGATAGCGCCACAGCAGCTTGTTGGCGTTGTCGGCTTCGGCGGCTTCCTTCCGGAAATCCGACGCCTGCATGTAAGTGGCGCTCAGCACAATCCGCTTATGCAGCTTCTTGATGCTCCAGCCGTCAGCGGTTGTAAATTGCGAGGTCAGCCAATCCAGTAACTCCCGGTTCGCCGGCATCTCGCCCATCAACCCCAGATCGTTCGGCGTTCCCGACAACCCGCGCCCGAAATGGTAGTGCCAAACGCGGTTCACAATCACACGGGTGGTGAGCGGATTCTTCGGGTCGGCCAGGATGTTGGCCAGCGCCGTCCGGCGGCCGGAGGATCTTAATTCGGCAATCGGCTGCACCTTTGCAGGCGCCTCGTCCAGGATCGAAAGCCAACCCGGCTCCACTTCCTCCATCGGCGCGCCCACCGCACCCGCTTTCAGAATATGTGTAGCCGGCGCGCTGATGTCCTGGTCGCGCATCACCTGCAGGCGCGGCAACGGCTTGGGCAACAGGTGCGCATGTGCTTCCAACTCGCTCTGCAGCGTTTTGTACCGCGCTTTCCCTGCCGCATCCAGCTTCTTCGCCGCCACTGCCTCGTCCGGTACTTCCACCTGCGTGATCGCCTTGTGGTAAATCTGCCAGTCCATCGGCGTGCGCGCGGCCGGCGCTTTCAGAATCACTTCCTGCACTTCCGGCGGGAAACGCTCCGTGTATTCCTTCCGGTACTTCGCACGGGCCGGCTCCAGCAACGCGTCGATCTGATCCAAAACGGGCTTGGCCGCTTCCCGGTAGCGTTTCATCGCGGCCTCATAGGCGGCCACTTCCTCCCGTGACGCGTTCGTCGCCTCGTCGTCGATCTTCATGTTGGCGAAGAACGCCTGAAACCGGTAGTAATCCTTGTGCAGCAGCGGATCGAACTTATGGTCGTGGCAGCGCGCGCAAGCCAAAGTTACTCCCATGAAGGCGAACGCCGTGTTGTCGGTGACGTCGTTCAGCAACTCCTGGCGGCGTAAATAGATGTTGGCCTGGTTGAACTCATCCTCGAACAGGCGCAGATAACCCAGCCCCGGCAGCGCCGCCCGGTCCTCCGGATAGAGTTCATCGGCGGCGATCTGCTCGCGAATGAACCGGTCAAACGGCTTGTCGTTGTTCCAGGACTGGATCACCCAATCCCGGTAGCGCCACATGTTGGGCCGCGTGTCGTCCTGCTTAAATCCATCGGAGTCCGAATACCGGACCACGTCCAGCCAGTGCCGCCCCCAACGTTCGCCGTAACGGGGCGAGGCCAGCAGCCGGTCCACCAGCCGCTCTTCCGCTCCCGGCCGTGTGTCGGTGAGGAACTCCTGCGCTTCAGCCGGTGTCGGCGGCAGACCGGTCAGATCCAGCGTCACACGCCGCAGGAATACGGCCCGGGCCGCCAACGGTGACGGATGGATGCCCTTGGCCCGCAGCTTTCCGTAGATGAAATGATCGATCTCGTTCCGCGCCCACGACTTTCCCGCCGCATCCAGCGTTGGAACGGGCGGCGCCGTAACCGGCTGTATCGCCCACCACTTGCGCTGGATCGGCTTGAAGGTGGCGGCCGGCTCGGCCCCCAGCGGCATCATTGCGATGAGCAGCAAAGGCGCACAACACCGCACACCAGTCCTCAAACGGAGCATGTCCCAGTGTTATCAGGCGGTTCCGTGCTTGTCAAGAGCCCGCAAGTTGCGGTGCCAACCTAAAGTGACTGCACGTTTCCGGAATCCCAGCGTCTATCATTATGAAGGCTGCTCCGGAACAGCCACCCACACCCCTATGGCCACCGTCACCCGCCTCAACGATCCAACCCAGGAAATTAACGCCTCGAAAACCCTCGCCACCCGCTATCGCTGTGAATTTGTTGACCTTAAGGAAGGCCGCATCGATCACGACCTGTTCCGTTCCATCCCCGTGGAACTCATGTTCCGCTACAACTTCGTCCCCCTCCGGGCCGATGGCGGAACCCTCGAAATCGCTCTCGCCGACCCCCGCAACCTCAACCTCATCGACGAACTGTCGATCCTGCTCGCCCGCAAGCTCCACGTCAAGGTCGCCACCCTCTCGCAAATCTCCGACCTCCTCAAGAAAACCGAGCAGTCCCAGCGTGTCCTCGAAGAAGTCACCGAAGGTTTCGCCCTCGATGTCGTTGGCGACGAGGAAGGCAGTGACGAAACCCTTTCCATTGACCGGCTTACCAGCGAAGATTCCGACATCGCGCCGGTCATCAAGCTGGTGGACACCACCATCTTCAACGCCCTGGAGCGCCGCGCCTCGGACATCCACATTGAAACCCGCGACACCGAAGTCGCCATTAAGTACCGCATCGACGGCGTGCTGCAATACGCCATGCCGCCCATCGCCAAGGACTGGCATTCCACCATCATCAGCCGCATCAAGGTGATGAGCGAACTCGACATCGCCGAACGCCGCGTCCCTCAGGACGGCCGGTTCCGCGTCCGCTATAAAGGCCGCCTCATCGACTTCCGTGTCTCCATCATGCCCACCATCCATGGGGAAGACGCCGTTCTTCGCGTGCTGGACAAAGAGTCGATGAGCGAAAAGTTTTCCTCGCTCAGCCTGGATGTCGTCGGCTTTTCCGAACACGATGTCACCCGCTTCCGCCGCGCCATCAAGGAACCCTACGGCATGGTGCTGGTCACCGGCCCCACCGGCTCGGGTAAAACCACCACGCTCTACGCCGCGCTGATGGAGATCAAAAACGACGAGGACAAGATCATCACCATCGAAGATCCCGTCGAATATCAGATCAAGGGCATCACGCAGATCCCGGTGAACGAAAAGAAGGGCCTTACCTTCGCCCGCGGCCTGCGGTCCATCCTGCGCCACGACCCTGACAAGGTGATGGTGGGCGAAATCCGCGACCAGGAAACCGCGCAAATCGCCATCAACGCCGCCCTCACCGGCCACCTGGTCTTCACCACCGTCCACGCCAACAATGTCATCGACGTGCTGGGCCGCTTCCTGAACATGGGTGTTGAGCCCTATAACTTCGTCTCCGCCCTCAACTGTATTCTCGCCCAGCGACTGGTGCGCCTCATCTGCGAACACTGCAAGAAACCGGTGGTATACGATGAGGACTACCTGGTAACCGAGAGTGGCTTGAAACTGGAGGAATGGCGCGACGTGACATTCTATGAGGGCGCCGGCTGCTTTGAGTGCGGCGGAGCAGGATACCGCGGCCGTACCGCCATCCACGAACTGCTGGACCTCAGCGAAAGAATCCGCGAAATGATCCTCGAACGGCGTCCCGGTTCGGAAGTGAAGCGTGTGGCCAAGGAGGAGGGGATGCGGTTCCTCCGTGAATCGGCTTTGGAGAAAGTGAGGGCCGGTCTGTCCACGCTTCGGGAAGTAAATAAGGTCACCTTCATCGAGGGATAACGAACTTGTCATTTGTAAGAACAATGCGCCGCCTGTTATCTGAGCCGCCGCCGGAGTTCGTGCTGGAGTTCTCCGAAGCCGGCATCGCCTGGGCGCACCACAACAAAAAGCTCGACACCGGCTACATGCCGCTGGAGCCCGAAACGCTCTCCGTGTCCCCGGTGCGCGACAACGTGCTAAAGCCCGACGTATTGGAGGCGGCCGTGCGCAGTCTGGCGCCGCCCGACGGTAACAAGCGCCGGCCCGCCGCCATTATTCTTCCGGACTACTGCGGACGAGTCGCCGTCCTCGATTTCGATTCCTTCCCCGGTGAGGCACACGAACAGGCCGCCCTGGTCCGGTTCCGCGTCAAGAAAAGCGTCCCGTTCGATCTCGATGCCGCCTCCGTCAGCTTCGCCGTGCAGCCCGGCTCCGGCAAGCGTAAGGACGTCGTGGTGGCCGTGGTTTCGCTCGAAATCCTTGCCCGCTACGAAGCCCCGCTGCGCGTCGCCGGACTTCATCCCGGCATCGTCACCATCTCCGCCCTGGCCGCGCTCAACCTGTTGCGCGCCGGCGCGCTTGAGGTCACGGCCAAGCTTACCGGCAGGTACCTCAGCGTGCTGGTCACCGACAGCAATTCGCTCAAGATGGTCCGCTGCGTGGAACTCGAACATGTGACCACCGACGAGGTGATGGCCGTGCTCTTTCCCACCTTCGCCTTTGTGGAGGACGAAATGAAGCGCCGCCCCGAACGCCTGCTGGTCTGTGGCTTCGGCGCGGCCTGCGACGGCATGGCCGAACAACTCGGCGCCGAACTGAGCGTTCCGGTGGAACCGCTGCGCTCCCTTTATGGCCCGCCCGGCGCCTTTAACTCCGGCCTCTATGGATACCTTCAGGGGGTGGAGGCGGCCTGATGCGTATTAACGTTAATCTCGCCAGTGACCCCTTCCGCCGCGACCGGCCGTTTGTCGTCGCCGCCTGGGCGCTGGGAATCATCCTCACCCTGATGCTCGCGGTCCTGTCCTTTCTCGCGCTGGCCACCCGCGACGACGCCGCCGAAGCCCGCGCGGAAGTGGAAAAGGCCCGTGGCGATCTGCAGCGCGTCCAGGCCGAACAGGCCAGGCTCGAAGCCGAACTGCGGCGTCCTGAAAACGGTGAAGTCATCGAGCGCAGCGTCTTCCTGAACCAGTTACTCCTGCGAAAGGGCATAAGCTGGACACGGATTTTCTCCAGCCTCGAAAAAGTAATTCCCTACAACGTCCGGCTGGTCAACATCCGTCCTCAGGTTACCTCTGAGAACCAGGTGCAGCTTGACATGGTAGTTGGCTGCCAGGCCCCTGAACCGGTCATCGAAATGCTAATGAAAATGGAGGCTTCGCCGCTGTTCGGCGCCACCCAGGTCACCAGCATCCTGCCGCCTTCGGCCACTGAGCCGCTCTACCGCTACCGTGTGACCGTGAATTACACCCAGAAGATATGAACCGGAGCAGATAAGAATGAGAGGAAAGCTGGGCGCAATCAAAGAGAAACTGGCAACCGCCGCTCCGAAGGTGGTGGCCAAGCCCGGATCAGGCCGCGATCCGCGCAAGGTGGCGCGCGTCATCCTCGGGATACTGCTTGCCGCCAACATCGGCGCCGCCATCGTCGCCTTCCGCCCGTGGGCCGATACAGCCGAGCAACTTGAATCCCAACTCGTGGACCTCCGCCGCCAACAGTTGCAGCGCCAGACGCAGATCAACCGCCTCAAGCTGCTTACCGGCAAGTCGGAAACGGCCCGCACCGAAGGCGAACGTTTCCTGGGCCAGTACTTCCTCTCCCGGCAAAAGGCCGCCTCTACGCTGGTGAGCGAATTGAACCAGATGGCCAAGGCGGCGGGCATCAAGCCGAAGGAACACGCCTTCGCCTTTGAAGGCATCGAAGGCTCCGACAATCTCGCCATCGGGGCCATTTCCGCCAACTATGAAGGCTCTTACAACGACCTGCTCAAGTACGTGAACCAGCTTGACCGTTCGCCGCGATTCTTCATTGTGGAGAGCATGGGCGCCTCGCCGCAGCAGGGCAATCTGGGTGTGCTGAACATCCAGATGAAGGTGAACGTATTCGTGCGCGAAGGACTGCCCGCCGAACCGCCGGAAGTCGCTCAGGGAGCAGGGTTATGAAACTTGGCGCGGAACGGAACAAAGTCTATGTCCTGGGCGCGCTGTTGCTGCTGGCTGCCTACTCGTTCTACTCCAACGTCCTGTCCGATGGTGATGTTCCCGAATCGTCCTCGCGATCGGCCGCCTCAACGCCGCCGGCGGTGGCCCCAACGCCCCAGCCCGGTCCCGCTGCGGCCCCAGGCTCGCGTCCCAGCCAGCGCCGCGGCCTCTACGGCCGGCAGGCCGTCGGCGAGTTCCGCCCCACGCTGAAGTACGCCCGTCCTGAGGACCGCCCGGACCCCATGAAGGTCGATCCCACGCTGCGCCTCGACCTGCTGGCGAAACTGCAGACCGTCACCGTCGAAGGCGGGGCACGCAGCCTGTTCGACTTCTCCACTCCGCCGCCGCCTCCCGCCCCCAAGACGCCCGATCCGAAAATCGATCTTACAGCCAAGAAATCGGCTGCCGCCGGCCCCGAACTGCCCCCCGCCGAGGTCAAACCATCGGAACCTGTGAAGCCGCCGCCACCGCCGATTCCCTTCAAGTTCTACGGCTTTAGTGACCGTAAGGGTGGCATTAAACGCGCCTTCTTTCTCGAAGGTGAGGACATCTTCGTCGCCGCCGAAGGCGAGATCATCAAACGCCGCTACAAAGTGGTGAAAATCGGGTTAAACTCGGTGGAAGTAGAGGATACCGAGCACAAGCACAAGCAGACTTTGCCGCTCGAGCCCGCGCCTGCCGCAGGCTAGGTTAAAAATGTTGAAACGAACCTGCCACCGGCGCCGGAATCAGTCAGGCTTCATGCTGTTGTTTGTCTTCCTTCTGGCCGCTACGGCGGCGATCAGCCTCTACATTGAACTGCCGCGCATCGCCTTCGAATCCCAGCGCATGAAGGAGGATTTGCTGGTGGAACGTGGTATGCAATACCAGCGCGCCATCCAACTGTATGTGCGGAAAAATCGCCGCTACCCGGCGCGCCTTGAGGACCTCGAATCGAACAACGGCATTCGCTACTTACGGCGCCGCTACGTCGATCCCATGACCGGCAAGGACGAATGGCGCTTCATCCGCGTCGGCCCCATGGGTGAGTTTCTCGATTCGGTCACCATGAAGAAAGACGACAAGAAGAAGTCGGAAAACACCTTCATCAGCGAGTTCGCCGGCGTCGGCCAAACAGCGCAGGGGACAGGCGCCGGCGTCACCGTGGCAAACCGGCTGCGGCAGAGCGATATGGCCAATGCCCCCGGCACGCAGGCGGCCAGCGGGGATGGCGTGCCCGTCGATCCCAACGCCCCGCCCGGTCCGAACTTTGATCCGAACCAGCAGCCGCAACCGCAGCAGCAGCCCGGCTTCGATCCCCAGAATCCGCAGCAGCAGCAACCTCAGCAGCAACAGCAACAGCAGGGAGCGCCGCCCAACGTACTGCAGCAGTTGGGTGTGTTCACTCCGCCAAACGCGAACCCGAATCAGCAACAGCAGCAGTATCCCCAGCAGCAACCGTATCCGCAACAGCCCGGCTTTCCGCAACAGCAGCCCGGCTATCCGCAACAGCCCGGATTTAACCCGGTCGGCCGCTATGTCCCCGGTGTCGGCACCTCCAATCAGGTTCAGCAGAATCCTTTCGGACGTCCTTCCAGTTCCCAAACCGGCGGTACGGTTCCGCAGCCCTATCCCCAGGCCCCCGGCGCGGGATTCCCGGCCGCCAACACCGACGTCGCCAAGCAGATCATGAACATGATCACGCAGCCCCGGCAGGGCGGACCGCAACAGGGAGTGCCCGGCATGACAGGCGTGCTCGGCGCCGGCATCGCGCTGGGGCCCGGCATCGCCGGCGTCGCCAGTAAGTTCGAAGCCGAAGGCATCAAAGTCATCAATGAACGCACCAAGTACAACGAATGGGAGTTCATTTACGACATCCAGAAAGAGATGCAGAATGCGGCGGGCGGCGCCAACACTGGCATTCCCGGAAGCACGAATCCGCTGGGCGGAGCCGCCAATCCCGGTAACAACACGGGTACCGGCTTCGGCAACACCACGGGCTTCGGCAACACCCAGCAGCAACAACAGCCGGGCACGGGCTTTGGCAATAGCAGCGGCTTTGGCAATAGCAGTGGCTTTGGTAACAGCAGCGGCTTTGGCAACACCCAGCAACAGCCGCAGCGCCCCGGCACGGGCCTCGGCCGCGGCCGCTAGCCATGTTGTCCGCCATCCTCGCCAGCGCGGCGATCCTGGCCGGCCAGCAGTTCACCGACGCCGCTCCCCGTTCCGCCTTCCCATACACCACCAATAACGGCTTTGACGGCCGCAAGTATTTCCCGCAGCCTCTTTGTGGTGGCGTCGCCGTTCTCGACTACGACAACGACGGGCTGATGGACCTCTACTTCACCAACGGCGCCAGCTTCCCCGATCTCAGGAAATCTCCCGCTCACTACAACGCGCTGCTTCGCAACAAAGGGAATGGCGAGTTCGAAGACGTTACCGTCCGCGCCGGCCTCGCCGGGGAATCCCTCGGCTATAGCCTCGGCGCCGCGGCCGGCGACTTCGACAGCGACGGATTCACTGACCTGTTTGTCGCGAGCGCCGGCGCCAACGTCCTCTACCGCAACACCGGCAAAGGCGCCTTCCTCGATGTCACCACCCTCTCCGGCCTCACCAAGCCCCCCGGCACGCTCAGCGTCCAGGGCGCGTGGCTCGACTATGATCACGATGGCCGCCTGGACCTCGTTCTCTCCAACTACACCCTCTGGACTCCCGCCACTGACCGCCGCTGCGTGCGCGAAGACGGCGTGGACTTCTACTGCCATCCCAAGACCTACCCCGCCGTCCCGCACCGGCTCTACCGCAACCTGGGCAACCACCGTTTCGAGGACGTCACCGCCTCTGCGGGCTTTGCCGGCGCCCTCGGCAAAGGCATGGGCATCGGCATCGCCGACGTCAACGGCGACGGCTTCCCGGACATCTTCATCGCCAACGACACCGAGCGTAACTTCCTCTACGTCAACCAGAAAAACGGCACATTCCGGGAACAGGGCCTGTTACTCGGGGTGGCTTACAACGACGACGCCGCAACCGTCTCCGCCATGGGCGCAGCCGTCAGGGACTACGACAACGACGGATGGCCGGACATTTTCTACAACGACCTGATGGGACAGATCTGGGGCCTGTTCCGCAACCTCGGCGGCAAGTCCTTCCGCTACGCCTCTCCCGCGGCCGGCATCGTCAGGCTCAGCGAGCCATACTCGGGCTGGAGCGCCGGTTTCATCGATTACAACAACGACGGATGGAAGGACCTCTACTCCGCCAACGGAGACGTCGATTCGCTCAAGGCCGACGCCGAGCAGCACGATACGCTGTTTCAAAATCTGGATGGCCGCCGCTTTGCCGACGTTTCTGGCCAACTGGGCAAGGACTTCCTGCGCACCGGTTACCAGCGCGGCGCAGCCTTTGCGGACCTTAACAACGACGGCTGGATGGATATCGTGGTCACCTCGCTCGGCCGCCGCCCGCGGATCCTGCTCAATTCGGGCGGTGAGAACAACTGGCTGTTGATCAACGCGCCCGGCGCCAGCATCAGGCTCACCACGCCATCGGGCCGCACGCTGCTCAACCACAGTGCCCCCAGCGAGGGATTCCTTTCCTCCAGTGACCCGCGCATTCATTTTGGCCTCGGTCCCGAAACATCCGCCGATCTTGAGATCCGCTGGCCCGGCGGCGCGATCGAAGCCAGAAAGAATGTACGCTCCGGTCAGATTCTTACGCTCAGAAACTCCACCAGCTTACCAAACGCCTCTCCACGATGACTTACTGACAGCTTCTGCCCGGCCGAGGCCTCCGCGAACGTACAGCCGAACGGTGGATAGTAGAACAGCGGATCGTAGCCGAATCCGCCCGTGCCGCGCTTTTCGTCCAGGATCCGGCCCTCCACGGCGCCGGAGAACGTTCCCAGCAGGTGTCCCTTTTCCACCAGCGCGATCACGCAGCGGTAGCGCGCCGTACGTTCCGCCACCCCACGCAGTTGCTCCAGCAGACGATCGTTGTTGGCTTCATCATCGGCGCCCTCACCGGCAAAGCGCGCCGAATACACGCCCGGGGCGCCCCCCAGCGCGTCCACTTCCAACCCCGAATCTTCGGCGAACACCGGCGCATCCTCATGCAGGCTATAGTAGAGCGCCTTCTGAATGGCGTTGGCCTCAAACGTGTCCCCGTCTTCGGGCGCGGGTGGAATATCCTTCAGGTGGGGCAGCGGCTCAATGGCGAACCGCCCGGGCGCGAGTTCCTCCGCCGCTTCCCGGAATTCCCGCAGCTTTCCCGCGTTGGTAGTGGCGCAATAAACGATCACGGTGTCCGCAAAGCCCGCTTCTGCAGTTCCACCAGTTCGGTGATGCCCTTGCGCGCCAGCGTCACCATCTTCGCCATGTCCTCATCGGAGAAATTGCCCCGCTCCGCCGTTGCCTGGAACTCCACAAACTGCCCGCCGGCCGTCAACACAACATTGGCATCCACATCGGCTTTCGAATCCTCGTCATAGCATAGGTCCAGCAGCGCCTCTCCGCCCACTACGCCCACGCTGACCGCGGCCACCGCGTCCCGCAGCGGCGACTTTTTCAGCGTCCCGAACGCCACAAGCTGTCCGATGGTGGATGCCAGCGCCACATAAGCCCCGGTGATTGCCGCCGTGCGCGTGCCCCCGTCGGCCTGGATTACATCGCAATCCACGATGATCGACCGTTCCCCCAGCGCATCCAGATCCACCACCGACCGCAGCGAGCGCGCAATCAGCCGCTGTATCTCCAGCGTCCTTCCCGACTGCCGCCCCTTGTTCACCTCCCGCGGCGTCCGCGTCATCGTGGCCCTTGGCAGCATCGCGTATTCCGCCGTCACCCAGCCGCGATTGGAGCCGCGCAGGAACGCCGGCACCGTGTCTTCCACCGTGGCCGCGCACAGCACCCTGGTGTTGCCGAACTCAATCATTGCCGAGCCTTCGGCGGTGAGCAGGTAGCCCGGTTGGATACGCACAGGGCGCATCTGGTCTGGTTGTCTTTGGTCGATTCGCATTCGTTGAATTTCGCTTAGCGGCTGCTCGATGCCAGCACCGAATAGAAGAGAAGCGCCAACAGCAGCATGCCCGCGATGATGATCACCACGCACGGAACCGCTCCCGGACGCTGTAGCGCGGAGGCGCCCTTTCTCTTCCCTGCCGGTCTCAGCTTCGCCATGTCTTGTCATGGTAGCAGTACGCTTCCTATAGGCGAAGCGAGGCCCGGATGATAGAATTCAAGCTGTGGCGCAACAGCGGGCGGAGCAGAGTTATAGCAGAGAACAACTCCTTCGCATCGCCGGCGTCACCGGACGCCAGCTTCGGTCCTGGGAGAAGCTGCAACTGGTGCGCGAGGTGCCGGATTACAACTGGGCCGATCTGAAAGCGGTGCAGACGCTGGCCAAGCTCAGCCGCGCGCGCTTCGGTCCCAAGCGCATCCGGCAGGCCATTGAAGAGATCCAGCGCAAGCTGCGCGACGTGCGCGATCCGCTCAGTGAGCTGAACGTTGTCGTCGATCACGGACGCATCCAGGTCCAGATAGACGGCCATCGCATGGAGGCTGTGTCCGGCCAGCTTGCCCTCAACTTCGACGCCGATCAGGTCAGCCGACTGCTGGCGTTTCCCACTGAGAAGCAGGCCCAGAGAGCGCAGCAGAAACGCGCCGATGACGCGGCCGAATGGTTCCAGAAGGGCCTTGAGATTGAGCAGGCCGGCCTGCCCGTTGAACAGGCGATGGAAGCTTATCAGAAGGCGCTGGAGCTCGATCCGGAATGCCTGGGCGCGCTGATCAACCTTGGCACCATCTACTACCTGACGCGCAACTTCAAACGCTCGGAAGCCTACTATCGCAAAGCGCTGGAAATCGAACCGGAATACGCGCTGGCGCACTTCAACCTAGGCAATCTGTTCGATGAGCGCTCCGACTACGCCGAGGCCTATCACCACTACACCGCCGCCCTGCGCATTGCCCCCAACTACGCCGACGCGCACTACAATCTCGCCCTGCTCTGCCAGCGCACCAACCAGACCATGAAGGCCGTGCGCCATTGGCGCGCCTATCTGAAGCTGGACCCTTCGTCGAGTTGGGCCGATGTCGCGCGGCGGGAATTGGCGAAACTGCGTGACGTGACCGTGGTGAAGCCGCCGGCGCACAAGGACGCGCCCGGACGCGTCGTCTCCTGAGGTTCCAATGTTGCCCTTTACACTTGCCTGGATCGCGGCGGCTTGCCTGGCGCAAACGCCCCCGAGCGTGTTTCTTGAAGAACTTACCTGGACCGAGGCGCGCGACGCGCTCAAGGCGGGCTACACCACCATCATCGTGCCCACCGGCGGAACCGAACAGAATGGCCCGCACATGGTGCTGGGC
Source organism: Bryobacteraceae bacterium (assembly GCA_033762895.1). Lineage (GTDB taxonomy): Bacteria > Acidobacteriota > Terriglobia > Bryobacterales > Bryobacteraceae > CADEFT01. The sequence goes on along the minus strand of JANRLE010000112.1, from coordinate 13,752 downwards.
AAGCACAACTTCAGGATCCGGCACAATGCCGGCAACATCGCCCGCAAGCTGGGCAGAACCCTGGTTGCGCCCGTGATGGCCTATGTGCCGGAGGGAGAACTGAATCCGCCCACCGGTCACATGCGATTCCCGGGCACCATTACACTGCCCGATGAGTATTTCCGCAAAGTGCTGGAGTACGCCGCCCGCAGCTTAAAATTGCATGGCTTCCGCGACGTCGTCTTCATCGGCGACAGTGGCCCGAATCAGCCGGGGATGAAGGCGGTGGCGGAAATGCTGAACAGGGAGTGGGCTTCCACCCCGGCCAGGGTCCATTTTATCCCCGGTTACTACCGCGGCAACGGGTTCGAGGAATGGCTGGCCGCGCAGGGCGAGAGCAAACAGGACATTGGCACGCACGCCGGCATTCATGACACTTCGCTGCTCTTGGCCGTCGATGAGCGGCTGGTGCGCAAGGACAAGATCGCCAATCACGGCGGTTTTGCCAACAGCGGCGTGACCGGCAATCCGGCGCGCGCGACGGTGGAGTACGGCCGCAAGGGACTGGAGATGATCGCCGAATTCACCGCGGCCAGGATCAGGGAGTCGATGGCCGCTTCGCGGAAACGATAGCGAAACCCCCATCCGGCTGCGCGCGTCAACATCAGCGCACGCCTATGCGCAACTTAATTCTGCTTGGCGGTTTGGCGCTTCTGCCCGTGCTGGCGGCGGCGCAGGAAAACTACCCCCGGTTCCCGAAGCACAATTTCACGTTAGGTTTGGGCGCCGGAGTGCCGCAAGCCGACCTCCGCACGTTGTTCGATCCCAAGGTGGGAATGAACTTCGCCTACGGCTACCGCTTCCATCGCAATTTCCAACTTGATGCCGGAGTTGACTCGGTATTTGGCGCCGCCGGGGTGCGCGACTTCGTCGATACCGAACTCGGCGCCCAACGAATTCGCGACTTCCAGTTTATGGTGCCCGCCGGCGGCCGGGCCATCATCCCGCTGGCGCAGGGGCGGCTGCTGTTGTTCGGCGGCGGGGGCGGAGCCTATCTCCGCTACCAGGAGCAGATCAGCCAGCCCAGTGACTACTACCGCATCGCCTGCCCCTACTGCACCGCGCGCAGCGGCTGGGGTTACTACGCCACCGTCGGATTCCAGGTGTTCTTCGATCAATACCGCAGGTTCTCACTTACATTGGCTCCCAAGGTATATCGCGGCCACACCGACGGCCAGCCGCTGGGCGCGGTTCCCGCGCTGCGCACACGCGATCACTGGGTGAACGTGATGGCGCAGTTCGGCTTCAGTTTTTGAGACTACTGGATCACTTCCAGGGGACGCAGATCCACCACGCCATTCACCGGCGCCACCCACTGATCGCTGCCAAGCACTGCGGCCTCCCGCGGCGCCGTCCGCGCCTGCTGGTCATCGGCGTAATAGTAATTGCTGCCCGCCCGCGCCTCGTATTGATTGCCTTCGGCGTCCCGCAGCCGTACCCGGCCGGAAAGCAGGTCGCCCACCGCCTCGCTGCGCCGGGCAGAGGATGCCATCCGGTCTTCGAACATTCGCTGGGATAACTCCCCCTGCGCCGCCAGGTAGCGCCGGATCATCGCCCCATCCCGGATGCTGGCCGCCAGATTCGCCGTGAACCATTGCCCGTTCCACTGCACAGAAGAGTAGATCTTATTCAGCGTGGCGTTCATCACCGCTTCCTGCCCTTTCGGCGCCACAAACCCTGTTACATACTGCGTGTAGGAACCGGCCAGCAGGTTGGGATCCACTGACGGCATGAACTGCGTATTAGCCAGCATTTTTCCGCTAACCGGCGCGCCGCGCCGCGTGCCCTCAAACGTAATTTCCCCGTAAGCGTTGCGGATTCCCAGGCCGCCCACGATCGAAGCCTGCTGGTCGGCCTTCGAAGTAAGGTCAGGCCGCGCCCTGCGCCCTGTCACCCGCACGCCGTCCACGCCCATGTCCCGCGCCAGTCCGCGCATCACATACATCTCGGCTACTTCCGCCCCCTGCCGGTATGGACACCAGTCCACGCCTCCGCCAATCGGCGCCTGCATCGTCTGCGGTCCGGGCACCATGCACTTATTCAGACGGACATCGCCCAGCACAAACGCCGCCTGCCCGTCCGGACTCACCAGCCGTGATCCTACGCGCACGTCGAGGTTCGAAAGCCGCGCCACGCCGCCTTCGGCCCGCCATCCTACCGGCTTCACTGCCGTGAAGGCGGACTCAGTGGCTTCGCGCCACGGCTCGGTGGGCAGGGCCGCCCCGGCCGGTTCCCCACGCCCCGTTCCGGCGCCGGTGTAGCGGAAGCTCCGCAGCATGGCGACCAGAACAGGACGATCCCTTAGAAAGCGGTCCGCCGGAGAAGCCATTCCATAGAACATTGCCGACCGTGGTCCCGTAGCCGCGCACATCACCGCGCCGCGCCGCCGGCCCTGATCGAAGACAAAATCCGCGACCGCCGCGCCCTTGCCCGTTGCTTTCACCTGCAGCTTCGCCGCCTGTGGGAACGTCCGCCAGCCATTGGCAAAGGCCCCGCGCAGCAGCGCAAGGCAATCGCCGCGCTGCCCGATCACGGGTGACACCAGCGCAAAGGCGGCGCCGTCAGCGGAAGTGACGCTGGCGTTGCCCCCGTCGAAGCTCTGCACGCTCCAGCCTGGCGGAACGTCGATGGAAAAACCCGCCGGATCGCGATGAATCGCTCCAGCCAGCGGTAACGTGAGGAAAACAATCCACGCCTTCATGCCATGGTTGGCGGAACCGGCGGCGGATTTGCGTCATCATTTGGGTCACGGTGGAGACGGGAATACAAAAACGCACGGGCCATGCGCACCTGGCGGTCCACCGTTGACTTGGACGTCGCCATCAACTCCGCCGTCTCCTCCACCGTGCAGCCCAGCAGGAACCGCGCTTCGAACATTCGCGCCTGGTCCGGATCGAGCGCCTCCAGTTCGGTCATGGCGCGATCCAGATCGAGCATCATCGGACCCCCGGCGTCCACCCATGGGACATCTTCATGCAGCGGCACCCGGTCACTGCCGCCGCCCCGCTTGCCGGCCTTGGCCGCGCGCGCATGATCAATCAGGGCCAGCCGCATGAGCTTGGCCGCAAGCGAGTAGAAGTGCTGGCGGCTGTCGAAATGCGCCTCACGGCGCGCCATCAGCTTGAGGAACAGCTCGTTGACAAGGGCCGTGGCCTGCAGGGTATGGCCGCCCCGTTCCCTGCGAAGGAAGCTGCCGGCCAGTTCCCGCAGTTTCGGATAGACTGCGGGCGCCAGGCGTTCCAGCGCGGAACGGTCGCCTCCGCCCCAGGCGTCCAGCAGCCGTGTGATCTCGGCGTCCATCAAAAATTGTCCGGTACCCGCAGTGTACATCAACCGGCAGGTGAATTCGGCAGCAGGCGGCGGAACAGGCCGGCGAATGAAATCGATTCAGCGCGGTCAGGTCCAGTCGGGTCAGTGAGCGAGGCGGCGAATTCGGCGTACTTGCGGCCCAGAGCCGTGTGCGCGGCGACCGCGCAGCCCTTCCCCAGGGCGGAATTAACGGCCGGATAGTCGTTGGGGAACACCTGTTCCACCGGACAATCCAGGTGGCGGGTGACCTCGGCCGCACTGAGCCCCCCGCGCTGCCAGCGATTCAGCAGGACGCGGATGCGATCCTTCTCCACGCCCCAGGCGGTCAGCTCGGCCACCCGGCGGGTGGCAAGCTGCATGGAAAGCAACTCCGGCGTGGCCACGTTGTAAACGCAGCGGCTGCGCTGCACAATCTCCCGCGTGCCCGGATTCACCAGTTCGGGCAGGTCCACCAGAATATAGTCATAGCGCGGCTTGAGGATATCGAGAAGCCGGAAGTAGTCCTCCCAACCCGGCAGATAGGTGTTCCCGGCGGCAGGTGCGGTTGCCAGCAGCATGTGAGGGCCAACGCGCGGAGTGATCAGGGCATTGTGGAACCGGAAGGTGTCCATCTCGCCTCCTCCCCGCAGCAGCCCCTGGATGGAGTGTTCCACCTTAACCCCGGCGATCGTCGCCAGGACTCCCGAACGCAGGTCGGCTTCGATCAGCACAACCTTGCGGCCCTGCTTTGCCAGCGCGCAGGCGGTGTTGTAGGCCACCGTGCTCGCGCCGCTGCCGGCCTTGGCGGGAAGGAAGGAGAGCAGCGCATGCTCAACCGGACAGCGATGCCGGTGAATCGCCGCATCCACGGCGCGCGCCACGGTGTCCGGCAGCGGCGGGAAGGGAAGCAGAACGGGGAAGAGCGGATCGGCTGCCAGCATCGTCAGATGTTCCTGCTCGGCCGTCGCCAGCACGCCTGCTTTGGTGCTGCGCGAGGAGGCGACGCCGGCGCATACGGAAGCAGCCGAGGGCTCAGACGCATCAAGGAACAGCAGGTCGGGGTCCAGCGCGTTGAACAACTGCGTCAGTTGGACGCCCGAAGGATAAGATTCCAGGGCGCGCAGCACAAGGACCACCCCGCTCTCGAGCGCCACCTCTTTCAGGATTCTCGCCCTTTGCGGATTGCTTGCGATCAAAAGCGCGCCGAACACCGATTTGCACCTAATGGCCTCATCGGCTAGGCGCCGGCGCGTAATAGCGAAATCAGCGGCGCGTTCGCACCGCCACAGGCACCTTCGCTGGCTCCGGCTTCCGCTCCGGCTTCGCCGTCAGCCAGTCAAACAGGCCTCCGCCTGCCGGACGCCGTGTCTGGCGCGGCAGAATTCCCGCCAGGTCCGAAGCAAATTCGTCGAACGCCGCTCCCAGCGATGTGTTCGATGGAACCGGGCCACCGGCCGTCAGCGCCGCTCTTACGGTCGCGTAATCGTTCGGGAACACATGCTTCACCGGCAGCCGGATCTGCCTGCTGATTTCCTCTGAAGTGAGTTCGCCTCTGTGCCAGCGGTTCACCAGGATTTGAATGCGGTCTTCCGGCACGCTCCAGTTCTGCAACTCCTGGCAGCGCCGTTCAGCCAGCCGCACAGACAACAGTTCAGGCGTGCATACATTGAACACCAGTCGGCTGCGCTGGACGATCTCGCGGGTCCCCGGATTGACCAGTTCCGGCAGATCCACCAGGATGTCGTCGTACTTCGACTTCACGATCTCCAACAACCGGAAGTAGTCCTCCCAGGCCGGCGGACGCCCCTCCGAAGCCCGGTTGCTGAGCAGAAAATCCACCCCGTGAGCCGGGACCGTGGCGGCCCGAATGCGGAACAGATCCATCTCATCCCGGCTGCGCAACACTTCCTGCACCGAGTGGCCGGGGCTCAGGTTGAGCATGATCGACATCACGCCTGACCGCAGATCCCCTTCCACCACCAGCACCCTGCGGCGGTAGCGCGCCAGGGCCATTGCCGTATTCAACGTCACCGTGCTGGAGCCGCTGCCGGCCTTGGAAGGCTGAAACGCCAACAGGTTGCTTTCCACCGTACTGCGCACGCGATGGACGGCCTGATCCACGGCCCGGATCAACTCTTCCGGTTGTGGGGGATAGGCAATGGAGGCCAGGATCAGCGAGCTTTCTCCGCGCCGTTCTCCCACCCCGATCACCGCTGTATGCGGGCTGTGCGCCGCCGTCGTATTCGCGCATTTCAAAGCCGCTTCATGGTCGGCCAGATCGATCAGCAACAGGTCCGGCTGCACGGTCGTCAGCCAGCGGGTCAATTCGTGCGATCCCGGATAGCTGTCCAGGATCTTCATCGGCAGAACACCCTCTGAGAGCATGGCTGCCCGTTGGATGAGCCGGCAACGTGCCGCACCACTACCGATCAGTATTGCGTTGAACAAGCAGAGTACCCCGACACACTCCTCTATCGGGGGGTGCGGGGAGAATCTTCATACTTTACAATCGCTTTCGCGCGGAGAAGACGCCCGGAGTACGCCGGGCCGTAGAGTACTCTCCCCGGGCGGTCTCGCGTCACCTGGCCGTTGCGCAAGGCCGGCTGGCCGTTCACCAATACATCGCGCACACCCACCGCGTACTGGTGGGGCTTGGCGAATTCGGCTTTATCGGCGATGGTGGCCGGGTCCAGAATGACGAGGTCGGCTTTCATGCCGGGCCGTAGTATGCCCCGGTCATATATCTTCAGCCGCTGGGCAGGAAGACCGGACATCTTAAAGACTGCCTGCTCCAGGGTGAGCACCTTGCGCTCCCGGACGTAGCGGCCCAGAACGCGGGCGAAGGTGCCGTAGCTGCGCGGGTGTGGCACATCCTCCCCAAAGAACGGGACGCCGCCGTCGGAGGCGATCATGGTCACCGGATGGCGCATGATTCGTTCTACATCGTCTTCGGAGATGGCGTGGAAGATGGCGCTGCATCCGCCCTTTTCCTGCAGCTCAATGGCGGTTTCGGCGGCGCCGTCGACGCCGGTGCGCCCGCGGGCCTGGGCGATCTCGCCGAGATGCCTGCCGGCCAGCGCCGGATCATGGCCGCAGGAGGCCATCACGATGTTGCGCGGGTCGCCGCCGCCGCGTTCGTTCTCAATCCGCCGCACGATCTCCTGCTTGATCCGGGCGCGCTGCTGGGGCGCTTTCAGCCGCTCACGCAGGGCCTGCTGGCCGCCGGCGAGCGCCCACTGGGGGATGAGGGCGGAGCCAAGTCCGGTGCTGGAGGCGGTGTAGGGATACTGGTCAATGGTGACATCGACGCCGCGGGCGCGCGCTTCATCCACTAACTTCAGCGTCTCCACGCTCCTGCCCCAGTAAGTCTTGCCGATGATCTTATGGTGCGTCAGTTGGGTGGGCAGGCGGCCCTCTTCTCCGATGCGGATGGTTTCGCGCACGCTGTCGAGGATGCCCGCGGCCTCATCGCGCATGTGGGAGACGTGGAAGCCGCCCAGTTCGCCCACCGCTTTGGCCAGTTCGATCACCTCTTCGGTGGCGGCATAGTTGCCGGGAACATAAAACAGGCCGGTGGAAAGACCGAAGGCTCCGTCGAGCATGGCTTGCCTTGCCAGCAGTTTCATGCGCTCCAGTTCCTGCGCGGTGGGCTTGCGGCGTTCCGTTCCCATCACCTTCTGGCGGATGCTGTTGTGTCCGGCGCAGAAAGCGAAGTTGACGCTGAGAGGCGTTGTGGTGAGGCGGTCGAGTTCCGGTTTGAGGGGGATGGGAGAGCCGCCGTCGGGGCCTTCGATGAGCGTGGTGACGCCCTGCCGGAGGCAGTTTTCCGCGGTAGGCGTGCGGTAAATGCCGCGGATGGCATGGCTGTGTATGTCGATGTAACCCGGAGTGATGGTCAGTCCGCCAGCTTCGATGCGCACCTTGGCCTGGCTGCCGGAGAGTTTGCCGATGGAAACGATGGAGTCACCGCGGATGCCGATGTCGGCATAGAAGTAGGGAGTGCCCGTTCCATCGACGATGCGGCCGCCTGTGATGAGGACATCGAAGGGAAGCGGCTGGGCCTGGAGGGCGATTGTAAGTAGCAGCGCCGCGGTCATTGGTTCCTCACTGCCGCCCGGATGGCCCGCCCCGGCCGGACGCTTTCAACGAGCTTACCTGCCTGTACGACGGGCGTGCCGGCCACCAGCACATACTGGATCCCTTCCGATGGCAGCGCGGGCTCGCGGAAAGTGGCGCGATCGGTCACGCGGGCGGGGTCGAAGATCACGATGTCGGCATCGGCGCCCACCTTGATGCGGCCCTTCTGCTTCATCGCGGGAACGTAGGATTCCAGGCGGCGGGCCGGGGCCAGCGAGATCTTGGCGATGGCGTCCATCAGCGGGAGAGCCTTGCGCTCGCGGACATAGAGGCCCAGCAGGCGGGCGAAGGTGCCGGCGCCGCGTGGATGGCCTTTGCCGTTCGCCAACACACCGTCGGAGGCGATCATCGTCAGCGGGCTTGCTACCGCCGTTTCCACCACCTTGTCCGGGATCATGTGCATGATCACCATGCCGCCCTGCCTGCGGTATTTCTCGAAGCTCTGGCGGGTGAGCCGCTCGCCGGTTCCCACCCATTCAATCCCGCCATAGCCGATGCCCAGCACCTTCTGCCAGCCGGGGTCGAACATGGCCGATTGCAGTTCGGTCATGGCGGCGTTGTAGGGGTAACATTCGGTGGTGATGTCGAGCCCGGCGGCGCGCGCCTCGCCGATGGTCTGGAGCAACCTGGGGGTCATTGACAGGCCGCTGGAAGTGATGTGAACGACATGCAGCGGCGCCCTGGTGATGGTGGCGGCGGCGATCAGTTCCTCCAGCGAGTTCATGGCGTCCGGCTCCGCGGCGCCCATGTGGCGCATATGAACGAAGACCGGCGCTTTCAGCCGTCCGGCGACGCGGAAGATTTCGAGGATCTCCCACCGCGAGGCCGCGGGCGTATATTGGATGCCGAAGCCGACACCGAGCGCGCCGCGAAGCAGGCCGCCTTCGATGGCCTGTTTGAGCAGCGTGACCTGCTCCTCATCGGCGGCTTTGCGCGCGCCGTCGCCGTGCGGGACCAGGCTCTGGCTTGGGTCCTTGAATACTTTGATGCGCGCGGGCGGATGGCCGGCGCTGACGCCGGAATGGATGAGGCGCTTGCCTTCGCGTTCGGCGTACCAGGCGTCGATGTCGTAGGCGCCGATTTCGAGCTCAAGCGCCGTGGTGACGCCGTCGCGGGCCTGGTAACGCTGGTTTTCCAGATCCTGGCCGTGGGCGTGGAGGTCGATGAAGCCGGGAGCGGCGGTGAGCCCTTTGCCGTCGATCGTCCGCCTGCCGGCGATCTTCGCCGTGGTGATGGCGCTGATGCGGCCGTCGCGGATGCCGATGTTGCGCACCGCGTCGAGCTTCGATTCCGGATCGAGAACGTGCGCGCCGGTGATGGCGACGTCGTAAGTCTGGGCCGTGGCGAGCGCGGCCAGTAAGAACAGGTTAATCACGGCGCCTCCAGGCGATCCACACGAAACTGCCCAGCAGTAACAGGGCGGGCAGCAGCAGAACGAGAATGCCGCGGTTCATGGCCGTGGCCTGCGCGGCCGCCTGCGCCTGCGCGTTGCGGAAACACTGGACGCATTGCAGCAGCATCAGCATCAGTGTGTCCTCAATTCGTCCATACGGAAGGAGTCCGGCAGGAGGCCGAACAGGCAAAGGATGAACGTGATCAGCGGGACGAACAGCGCTAGTGCCAGGCTGCGCGGCGCGTGCCTCAGGTGCATGAACCAGGCGATGATCATGGCCGCTTTGCCGATCGACAGGCCGAGCAGCACGATCAGGAAAAGGGCCACTCCGAGTTTCTGGTAGGCCAGGGCGACCTCAATGGCCGTGAGGGCGGTGAGCGCCGCCCAGATGCGGAAATACGTCATAGCTTCACCGACATGAGATAGACCAGGGGGAAGATGAACATCCACACCAGGTCGACGAAGTGCCAATAAAGGCCGCTGGTTTCGACGTCATCGGCGTTGAGCCCGCCGCCGTTCACGCGCAGGGCGACGGCCGAGAGATAGATCACGCCGATGGCGACGTGGGCCATGTGCAGACCGGTGAGCGTGAAGAAGGTAGCGCCAAAAAGGCTGGCCGAGATAGTAAGTTTCTCCTCGCGGATGAGGTGCAGCCATTCGTTGGCGTGCAGCACAATGAACGTGACGCCGCATGCCGCGGTGGCAAACAGATAACGCGCCGCGTTCGGACGGCTGCCGTCCCTCATCGCCTTCACGCCCAGCGCCATGGTAAGGCTGGAAGTGACCAGCACCAGCGTCATCAGCGAAGCCTGCAGGATGCTGGACCATCCGAAGGGCGTGGGCCAGTCGGGGTTGCCGATGCGGAGGTAGGTATAGCAGATCAGCAGAGTGGAAAACGTCAGCGCGTCAGAGACGACGAACAGCCACATGCCCAGCGGGCGCGAAGCGATGCCAAATGGTCTTGGTGTCATGCCGGGTTACCTCGCCAGGACCAGAAACAAGACCAGTAGGTAAACCCATAACACGCCGAGAAAGTGCCAGTAGATGGTGGTGACATCGACGGCGGTCCGGCGGCCCGGGCCAAGCTGTAGGCGCCAGGCGCGGTAGCAGAGGTAGAGCATCGCGCCCAGGCCCCCGGCAAGATGTACGGCATGGGCGATGGTGCCGACATAGAAAAAAGCGCCGCTGGCGTTGGCGGCCATGTAGACGCCGGCGTCCCGGAGTTGGCGCCACAGCAGAATCTGGCCGGCGACGAAGGCGCATCCCACCAGCGTGGCGAGGCTCCAGGTGACGCTGAAACGGGTGCGGTCGCCGTTGCGCAGGTCGCGGCGGGCTTTCTCCGCCAGCACGCTCGATACTGCGAGGATGGAGGTGTTCACCCAAAGGATGTCCGGCATCGGGACCGGCTTCCAGTCCTTGGCGCCGCCGCGCCGGACAACCATGGCGGAAGTAAATCCGGCGAAGAACATTACCACGGACACCAGGAAGGCGTAGAGACCCGTGTAAGATGCTCTGCGCTGGGCGCCGGATGGTGCGGGCATCACGGTGGCTCCGGTCATGGTTCAGGCTCCGTTTGCATACGGAAGTCTCGCGCCGCGCCGGGCACGCTGTATTCGTATGGCCCGTGGTGTACTTCGGGCGGGCTCGGCCCGAAGTTGTGATGGGGCGGCGGCGACGGCAGTTCCCATTCTAGCGTTGTCGCCTGCCAGGGATTTTCGGGCGCCTGGCGGCCGCGTTTCAAACACCAGAACAGGCTGAACAGAAACAGAAACTGCACGGCGGTGGTGGTGAACGCCGTGTGGGTGATGAACTTGTGCAGCAGGTTCAAGTCTTTGAGAAATTCAAATTGCGCGAAATCGGCGTAGCGGCGGGGATTGCCGGCAAGTCCCGCGAAATGCATGGGGATGAAGATGCCATAGACGCCAAGGAACGTGATGTAGAAGTGGATCTTGCCCAGCGTTTCGTTCAGGTAGCGGCCGGTCACCTTGGGGTACCAGTAGTACGTGCCGGCGAAGATGGCGAAGATGGCCGCCACCCCCATGATGAGGTGAAAGTGGCCGACGACGAAGTAAGTATCGTGGAAGTAGCTGTCGAGCGCGGGCTGGCCGAGATAGAGTCCCGTGATGCCGCCCGTGACAAATAACGAAAGGAACCCGAGGGCCCAGAGCATCGGCAAATCCAGGCGGATCTGGCCGCCCCAGATGGTGCCCAGCCAGTTAAACGTCTTGATGGCGGACGGCGTCCCGATGGCCAGCGTCAGTACCGAGAATCCGATGGCCGAATAGGGGCTGATGCCGCTGGTGAACATGTGGTGTCCCCAGACCAGGAAGCCCAGCAGTCCGATGCTGAACAACGCCCAGACCATTGCTTTGTAGCCGAATACCGGTTTGCGGGAGAAGACCGAAAGAATGGTGGAAACGATGCCCATTCCGGGCACGATGACGATGTAGACTTCCGGGTGGCCGAAGAACCAGAACAGGTGCTGGAACAGCAGCGGGGAGCCGCCCTGGTTGGGCAGCAGACGGTCGTTAATGCGGAGGCCTTCGGGCAGGAAGAAGCTGGTTCCGGCTTCACGGTCGAGTAACAGCAGAATGCCGCCGACGATCAAAACGGCGAAGGCGAACAGGCTGATGAGCGCGGCCACGAACCATCCCCACACGGTGAGCGGCATGCGCATCAGCGACATTCCCTTGGTGCGGTAATCAAGGATAGTGGTGATGAAGTTAATCGCTCCCATCAGCGAACCGGCGCAGAACAGGGCGATGCTGAGCACCCACAGCGTCTGGCCCAGACCCTGGCCAGGTCCGGCAATGGCTCCGGCGGCGCTCAAGGGAGGGTAGGCCGTCCATCCGGCCAGCGGCGCGCCGCCCTCCACGAAAAATGCGGCCAGCAACACCAGCAGCGACACGAACGTGGTCCAGAACGAGAGCATGTTGAGGACGGGGAAGGCCATGTCCTGCGCGCCCAACTGGAGCGGGATGAAATAATTGCCGAAACCGCTTTGGGGCGCGGTGGTGAGCACGAAAAAGACCATGATGGTGCCGTGCATGGTCATGAGGGAAAGATACAGCTCCGGCGTCATGATGCCACCGGCGGCGGCGTCCGGCCACAGCATTCCGAACAGTCTTACCTTGGCCTCGGGATAAGTGAGGTGGAATCGCATGATCACGCTGAGCGCCATTCCGAGGAAGACCGAGAACAGCGCGAGCAGGTAATACTGGATGCCGATGACTTTGTGATCCGTGGAAAAGATGTAGCGCCGCATGTTATTTCTCCGCCGCCTTGTCTTTCAGCCATGTTTCGAAGGTTTCAGGCGGCAGCACCACCAGGACGCTTCGCATCTGATGATGGCCCAGGCCGCAAAGCTCCGAACAGGCGATTTCGTAGGCGCCGGGCTTGTCGGCGCGGAAGCGGAGCGGGATCTCCATGCCGGGGACGAGATCCTGCTTGATGCGCAGTTCGCGGACAAAGAAGTTGTGCAGGACGTCGGGCGAGCGCATCTTCAGCTCAATGGGGCGTCCGGCCGGGACGCGCAGTTCCGAACTCATGATGTCGTCATTGCCCGCCGGATCCGCCTCATCGATGCCGAAGGGGTTGCCCGCCGCGTCGTTGATCAGTTGGACCTTCGTGCGGCCGAACTTGCCGTCCACACCCGCGTAGCGGAAATTCCAGGCGAATTGCTTGCCCTGCACCTCGACGCGGAGAGCATTGGCCGGAGTGGCGGACAGGTGCACGTCTGACCACAGGCGCGACCCGGCGAACGCCGCGCCGACAAACAACACAAGCGTGGCGATGGTCCAGAATATTTCCAGCCTGTTATTCCCGTGCGAGTAGCGGACGGGGTTGCCGCGGTTGCGGAACCGCAGGATGGCCCAGACAAAGGCGAGTTGCGCGGCGATGAAGATGGCCCCGGTGAGGATGAGGTTGATGGCAAAGTAGGAATCGAACCAGGAGGCGTATTCATTGATAGGCGCGGGGAACCACCAGCGCTGGGTAATAAATCCTGCGGCCGTGATGATCGTTACTAATAGGATGAGGATAGGCAGCAGCATAAGATCATTTCGGCGCGCCTTGTAAGCCGAGAGCTTCGGCGTTGGCGCGCATGGCGTCGATGCAGAACCCGATGTGCTGGTCCAGATCGACGCCGAGTTCGCGGGCGCCGTTGAGGATGTCGTCACGGTTGACGGCGCGGGCGAAGGCTTTGTCTTTGAGCTTCCGGCGAACAGACGGCACATCCACCTCATGAATCGAACGGCCAGGCTTGACGTAGGAGCAGGCAGTGAGAAACCCGGCCAGTTCGTCACAGGCGAAGAGGGTTCGTTCAAGGGGGGAGACGCGGGGGACTCCGGTGAAGTCGGCGTGAGAGAGAATGGCGCGGCGGATGGTGTCGGGGACTCCGCGTCCGGCGAGGATGGGCTCTCCTTTGGTGGGGTGATCGGGGAGGTTGGGGTGGATCTCCCAGTCAAAATCGTGGAGAAGAGCGGCGATGGACCACTCGTCGACGTCGGCGTTGTGGAGTCGGGCGTAGGCGGCGACGCAGGTTTCGACAGCGAGCGAATGACGGCGGAGAGCGTCGGATTGGACGAATTCGCAGAGGATTTGCCAGGCTGTTTCGCGGTCCATAGTCTGAGTAGATAGCTTACCGCAGGTTGGGGGAGGGGGGAGGGTTCGGGGGATGGCGGCGTGTGGGGTGTGGTTGACGGGACTTGGGATAAGTACGGCCCGGGTTCGTTTTCCCGGTTTTTGAGTTGGGGCTCGGGACAGGCGGCCGAGAGCGATTTCAGAGCTTCGACGAGCTGCCGCAGGGTTTGGTGCGGCGTGGGTTGTTTGGTCATGTTGTGCGGTCCTCCTATGGTGAGGATGGGGGTGGGGCCAAACGGGCCGGTGGCGGGGGG
>JANRLE010000111.1:0-5030 GCA_033762895.1 Bryobacteraceae bacterium | reverse complement strand
TCATCGGCAAGTGGCACCTCATGGGCGACTACGCGCGCCGCAAAGGCGATCCCAAGCTGCACGGCTTTGATGAAGTGATCTGCTCGGAGACGAAGTACATCGCCGGCGGCGATTATTTTCATCCCTACTTCTTCATGCCCGGCCTCGCCCCGCTTAACGAGGGTGAATATCTCACCGACCGTCTGAATCAGGAGGCCGCCGGCTTCATCACCCGCAACAAGGACAATCCGTTCTTCCTGTACCTGGCGCATTATTCTCCGCACACGCGCCTGGCCGGCAAGCCCGGACTGGTGGAAAAGTACGCAAAAAAGCCCGGCGCCGGCAAGACACGCAATAACCCGGAACTGGCGGCGATGCTCGAAAGCATCGATGACGGCGTGGGCCTCATCATGCGCACCGTCGAGCAGCTTGGCATCGCCGACCACACCGCCATCATCTTTGTTTCCGACAACGGAGGCGAGGACCGCGTCACCAGCAATGCCCCGCTGCGCGCCGGCAAGTCGACCCTTTATGAAGGCGGCATCCGCGTCCCGATGATCATCCGCGCGCCCGGCTTTGGCCGCGCCGGAACTACTGACTCACGCCCGCTCACCACCACCGACCTGCATATGATGTGCGTGCAGATGGCCGGACAGGGCCGTGCGCCGCGGCTGTCCGATGAGCGTCCCATCTTCTGGCACTATCCCCTGGAAAAGCCGCACTTTCTGGGAGGCCGCTCCGCCGGCGCCGTGCGCCAGGGCCGGTGGAAACTGATCGAATTCTACGACACCGGCGAGAGCGAACTGTACGATCTGCGCGCCGACATCGGCGAAACGCGCAATCTGGTGAAGGACCGGCCGGCCGAGGCGGCGAAGTTGAAATCGATGTTGACGAGTTGGCGCCGTCAACTGTAGATCGCGGCCGCGTTTCCATGCAGCACCGCCGCCGCCGCATCGCGCAGTTCCGCTTCGGTCGCCCCCATCTGCCGTGTGCGCTCCGGCAGCACTTCCTCCAGCGCCTCACGCGTAAAGAGACTGGACCCCACGGCCATCTCCACTGTGGTGGCGTCGTGGCCGCAGGTGATCTTGTGGGTTGGCACGTAGTTCCACCACGTCGTGATCGCCTCCCGGAAGAACTGCGGGTTCAGAATCGGCTGCCAGCAGGTGTCGATGTACACGTTGGGATGAAACTTCGCCAGCCATCCCGCCTCTTTCAGAAACGGCCAGCAGTGGATCATCACGATCTTCATCTTCGGATACGCGCGGGCCAGGGAAGCCAGCGGCATGGGCGTTGATTCGGTGATGTTGTTGGTGCCCACGTGCACCTGATGCGGCCACCCGCGCTCATGCGCCTGCTTTGAGCATTCATGCACAATCCAATCCTGCAGCGTCCGCTGCTGGCCCGCGGTCAGTTCGCCGGAGAAGACAACATCGGAATCGGATCTCGCCTCAAAGTGCAACGGGCGCCGGTAGGCCTGAAGCTGCTTGGTTCCCGCGGCGCCATTGCGTGAGGCGAGGTCAAAGAGGTTCGTCAGAAACTCGCGCCAGGACTTCGCATCGGCGGGCTCCACGCGCGCCAGGGCCGCCATGGCGCGCCGGCGCGGATTGTCCGCCTTCCAAAGGTCCAGCAAAGGATCGATGCGCATCATCGTCCGTTCCGCCGGCTGCGCGGAGGAATAAAATTCCGGATGAACGGGACGAATCACATCGGAAAAGTTCGCCTGCTTCATTGCCCTGCGATACCAGTCGAGGTGGCGGGCGTAGTTGTCCGTGATCGCATCGTTCAACCGCTGCAGGGCGGGCTTAGTAAGACGCGAAATGTCGGCGCCATAGAGCGAAAGAATCCCGCGCCGCGTGCATTGATACACACCGCTGAACCGGTGCCTGGCAAGCACGGGCTGCAGCGCGATCCACGCATCCCACGGGTCCTTTTCAAACAAGGCGTTGAAGTCGAGCGTGGCGCCGCCGGCCGTCATCCACCCCCGGAAGTATGGCTCGACGACCAGGTCGATCAGCGTCGTGCGCCTGCCTGGCCGGGCTCCGGGCTCAATGTCGGCGCGATAGCCTCCGGGGAACGTGCCGATTGAGGCGATTGAGCCCCAATGTTCATGGCTGCAGAAATTGGGAAGGGAGGCGAAGCTCGCGCCGCGCAACGGAACCGCGGCCAGCGATGCGAGAACAAAGCGTCGTGTTGGCACAATCACCTTCGAATCAGGGCAACCCAATCCTTGGACGCATCCTCAGGAGGCGCGCCGATTGCCAACACCCCAGGCCCCTTCACCGACTTCACCGTACCGTCCCGAAGCGCGCCGCCCGAACGAGGGTTGTACCATTTCACGCTGTAGGCGCCATCGCCCAGTTTCACGGTGCCCCCGCCACCATCGGGAAAATAGACGGCATAGACGGAATTTGCCTTGGCCAGAACAAACGCGCCGGGGGCCAGTTCATTGGCCGGTTCCATCTCCCAGAAGCGCAGATTCTGCTGGAAGAACCGCAGTGCATGGCGAGTCATGTCCCACAGCCGGTCCCGCGAACGCCAGTCCTCACAGTTGATGTCCATGTGCGCGAACTTCGCTCCGAAGTACCACTCCACTCCCGCGCCGCCGCCCATCAGGTTGCCCCACAACGCGAACTTGCGCGGGATATCGTGATCCGGGTCATCGCCATCGGGTAAGACGCCGTGGCTGGCCGGCGCCTGCTCATCGCCGAAGATCGCCCACTTGCGTCCCGCCTCCAGGGACCGCTTGCGCAGCGCCACGGCTTCGGTGTTGTAGTTCTTCATCTCGCCCTGTATCGACGTCGCTTCAAAGAAAGGATCGCCGAGGATGCCGTCGTAAAACGTCAGCGCCTTGTTGTTCTTGGTGTGTACCGTGACCGGATGTTCGTAGGCATCCTGCGAACGGATGTAGCGGGCGATCTCCTTGCGGTCCCGGTCAGGCGTGTTGTTCTCCTCGCCCAGATTCCAAATCAGCGCCGGATGATGGGAGAAGCGCGCGGCGAGTTCGCGAAGATACAGCCTCCGCACAGGATTCAGTCCCGGGCCGCCACCCAGGCGCCGGTCATTCTCGGTTTCCTGCGTCACCACGTGCAGCATCAGCCCAAGTCTGTCCATGTGGGAGAACACGATCTCCCACTGATCGAGCTTGCTCACATCGAAGCGGTCGCGGGTCTTCTCATCGGTCCACATCCACGTATCGCGGCCATCTCCTCCATCCACGTTATAGGTGAGGAAGTAGAGGGAATTCATTCCCTTCCCCGCCAGGTAGTTCAGGGCGCCGATGATGCCCTTGCCCTTGCCACCCTTCCAGACCGGGTCGCCGTTCTTCCAGTCCTTCACATGCGGCGCGTAACTGTGGATGAACGTTCCCACGGCCTTGTAACTGCCCGAATCGGCATCGGCGTCACGGGTATCGTCGAACTCTTCGTAGGCGAGGAAATTCTCCGGGCTGTCGGCGCCACCCTTCAGGAAGTATTCGCCGGTGCCCGCGAACTGCAGATAGTGGCCGCCCGTGTAGCGCAGCAGCCCCCTGCTTTTCACCGCGGCGATCCGCAGCGATCCGGAGGCTCCATCGAACGCGGTGGCCTTGCCCGCCGCGGGATCGGCGCTGATTGCCACATCCGTCCCGGCGCGGAATGAGGCCGTGTACTTCCATTCCCCAGCCTCCAGGGGCAGGAAATGCGCCCGCCAGCGATCGCCCGCCTTGGCCGAAGTTTCGGCCGCGTTGCCGTCGGCTGCAAAGTAGCCGGGGACGTTGAGCTTCTTTCCGGACCTTGTATGGGTGAACACAACGTTCATCCGGTAATCCCGGAAGGGATTGGGCGTGGCGTCCTCACTCGCGGCAGGCCCTTCGAAGGTCAGCGTGAGGCGATGCCATTGCTTACGTTCGCCGTGGACACGGACGCCGGGAGCGGCCATCGAAACGTTCATCCACAGCAGGATCGCTGCCAGTATTGTCATCGCAAGTACTCCGGGTAGTCCTTCACCAGTTTCGCCAGATCGGCGCGCACTTTGGCGATTGTCTCCGGGCCGGCCGCCGCGCCGGGCAGCAGATCAGTCTGCAGGGAATCGAGGGTTCCGGCGCAGACGAAGGCTTTCGATTGATGTTCGGCGATCTTAAAGACGCTGCTGAATCCGCTTGCCGCCGTGCCAACGAGCGACAACACCGCAATCAATCCGCAAACGTTGCGCCAGCCCTTGGGAAGCGGGCTGGGTGGATTGCCGGTGCTGGCCTGCGCGACGGGAGCGGCCACAAGCTTACCCGTTGCCGCGCTGTCACCGGCCAGCGCCGCGGCCAGCAGTCCGGATACCAGGGACAGTGCGAGCAGGGCGATGTTCAGCCTCCGGTAGCGGCGCGCGGCTTTGTCCGCGGCCATCTGCCGCCGTTCGATCTCCCGCCGCAGAACCGCGCGATCGTCTTGTGTGGGCGCCATGCATGGCAGGCTATCAGAACCCGGGCGGCGGCACAAATTCCCCAGGCTGATTTCAGGGCCGCGCCACGTGTGAGATCACCGCGCGGAACTTACCACGCTCGGTCCGCGGGATGGAGGAGACGTTCTCAATGTTGACGCGCACCTTGCCCAGCCGCTGTTCAAACCTTGCGCGAATGGTATCTTCCTCTTTGGGCGTGATGCCGTCTGGCGCCACTACCTTTACGGTGAACCGGTCAAGCTCTTCCTGGATCACCTGGCCTTCGAGGACATGGGGAAGATCGACGAAAATGCCGTGAAAACGGACCATCTCGCGGCGATCCGGCCCGATGACCACATCCTCCAGCCGCCCGATGACCTCTTCGATCACCGGCAGATGATCGCGCCCGCAGGCGCATTTTTTCGCCGACCACGCCGCCACATCGCCAATCTCATAGCGGATGAGCGGCTGTGTCTGATTCAGCAGGCCCGTGGCAATCACGCGGCCCGGCACGCCGGGCGGCACCGCGTTGCCTTCCGGATCCACAATTTCGATAATGCCGAAATCGGGGTTGACGTGAAGGCTGCCGTGTTCGCATTCGGTTGCCAGGATGCAGTTCTCCACCGAACCATACTCCTCAAAGG
>JANRLE010000110.1:0-3607 GCA_033762895.1 Bryobacteraceae bacterium | reverse complement strand
GTGGGCCCGGCGATGTTCGAGGCGCTTTTCCCTTCGAGCGGTGGGGCCCTTTATGGTCGGGCCTCGCACGGGTGGCAGGCCAGCTTCCGCCGGCCTGGCAGCAAGACGAAGCTGCCCGGGCTTTGGGTCGCCAGTGGTTCGGCGCACCCGGGAGCGGGCGTGCCGATGGCGGCCTTGTCCGGCCGCTTGGCGAGCGCAGCGATTCTCAAGGCCCGCGCTTCGATCAGGACGTTCCACCCGGTGGCTACCGCTGGTGGTATGTCGACGCCGAAAGCGACTGCGGACAGTTTGGGCTGACGATCATCGCCTTCATCGGCTCGGTCTTCTCGCCCTATTACAAGGCCGCTGGCCGCGACGCGCCGGAAAATCACGTCTCCCTGAACGTCGCGCTCTATGGCAAGGGCTGCCGCCGCTGGGCGATGACGGAGCGTGGCACTGGCGCCCTGTTCCGCGATCGCGCCACGCTGCGCATCGGCCCCAGCCAGTTGCGCTGGGATGGCGCCACGCTGGTGATCGATATCGAGGAAGAATGCGCCGTGCTGCCCATGAAGGTGCGCGGCCAGGTGCGCGTCACCCCGCAAGTCTATGGCCAGCGCCGCTTCCGGCTTGATCCCGGCGGCCGCCACGTGTGGGAACCGCTGGGCCCCTGCGCGCGGGTAGAGGCCAATTTCACCAACCCCGCCATCAAGTGGGCCGGCACCGGCTATCTCGATGCCAACCACGGCGCCGAATCGCTGGAGGAGGGCTTTGCCGATTGGCAGTGGAGCCGCGCCCATCTGAAGGACGGCTCCACCGCGGTGATGTACGAAGGCCAGCTGAAGGACGGCACCGATTTCGGCATGGCCCTGCGCATCACGCCCGATGGCCAGGCCGAAGTGTTGGAAATGCCCGCGCCGGTTGTGCTGCCCAAAACCGCCTGGCGGCTTGACCGCATGACCCGCGCCGACGCCGGCTACACCGCCCGCATCCGCGCCACCTGGGAAGACACGCCCTTCTACAGCCGCACCGCCCTCTCCACCCGCCTGTGGGGGGAGGACGTGATGGCCGTGCACGAATCATTGAACATGCGGCGCTTCGATACGGGGGCGGTGCAGTGGATGCTGCCGTGGCGGATGCCGCGGAAGGTGTGAGGGGAAAACGTCAGGCTCGCGCCCCATTTCGGTTATTCAGAACCCGTGGATTGGATCCTGTGAACTGGCGTCCGGCTAAGCGCCAGCCTAGTCACCCGTTCCATCTCAACTTCTGCTCATCGCGAGGAATTTGAGTTCTTTCGTTCGGCCAATCTGGAGCGGAAATCCGCCCGGCCTTGCGCCAGTCGTTTATCTGCTTGCCGAGCCAAGAATGAGTAACCGAAAGCTCCGCAAGTATCAGCGGCCAGCACTCCTTCCATGTTCGAAAGCTATCATCGGCGTTCGCCAACATTGCTTGCAGACGGCGGCATGCCGCTTCCTCACTGCGTCGAATAATCTGAGTACTGCGGTCGTTGGGCACGGCGTCAGAACCGTCTGCGAACAAATCCCCCATCATCGTGCCAGTCTCTCTCTTCTTGGCTTTCGATGCTGACCGCGTGACAGCCTGCGCATCTAGGGCGCTGCGCTCGCTGTCGCGGTACACCTTTAGTCCCTCAGAGTGGCGCGTCAGAAAAATGAGCTTGTATAGAGGGCGGTTGTGCAAGACCTTATCTACTGTGATGACGGGTGCGTAGACATAGCCTGGCGTGCGCCTTAGGGCCTCTACTGCCAACTCCTCATAAAGGTGCTCGCGTTGCTCACCGCTCACCGCCCTGATCTGCTCGCGCCAATCATGTGGTGCGCTCGTCGAAAGCCAAGCCTCCAGAGTAGGGATGAGTTCAGTTCCCCCGAAGCGGTTTGCGAAATCGAACATGAAGTTGACGAGCGCTTCGGCGTTCTGCCGCTGCAAGAGCGGCATCATCGAACTGATCGCGGGAAACCCTTTGGGGTCTATCAGCGTAAATGAGAACGATTGCTGAGGAATGGAGGCAGCGATGGCTGCCGCATGGTCTTCCATTTTACCGGGAAGAGGGATGACCTCGCTCTTCGGGTAACGCGCTGCCGCTTGTTGAAGTTGCGCAAAGGAGGCAGGATCCTTTTCGACGAGACACGCCCGCATGCGCACATTGCGTCCGCGGGATAGATACAGCAGGCGCTGGCTGGTCATGTGATTGAGCGCAATGCCGAACGACGTGTCCTCGAAATTTTCACCCGCTGCGGATTTCCAAGGTCCTGCAAAGCCGTCAACATAAACAAATTCGTCAAACCTCGAACACACCTTTCCGATGAGTGCGGGCAGGTATTTGTCTAGGAACGTGTGTTTAACGAACGCCTGTTCGCGACCCTCATAGTGCGCGGCGTCGATTGCCATTAGCCCAACGCAGATTTGTTCGAGGGAAACTGGTTCCACTCGCGACCATCAAGTTCGCGACCCCCACTCTTTGGTCTGATGCCGCCCCATTGCTTGAAGAAGAACGCCACACCTTGCCGCGCGCACTGGTCACGAATGTCGCGCGCCCAATCGATATTGAGGATACGCGCACCCGGGCCGCTTTCACCGCCGGCAATGACCCAATGTATCCCTGACAGATCGACCGGCCCGACCGGACCGATCAGCGGCTCAACGGACAGAAAGCGAACACCTGCCGGAGATTCACGAAGGTGGTTAATGCGTGTGGCCCCCTTCGCATCCTCAACGGACACTCCTAGCCAGATATGGCTAGGGGGCTGTCGATCCGCGTACCGCATCTGGAGATAGTCGCGCATCCGGGAGCTCCGCTTCGTCAGCACCTGAAACACATGCCAATCGGCCTCCTCCATCGTGTCGAAGACGGACTCGACGAATGGCACCGGCACTTCCTTATGGAAAAGATCGCTCATGGAATTGACGAATATCATCCGACTCCGTTTCCAGCGGAGCGGTTGATCAAGCCTGTCTGGCCTGAGCGTTAAGTCAAAACCATGTTCGAAAGGATGACCCGGAATGCCTCGCCAGCGTTCGGCGAAACGTTCCGCATAGCAATTCTCACATCCCGCTGTGATCTTAGTGCACCCCGTTACAGGGTTCCACGTGGCATCGGTCCACTCGATAGCACTTCCGTCAGCCATGCCGCATCCCTAGAACGATTCAAGAACATACACGGGAAACTGCTTGATTGCAATCGGGTGCCCGACGCCAGCGGACCTACCCCTCGCTCTCACCATCCCGATCCCCCTTCTTCTCCCGCAGCGTCCACAGCTGCCAGCCGGCAAAGGCGAGGACAGCCACAAGGCTGACCCCGCCTTCGATCAGGCCGTAATATTCAACAGGAATCTCCATCTCAGCGCCGGATCGGGCCGTCCGGCCCATAGAGCGGGAACGGCGGGCGCTTTGGCGTGGGCGGCGGGTTCTTGGCGAGGGCGTCCATGGCCAGCGCCACCGCCTTTTCCAGTTGCGGATCGCCGCCGGCCATCATGGCGGCCGGGTCCTGATCCACCTCCACATCGGGCGGCACGCCGATATTTTCCACGGCCCACTCGCCGGCCGGGGAGAAGAAGCCCACCGACGGGCTGGTGAGCTGGCCGCCGTCCATCAACGGCGGGATGCCGCCGATGCC
>JANRLE010000109.1:0-4676 GCA_033762895.1 Bryobacteraceae bacterium | reverse complement strand
GCCCAGGGCGTTCGAGGTAACGGTTGTGTTCGGGCTGCCGAACCGGGGCGTGTTCAGGGCGTTGAAAAACTCCGCGCGGAACTGCGTATTGAACCGCTCCCGGATGCGGAACTGCTTGAACAGCGACAGATCCCAGTTGCGGATCCTGTCGGTGCGTACGTCCGGGAGATAGCGCCCCAGATTGCCGAACGTGAATGCCGCGGGCTGGCTGTACACGGCCGGGTTGAAGTAGCTGTTGAGCCGATCCTGAACGGCGCCCGTCTTCCTGCCGCTTTGTCCATTGCTATTGGGCTGCGTGCGCGGGGAGAACAGTCCGTTGGTGTTGCTGGCCGAAAGCGCCAGTGGCAGACCTGATTGATAGGAAAGGATCCCGTTGATCTGCCAGCCGCCCAGCAGCGCATTCACGAATCCGGAATCGCCCGTGTTCAGGGCGCGGCCCCGCCCGATGGGCAGGTCGTAGAGGATGCTGGTCACCATCCGGTGCGCGACATCCTGCGCCGCCAGGGCGCGGCTGGCTGCCACGTCAAAAGTGTTCTGATGGCTGTCGCCAGTGTCGATGAGCTTTGCCCAGGTGTAGCTTCCCTCAAACATGAAACCGTGTGAAAAGCGCCGCCGGAACGTGTTCTGCCACGAATGGTAAATGGAATTCGATCCGGCGTCGTAGAGCGGCTGCACATCGGTGAACTGCGGATAGCGTCGCAGCAACTGGCCGCGCGCAATGGTGGGCGAAAGATGGATGCCGTTGTTCACGATGCCAAAGAACGGGTTGGGAACGCGCTGGTTCAGCGCCGAACCCAGCGACAGATACTGCGGGTCAAGCTGGTTCAATTCCATGCCACCCTCACCGCTGCGGCTGAGATAGAGGCCGCGGTTGCCGAGGTAGGCCGATTCCAGCAGCACGCCTCCAGGAAGTTCGCGCTGCACCGTGAAGTTCCACATCATGTTCCAGGGCGAGGGCGAATCCTGGAGGAAGGCCTGCAGATTGGCGCCAGCCTGCGTCAACAGCCCGTCCGAGGAGCCGGGCACGCCGCGGAAACCTTCCGGATAGGGATTGCTCAGGCGATTGAAGGGGGTGATGCCATCGGTGGTGGTGACCCACGGATATTCGACGCGGAATCCGAAGGGACCAACGGTGCCCTGCGCGGCCTGGCGCGATGGACCGAAGAAATGGCCGTAGGCGGCACGAACCACCGTCTTGCTGTTGGCCTGGTAAGCAAAGCCGATGCGCGGGCCGAAGTTGTTCAGGTCCTTATGAAACTGCGTGCGCGGATTGCCGTCCACGCCGACGAAACGAACCCCGCCGTAGAGTTCGCCAAAGCCCGGCACTTTGCCGGAAAGCGGGGAGACGGCGTACGGCTCAAACCAGTTGAAGCGGTTGTAACGCTCCGTGCGCGGCAGGTCCACTTCATAACGCAGGCCGATGTTTAAGGTCAGCTTCGAAGTGACGCGCCAGTCGTCCTGCGCGTAAAAGCCATGGTAGAAACTTTGCGACGCCACATTCTTCCAGTTGCGGATTAGCACGTTGCCCGTGGTTCCGGTGCCCAGCAGCAGGGAAGCGATGCTGTTTCCGGCGGTGGCGCTGGCGGTGTTGGGATTGGGCCCCTGGGTGAATCCCGCGGCGAAATTAAAAGTGCCGGCCGAACGCGCCTCCCACACGTTCACCCGGATCATGCGGCCTTCCCAGCCAAACTTCAGCGTGTGGTTGCCCTTGATGGTGGAGAGATTCGACAGCAGTGTGTAAGTGTTGAACGTGCTGAAGCGGTGATCATTGCCGCCCAGATTCACGAAACCACTGGCGCCGACGCGCGGAAACATCTGGCGGTCCACCACGCCATCGAGCGAGGCGGGCAGCCCGAGCGCCGAGGGTTTGAAGCCCAGCCCCTGGTTGTCGTAATCGAACAGGGACCGCGAAAAGCCGGCCCGCGCGGTGAGCACCGTTGTCGGTGAGAGCGTGTTGGTGTAGTCAATGGAGGCCGACGGCTGCCGCACACCCTGTTCCACGCGCCCTTCGGCGATGGTGAGATCGTCGGCAAAGTACTGGGGCGGGGAATCCAGATTCTCGCGCCAGGAGAAGCGCCCGAAGATCCGCTGGCGGTCACTGAGGTTGTGGTCCACGCGCCCGTCGATCTGATCCTGATCGAAGCCGCGTGACCCGGTGTTGAAGAAGTTGTTCAGGTTCGTTACCGCGTTTGTCACGGTGTTGGGCTGCGGGTAGTAGCGCATGGCGTTGCGCGCCACCGGGTCGATCATCGAATTGGGAATGACGTTGCCGGCAAAGGCGTCGCGCACGAAGCCGTTGCCCTGGGCGCGCGTGCTGAAGGGGTCAAAGATCACGACGGGATTGCCGTTGGCCGCGCGCGTCTGGCTGAAGTCGCCCACTCTTTGCTGCGCGGTGGGAACCGAAGTGGTGGTATTGGCCAGGCTCCGTTCCCGCAGACCTTCGTAGCTGCCGAGGAAGAATGTCTTGTTCTTGCGGATAGGGCCGTTCACCATACCGCCGAACTGGTTGCGCTTGAAGCTGCCCAGCGCGCGCCCCTGCCGGTTGCTGAAAAAGTCGTTGGCATCGAGCTTGGAGTTACGCAGGAATTCGAACAGGCTTCCGTGGAGTTCGTTGGTGCCGGACTTATAGACCACGTTGACGATGCCGCCGTTGCTGCGTCCGAACTCGGCCGAATAGTTGGAGCCGAGGACCTTAAATTCGGCGATTGCCTCCACCGGCGGAAACGTGGAGTTGCCGGAGAATCCGTTCACCGTGGGGTGCGCGGTGCTGACGCCGTCCACCAGGATGTCGAGCATGGAGTTGCGCGCGCCATTGATGCCGAACCCCGTTGAATAAGTGTTGCTGACGCTGCCCGTGACTCCCGGAGTAAGATAGAGAAGCGAGAACACGTTGCGCGTATTCAGCGGCAGTTCGGTGATGCGCTTGTTATCCACCACCTTGCCGAGCACGGAATCGACGGTTTCAAGCAGCGACGCGTCGGCCACCACTTCCACCGATTCCGACACCGCGCCCACATCCAGCCGCACATCGACGCGCGCCTGCTGCCCGATGGCAAGTTGAATGCCGCGGCGCAGGAAGTGTTTGAAGCCGGTGGCGGAGACTTCGACGGTATACTCGCCGCGTGGCACTTCGTTGAAGCCATAGTTGCCGTCGGCGTTCGATGTGGTGAGCAGTGTGCGGTTGGTGGCCACTTCAATGGCCTTGATTTCGGCCGCGGCGATGACACCGCCGCTGGAGTCGGTGACGGTTCCCACGATGCGTCCGGTGAACGATTGGGCGGCCGCGAGGGCCGCCGTAGTACAGAGAAGGAGGATGGTTCTGGCAGTCATCGAAAAAACCTCTAAACCCATAAGCCTGCCCAGTATACACCCCGCATGTGTCGGATGCGTGGGTGGGGCGTTACAGGCTTGTCAACGGGGCGGGGTACGCCATTTGGCGCTATACTGGATGACAGAATGGTAGAAGAACTCCAGGCCGTGGCCGACACACTTGGTGGTGAGCCCGTTCTTCGCCGGCCGTTACGCACGCAATCCGACCTCCGGGAGGCCATTCGCGAAGGCTTCCCCCAACTGGCAGTCCAAGGGGTAATGGCGGCTGCGGGGCTCACCTTACAGGAGGTGGCCGACAGCCTGGATCTTTCGCTGCGGAGCCTGCAGCGGCGGCGGCGCGAGGGCCGGCTCGCATCGTATGAGTCGGACCGGCTTTACCGGCTGGCCCGGATTATCACACTGGCAAAGCTATACCTCGGCGATGCCGATCTGGCGATACGATGGCTGAAGCGGCCGAATCGATCGCTCGGCGGGAGCCCCCCACTGGATCTGATCGACACCGAACCCGGAGCCAGAGCCGTTGAGAACGTCCTCGGCCGAATCGCATACGGCGGGATTAGTTGACCCAGGTCTACCGAATTCTGCGAAAGCCCTACGCCCGCTACCCCTTCGACGGAGAAGGCGCCTATCGTTTCGGTGGACGTTGGTCGAGTCCGGGAACCCGCGTGGCCTATGCATCCAGCCACATGTCTCTGGCCATGGTTGAGTATTTCGTTCACCTGGATTCGAACGATTCGCCCCGCGATCTGGTCATTGTTGCGGCCCAGGTTCCGGACAATCTTCCGCGCGTGACGGTTGCTTCCGGTAGGCTGCCCGGAGATTGGCGGCAGACTCCCCCACCGCCCGCGCTCGCCAGGTTCGGGGATGAGTTTGTCCGCGATGGACAGGCTTTGATTCTGATTGTGCCTTCCGCCATTGCGCCGCCTGAATCGAACTGGCTGATCAATCCGATGCATCCGGACTTCGCAAAAATCCGCATCCAGCCTCCGGTGGCCTTTCACTATGACTCGAGGTTTTTCAAGTGAGCGCTCCGGCGAGAGCGGAACGCTTGCGGCGTGATACGCTGTAAGTCGCCGCCCGGATGAAAGTATTTCTTTCCCACAGCACGAAGGATGGGGAGTTTGTCGGCAAGCTGGCCGCTGCGCTGACGGCGGACGGGTTCACACCCTGGCTGTGCGAAGTGGACGTCGACTACGCGGAAAGCTTCATGCACAAGATCAACGAAGGGCTGGCCGAGGCCGGGTTCGTACTGCTGATCTGGTCACCGGAAGCAGCCGGATCCCAATGGACGCGATTGGAATGGGAAGCTGCCCTGCATCGTGAAGTGGCGGAGTCCGTCACGCATC
>JANRLE010000108.1:0-5967 GCA_033762895.1 Bryobacteraceae bacterium | reverse complement strand
CCGAACGTCAGGCTGTCGAGGTTCCTCGGTCCGGTGTCGAAACGGGAGCGGTTAAACGCGTTGAACACCTCCACCCGGAAATCCAGGCGGATGTCTTCGGTGAACCGGAAACTCTTGGCCAGTGAGAAATTCTCCTGCAGTCCCCAGGGCGTGCGGGCTTTGGGATTAAAGCGGGTGGAGTTCCCAAGCCGGGTGTTCAACTGCGGCCCGAAGAATGTGTTTGGCTGGAAGAACCGGTCACTGCCCTTCCAGTTGGGGTTTTCGTGATTCACAATCCAACCGTCGTAGCCCGGCACCTGCGCCGCGCTGCGGCCATTAAAAACAAGGTAGTTGATGCTATTGACGAGGCCAATAGGAAACCCTGAGCTGTAAAGCTGGATCCCGGCCAGGCGCCAGTCACCCAGAATCGCGGCCAGCGGTCCGCCGCCGCTAAGCAACTTCTTGCCCTTCCCTACCGGCAGCTCCCACACGTAACTCATTTTGAGATTGTGGGTCTGGTCAAACATGCCGATGGACTTCTCCAGGCGCCGGTTGTAGTGATCCATGGCCGCCGTGCCAGCATCAAAGCGGTCAGCATCCGTCAGAATCTTGGACAGCACATAAGAGCCCTGGAAGGTCACACCGCTGCCGAAGCGCCGGTCGAGTTTCAATGCCATCGCATGGTAGGACGAGTGCCCGCTCTTGTCGCCCTGTCCGCCGCCGGTATCAATCGACTGATATTGAGGATAGGGTCGAAGCGCCTGCGCGACGCTCACCGGCCTCCCGCCGAAGTCAGCGTCAATCGAGTCATAAGGTCGCCGGATCCCGGCCGCAATGGCCGCCGGAGAACTGACTGGACTCGCCAGCAGCGCCGGCCCCAACTGCTCATACCGGGAAAACGGGACCTGGTTGGCGTTCTTCAGATAAGCCAGCAGGTGCGCACCGATCGTCGCGTTGTAAGTTGCCTCAAGGACCATCGAATTGGAAAGCTGCCGCTGCAGGCCGAATGTCCACTGGTAGTTCTCGGGCAGCCGTACAGGGGTATCGTCCCAGAACGGAACGCTCAACCCGTTGGCGAAGGAAGGGTCGATCACGGGCGGCCGCGGATAGGCGGGGAATCCGGTGTCGGCGTGAAAAACGGGCGTGATTCCGTTGTCCGTGCTGGCAGGGGAAGCCACCAGGCGGAATCCGTCAAAGTGGCTGGTGCCCGTGTTCGTCTTGGCCACCCCGAAACTGCGGCCGATGCCGGCCCGCAGCACGGTCTTGCTGTCCAGTGAGTAGGCCAGGCCGAATCGGGGACCGAACCCTCCATACCAGCCGGGTACCAGCGTCCGCGAGTTCTGCCGGCCTTCTCCAAAGCCGGCAAAGCGCAGCGCTCCGGGCAGTCCCCCGGCACGCGGATTCGGCAGGTTCGGCGTGAAGTCGCTGATCTGGTCCAGACGGTCCACGGTCGGTTGCGTGAACTCATAGCGCAGGCCGATGTTCAGCGTCAGTTTCGAAGTAACGCGCCAGTCGTCCTGCAGGTAAACCGAGTGGCTCTTCCACTGCAGCGCGTTGTTCTGCGCCGTTTCAATAAGGCCCGAATAGACATCGCCCAGAAGGAATGAGGCAAACGAGTTCCCGCCACCGGTGGCCAGCGTGTTGTTATTGGGAACGCTGGTGCTCCGCCGGTCGAAGGTCACCCAGCCCGCGATAGCGCGGTTCGCCGGATTGCCCATTGGCCCTCCGTAGTAGTGCAGGCGCTCGTAAAGGTATCCCATCTTGAATGTATGGCGGCCCCGCGTCACCGTCAGATCGTCGCCGAAGGAATAGACAAAGTTGCGCGACCCCGTGATCCCACTGGCGCCCCACACCGCATAGTCGGAGAAGGAGATCTGCGGGAACGTCGCGTCGCAGTCCTCCACATTGTTGAGGCAGATTCCTTTCGCCTTCCAGCCGCCAACGTGGTTCGGCGAGCGGTTCCCTTCGTGGTAACCATTGGTTCCGCCGTAGGCGTAGTTCACCACCGAAGGCGAGATCACCTTGGTGTAGGAGGCGCGGTAGACCGGACTCTCACGGTTCACCGCGCGCTGCGCACTCGCCACTCCAGGCAGCCCGGGGAATCCATCCGGCCCCGGCAGCACTTCCTGACGGCTGAAGTTGTACAGCAAGCTGGCCCGGTCGTTGGAGGAGAAGTTGTGGTCGGCCTTCACGCTGAACTTGCCTGAAGGACTTCTCTGCGTACCTGTACTATTAATGAAGTTGTCCCGCACATATTCGCCGGTCCCCGGCGCCGCGTTCACGTTGGGCTTCAGCTCGACGACTTTCATCACGTTCGTGCTGAACCTGGCGAACCGGCTGGCCGGAATCATGTTGTTGGCGAATGGCGTTCGCACGAACCCCGCGCCGGCCGGATTGGCGCGCGTCGTTGCCGGATCGTACACCGGCAGCCGCCTCCCCTGCTGGTCCACCCAATTGGTGAAATCGCCCCCGTACATCTCCGGGGTCGGCACAGTGAACCGTCCGCTGGCTGCGCCCACGCGGTTTCGGAACCACTCCATCGAACTGAAGAAGAACGTTTTCGAACGCCCGTCGTAGATCTTCGGAATATAGACGGGCCCGCCCAGGCTCCAGCCAAAATCGTGCTGCTTGTAGACGCCGCGCTTATCTTCGAAGTAACGCCGCGAATCCAGGGCGTTGTTGCGCAGGAACTCGTAGGCCGTGCCGTTCAGTTCATTGGTTCCCGACTTGGAGGAGAAGGTGATCATGCCGCCCTGGCCGCGTCCGTACTCGGCCTTGAAGCCGTTCGATTCCACCGCGAATTCGGTGATCGCATCCACCGATGGGGTGTTCATCGCCGACCAGCTCGCGCGGTTGGATGCCGTGCTGAGGACCGAGACTCCATCGAGCGTGGCGCCGTAGGCCGAAGCCTGCCCGCCGCCGATATTGAGGGACGTATCCGCGCTGCCCACGCCCTCGGGCTGATTCGCCTCGGGAGTGATCACCGCCAGGTCGAACGGGCTGCGCATCGCGCCGCCTACCACCAGCGGAAGCTCATCCACCATCTTGTTCGTCACGGCGGAAACGATTTTGGAGCTTTCCATCTGAATCTGATTGGTTGCGGCCGAAACCTCGACGGCCTCAGACACCGTTCCCACTTCGAGAACAAAATCCACTCGCACAGTCTGATTCACGATTAAGGGGATCCCGGTGCGGCTTGCCGGACGAAACCCCGCCGCGCGAATCGTTACCTGATAGGTTCCGGGCGGCAGCAGCGACAACGCAAAAGCCCCTTCCTGGTTCGACACCGTGCGCCGTTCCACCCCGGTGTCACTGTTCCTGGCGACAACCTCCGCGCCCGGCACGATCGCCTCAGTGGCGTCGGAAAGGCGTCCCGTAATGCTCGCCGTGCTCGTTTGCCCCCAAACCAGCTCCGCCGCTGACAGCGCCCACATCAACATTCCAAACTGGATCCGATTCATAAGGATTGCTTCCGCCGAAACATGCTATCACGTCGTTCATTCGAACGACCGCAAGCCAGACAAGCTATCCTTGCATGTGCGGAGTGATCGATTTGTTCGACAGATACGAAACCTTGTTTGACTGCGGGAGTGAATCTCATCCCTGCGTGGATGAGCACAACGGGATTGTGCGGTTGCGCTTCAACGCCTTCGACGTTCAAAGCGAGATGCGGCGAAAGGCGCCCGCGGAATTAGTACTCCGGTACACAAGAACCATGGTGGCGGCCATCAGGCAAGAGCCGCCGCCCCGTTCCATCGGAATCATCGGATTAGGTGGCGGATCGCTGGCGAAGCACTGCTACCGGCGTTACCCTGCCGCCTCCATCGGCGTTGCCGAAATCAACCCGGAAGTAATCGCGCTCAGGAACGACTTCTGCATACCGGAGGATGACCACCGGTTCACCGTCTACTGCGAAGACGGAGCCGAATTCGTCCAACGTCACCGGAACGAATTCGACGTCCTGTTGGTCGACGGGTTCGACCGCCATGGGCAGCCTCCCCAGTTGTGCAGCGCGCAGTTTTACCAGGACTGTTACCGGTCGCTTACCGCGCGTGGCATACTTGTCGTCAACATCTGCGGCAATCACCAACTCATTGACAAAATCCGGCTGGGCCGCTGGAACCAGGTGACCGTTGAGGACGCGGGCAAGAAGCGGCTGAACACCGTGGTCATTGCGGGAAAGGGAGTGCCGGCGGCTCCCTAGTACTTCAAAGGAGGCTCATGCTCGACCCGAAAACGGCAAGTAGGATTCCAGCGCATTGGCAAAGTGAGGTTTCCTGCTGGCGCTGGGAGCGCCCTCATGAGGAGTGGGATCACGACCACTGCATTTTCTGTCAGGCATGCATGCCTACCAAGCCGAGCGCGAAGACGGGACGTATGCCTGGATCTGTCGAGCCTGCTTCAACGGGTTGGAAATACCTTCGGTTTGACAAAGAAGCGGAATTAGGGCCGGTATTTCTTGCACACCAGTTCGCTCCCGATCCCGGAAATCAGCAGCCGCTCCTTCCGGTTCCCCATCAGCCGCGCGGTCCAGTCCGTGAACCCGCCATCAGTCACGGGATACCGGATTCCATCCGGCGCCAGCGGCGAAATCCGCAAAGCAAACGCACGGTAATAGCCGAACCCTTCCAGCCGCCGCTGGTTCACCCGGAACTCCGCTTCCGGAAACTCGGACCTCAACATCGCAAACACTTCCGTTTCCAGTAGTGGATGCCGCGCATCGGCCGGCAAGGGAATCCCGCGTTCCTGGAGAAACCGTTCCGATCCGCCAAGCCAGTGCGCCCGTACAGACTCCCGAACCTCGCCGCGCGCCACGCCCGCTTCCGCCAGCGCTGCCGCCAGCGCCGTCAGGTCGGTCACCTCCACCAGCGGCTCGCGCAGTTGCAATGCCCGGAACAGACGCAGGTACACCCGCACGTGTTCGCGCAGGTGGGCGATTTCAAACCGTAAGGAACCCGCATCGCGGCCTGCCGTCACCATGGCGAACAGGCGGAAGTGCGGTGTGAATCCCGGTCCGTCGAAAGGCTGAAGGCGGATCAGGCGGTGGCTGGCGCATAGCCGCACGACGTTGCCTGATTGTCTGCGGCGCGCGCATTCGATGGCCATCGCCACGGTGGAATCGCCAGGCAACTCGACGTTGCGCAGCGCGGTCAGCACGCTGTTCTGGCTGGCGCCGCCAAGCACATGGTTCGCTCCAAACGGGGATACGGGCGATAGTTCCACGGCGTCGAATTCCGCCGCCGCTTCGAACGCCGCGCGATCGAACGCCATCAACACGGCCGGGCTCACCTCGCCAGGCGCCAACAACGGATCGCGCACGGCCTGCGCCATCAGCGCGGTCTCCTTGCAGGCGGCGGCGCGAAGGGCGCACGTTTCCATCAGCAGGGACCGGAAATCGCTGGCGGGCAAGCGGGCCAGGGCCTCCACTAAGCCAGCGAACCCCAGGCCGCGTTCGATGCGGGACACGATCTTGGAAGGCATGGGAGCGAAACTTTCGCCGCGGAAGAGGCGCGAAAGTCCTTCAGGAAATTGGCTGGGAGGCAGGGACTCGAACCCCGATACGCAGATCCAGAGTCTGCAGTCTTACCATTAGACGACCTCCCACCGGGCCATTTTTGATGATATCACGGCGGGCGGCCTCTGGGAAAGTCCGACCCGATTCTTCTGCAGCAACGATGCCCCGGGGAGGGCGGATTAGAAAATTGCGCCGAAACAGGCTAGAATGGAAGTGTTTCGGGCAATGCTCCCCGATCGTCTAATGGTAGGACACCGGCCTTTGGAGCCGTGAATCGTGGTTCGAGTCCATGTCGGGGAGCCATTCCTTCAAACGCGAACTTTCCACCGTCCGATTTCGTTGACAGCCCGCCTGTCTGATCTCTCGCCCGTATTTCAAACATTCGCCAGTATTTGCGTTTCGGCGCAGTTCTCCAGTTCGAAACGTGCGCGTCCGGGGTGCGAACTCAACCACCATGGTTGAGCCCATTGGCC
>JANRLE010000107.1:0-1956 GCA_033762895.1 Bryobacteraceae bacterium | reverse complement strand
TGATGCTGGAAGGTGGAGAGCAGAAGCGCGAGGTGGTGATTCAGCTTTCTCCCGCCGCCGCCGTGGAGGGCAAAGTGACGGGCGAAGAAGGCGAGCCGTTGTCCGGCTGTTCGGTGAGCCTGATGCGGTACCTGCACTTGTCCACCGGCGTAGGCGGCGGCGAGCGGCGGATGGTGGCGCGAGGGAATGCGACCACCAACGATTTAGGTGAATACCGTGTCTTCGATCTGCCTCCAGGCCGGTATTACGTGCGCACGCATTGCCGCACGCCGCAGGCGGCTTCGCAGGAGGTGTATCAAGATCTGTTTCATCCGGGCGTGCCGGCGTTAGAGGGTGCGGCGCAGCTACGGCTTGCCGCCGGCGCCGAAGTGACTGGCATCGACTTCCGGATGCGGCGGATCAAGGCGGTGACGATAGAGGGGAAGTTGTCGATTCCCGCGGTGGCCAACCTGCGGCCGGAGATGTTCCACGTGCAGTTGACCGGGAAAGCGGCGGGCGCCGAGGAAATGTTCCGTTCCGGCGGGCAGGTGATGCCGGCGGGCGAATTCCGGATTGTGGGTGTGACGCCGGGCGAGTATACGATCAGCGCGCGCAGCGGATTCGGGGACCGGCAATATTACGGAGAAACAGATATCATTGTCGGAGAAAAGCCGCCGTCCGCGGTCAGCCTGGCCGCTCATCCGCTGCCTTCCATCGCCGGCACTGTCCGGTTTGAGGGAACGCCGCCGCCCAACCGGGAGCATCTGCGCGTGTGGCTGCAGCCATCGGTCAAGGGGGGCTGCGCGGGCGCCGAGCCTGGCAGGATCGCCGCGGACGGAGCGTTCGTGCTGAAAAACGTCCAGCCGGGGGAGTGTTTCGTTCAGTTGTCGGGATATAGCGGATATGTGAAGTCGGTGCGTCTGGCGGGGGAGCCGGCGCAAGGTTTGCGGGTGAAGGTGCGGCCAGGCTCGGTGGGGCCGCTGGAGATCGCCGCCAGCAGTCTGACCGGAGAACTGGAGGGCAGCGTTTCGGGAACCTCAGCCGGCGCGCTGATGTTGCTGCTGGCGCCCAAAGACGGGCAGGGGCAGTTGAGGCTTCACACGGGCGAGGCGGGGCGGCCGTTCCGTTTTTCAAACCTGCCGCCGGGTGAGTATCGCCTGTTTGCCTTTTCCGGCGTGCAATCGGTGGAAGGCAGTTCTCCGGAGTTGTTCAAGCAACTGGAGAGCCGGGCCGCGGCGGTGAAGATCGACGAAGGCGGACGCGCAAGCGCGCAGATGGAAGCGATTCCGGCTTCCGTGGTGTTGGAGGCGATAGAGAAGATCGAATAGCGTCCGTCAGGGAAGCAAACTGCGCACGGCGATGGTGTGCGTAGGCTTTTCCAGGGTCGCCACCGAGGCGTCTTCGCTGCATTCGAGTTCGGTTTGATAAGCTCCGCCGGCCGGGTGCCGGAAGACGCACAGCCGGCGCCCGTTCAAATCGAGGACCCAGTATTCGGGGATGCCGGCGCGGGCGTAGAGCCGGGCCTTTGTTTTCAGATCCTGACGAAGCGTGGTGTCGGCCACTTCCACGATCAGCGCGAGGTCGGCCGGCTTAGGGTTTCCCTCGATCTCACGCGAACGGCGGCGCAGTACGATGACATCCGGCTCAGGCTCATTGCGGGGCTTGTCCTCGGGAGCGACGTCGATCGGCGCTTCCTGATTGACATAATCGCGACCGAAGATCGCTTCGAGCGCGATTGCCGTCTCGGTTGTTGCGCAGACGTGTTTCCGCTTCTTGCCCATTTTGTCGATCAACTCCCCATCGATTAACTCGAAATGGGTTCCGTCGAACAGGCCCGTCGATTCGAGCACCGCGACCTCGTCGCGAGTCCAGGTCTTGTGTGGAAGGCATTCAACGGCGAGTGAGTCGGGTAGATCGCTCAAGAGAATCCCCATGTTTCATAAATAGCACGGGGCTAGCGCGTCAGCCAGAGCAGCA
>JANRLE010000106.1:0-4608 GCA_033762895.1 Bryobacteraceae bacterium | reverse complement strand
CGCGTCTCCGGTAACGTCAACAGCAGCGCCATCGTGGCCCAACTGGAGCCGGCGGCGGAAATCCATTGATTGTGGCCATAAGGGAAGCCGCTTTCAAAGTAGGGCTGGAACGGGTAGGAGCGCGACTGCACGAACCACGATCCATCGGGCCGCTGGGTGTCGAGCAGATAGCGCACGCCTCGCTGGTAGACTTGCTCGGTGACGGCCATGCCGCCGCCAGCATGCAGGGCGTAAAGCGCAAGGCCCGTGGCGTAGGCGTCAGACGCCATGCCCGGCAGTTGGGGCCAGCCGCCATCGTTGTTGCGGGCGCTGACGAGTCCGCCAATCGCGCCGGTCACAGGCGCCTTGGTCCATCCCAGGCCCAGCAGGCGCATGGCATGTTCCTCGGCTCCATGGGGACGTGACGCGATGAGCCATTGCCGCGCGCGGGCGACGCGATCCTTCATCTCTTTCGCGCGGCCGGGAGGCGCGTAGGCCTGCAGTCCGCGGATCGCCAATGCCGTGGCCGCGATGCTGGAATATTCCTGCGGCGGGCGGTAATCGTCGACGCGCCAGTATCCGCCGGGCTCCTGGCGGAAAGCGAGTTGATGCACAGCGAGATCGGTGGCGGCATCGGGCGCATGGGCGGCAGCGTCCAGCGCCAACAGCGTGTATCCGTAGATCTCGGAAATGCCAGTTCCCGTGGCAAGCGACTGGCGGCGCGCCTGATGAGTGGCGGCGATCTGGCGGATCTCCCGGCTCTGGATTTCCTCATCGATGGGGAAGCCGCGGCGCCGCGCCATCACCGCCACCTGCACGGGCAGCGTGTTGTTGTGGCATGTTACGCAGCCACGTTTCTTGAAAACGGGTAGGCCGATTTTCTGCAGCAACGGCACGGCGCGTGTGATGGCCGCTTCGGTGGTGTTGTGTTCCACGGGCGGGGGAATCGTGATGCCGGCCGCGTCCGGCGCGCCGGTCTCGCGCAGCATGGCCACCACTGGTGTGTCGCCATAGCGCCGTGCGATGGAGAGCGCGGTGTCTCCAGTCTCATTCTTCGGCGTGGTATCGGCGCCTTTGGAGAGCAGATAGCCGACCAAGGCCGGGTTCTGGTGGTAGGAAAGCGCGGCGCGCATCAGCGGTGTGTAGCCGCGGGAGTCCTGGCCGTTGACCGGCCCGCCGGCCTCCACCAGCATCTTCACCATTTCGAGCGAGCCGGGCGCCGCGGCATCGGCCACGTTTTGGGCGGTGGGTTTGGCGCCGTTTTCGAGCAGCGGCCGGACACACTCCATACAGCCGCGTTTGAGACCGGAGCCGGGAAGGGGCCCGGCGAGCTTCACGTCCGCGCCGGCGGCGATCAGCCGTCGGACGGTGGCGGCGTTGCCTGACGTGAGGGCGGTACGAAGCGGCGGAACCTTCCTTGAGTCCGCGGCGCGAACGGCGTTGACGTTGGCGCCCGCGCGCAGCAGCAGTTGGACGACGGCGTCATTCCCTGTGCGCATCAAGGCACCGAAGATGGGCGTGTGGCCCGACGAAGTGGCGGCGTTGGGATCGGCGCCGGCGTCCAGCAGGACACGGGTCAACTCCGCGTCGAAGACCGCGGCATGCAGCGGCGTGATGCCCGAATCGCCGGGCGCCTTGACGTTGGCGCCCTTGGCGATGAGTAGGCGCACCATCTTCAGGTCGCTGGTGAGCACTGCTTGCAGCAGGGGCGTGATGCCGCTGGGTTTTGGGGCACTGACATCGGCGCCATTGCCCGCCAGCCGCGCGGCGAGAGCGTGGTTGCCCTGGCGGATGGCGGTGAACAGGTCAGCGGGATCGGCGGCATGGAGCAGGCCGCCGGCGAGAGCCAGTGTGAGCAGACGTTTCATCATTTGCCTTCTTGTGGACTACGGAACAACGACTTGGCGATCATGCCATGCACGCCCACTTTGCCGTCGACGATCTGAGTGAGCGAAAAATCGACGGCCACGCTGGAGAGCATGTAGGCGTCGTCGCGGCTGAGTCCTTTCTCAGCCACAAGGAAATCGATGGTTTCGCGGATGGCCAGTTTCGTCGCCTCCCGCAGGTCTTCGTGAAAGCCCATGGTAATGTAATGGGTCGGCGTCTCGCCACGTGGCCACCGCAGCTTCATGTCTTTTCGCACGACGAACTGGAACCTGCCGGTGAGCGATGTTTCCAGGGCTGTGATGTCAACCTCGCCGTTGCCTTGCGCGGCATGGCCGTCGCCGGCCTGGAATAACGCGCCCGGCGCATGCACCGGGATGAACACTTTCGTGCCGGCGATGAGTTCCTTGTTGTCCATGTTGCCGGCGTGAATCCAGGGCGGCGCGCTGGAGATGCGGCCGGAGGGCGGGGCCACGCCCATGCTGCCGAAGAAAGGCCGTAACGGGATCTCGACGCCAGGGGCGAATTGGCCAATCATGCGTTGGCGGTCCAGCGGGATCAACTTCCGGCGCCGGTACGGGAAATCCTCCTGCAAGGAGCCACTGGAGGGTCCGAAGACATTGTAGGCGTAGGGGAGGTCCATGCGGACTTCGAGGATGCGGACTTCAAGAGTGTCGCCCGGCTCAGCGCCTTCAATGTAGATGGGGCCGGTGAGGATATGGCCGCCGGGCCCGCGATCTTTGACTTCGGCCTGGATCGCGTACAACACCGCGGGAATCTCGTCCTTTCGCACGCCCACTGCTTCGAGCGATGCGGAATTGGGCGATACCGACTGAATCTCCACCGTATCGCCGGATTGGACGCGAAGCACGGGTGGTGTAGCCGGTGAATAGTGGCCGATGACCACGGTCTTCGGTGTGGCCTTCAGTTGGTGTTCGGCGGCGGTGAGCGCTCCGGCACAGATTACCAGAACAAGCAGTGGTGTAAATTTCATATTTATCTTCTCGCTGCGCCATCTGCCACGCTCTTCAGCAAGCCGTCCAGAGCGGCGCGGTCATGCCATTTGCCGCGCGCCATCACGCCGTTGATCTTTTGCGTGTTGGCGATGTCGTCAAGCGGGTTGGCGTCCAGCAGGACAAGGTCGGCGATTTTGCCCGGTTCCACCGTGCCGCGATCCCGCTCTTCGTTGAGGAAGCGCGCCGGCGCGTGGGTGGCCAGGCGCAGAGCTTCCAGCGGAGTGAGGCCGGACTTCACAAATGCCGCCAGTTCCTCATGCAGGCTCCAGCCGGGCCATCCGAAGTTGTTCGATGCGCCGCAGTCGGAACCGGCCATGATGTTAACTCCTCCCCGGTGGTAAACGTGCGCTGCGGCAGCGGCTACGCGTAGGCGCTCCCGGGTGAGTCTGATCCCTTCGCCGGTTGCGGCCTTCCGCCGCCCGGACTCGAGGTCCCATGTCTTCCATATGCCTGGATAGATGTACTTGCGAAGAGGATGTGAGGCATGGTTATCGGGAGGCAGGTCTAATCTGCGCCCGCCGACAAGCAGCGTCATCGTGACCCAGGTTCCCGTTTCCTTTAGGTGTTTTGCCACCTGCGGGACCAGGTTCGGATCGAACGATTCTAGTTGGCGCTGCAATCGGACTTGCAGGGCCTCGGAGGAAGCGGCCCGAATCTCCGCTGCGCGTGTGGAAGCTCCGTCAAGCACTGCATAGTACCCGTGCTCGAGATGTTGTCCCCGTGCGGTCACTTCGCGGTAAGAGAGATTATGAGGCAGGTGCCCGGTGACGGGGAGGCCGAGTTTCTTCGCCTCTTCGAGGATGGCGGTGTGCACTTCGGGAGAAATGATCCCAAAGTACACCTTAACGAAATCGGCGCCCATGGACTTCACCTTGCGCACCGCGGCGCGGCCTTCTTCAGGGGTGGTGATGGCGATGGAACCGGGCCACGCCGGTTTCGGCCCATCGAGCTTTGGCCCGCAGGTGAGAATCCGCGGGCCATTGCGGCGGCCTTGGCGAATCTCGGCTCGCCAGCGCAGGACGTCTTCGACGAGATCCCCGCCCATGTCGCGGATCGAGGTGACGCCGTTCGCCAGGAATAGCGTCAGCCAGGACTCGTTGTCGCGAACCAGATCCTTGCCGCCGCGCAGGTGGACGTGCATGTCGGAGAGGCCATAGATCAGGTATTTGCCACGGCCATCCACCACAGTGGCGCCTTGCGGAGGACGAATCCGTTTTGCGACAGCGGCGATACGATCACCGCGCGTGAGCACTTGCATTCCGGGTGTGGCGGGAGCGCCGGGTCCGTCAATGACGGTGACGTTGTCGAAGAGCACCGCCGGGGTTTGCGCCATGCAGAGGCTTGTGAGGGCCGTCAGGAACAAGGAAGCGATCCGTTTCATCTGTTACCCTTCTTGGAGACGCCGTGGATGAACCCGATCACGGCGCGGTTGAAGTCATCCGTTTGTTCCCAGTAAGCGGAGTGGCCGCACTCGAGAATCACCATGATGCCGGAATCGCCGGGCGCCTTGACGTTGGCGCCCTTGGCGATGAGTAGGCGCACCATCTTCAGGTCGCTGGTGAGCACTGCTTGCAGCAGGGGCGTGATGCCGCTGGGGTTTGGGCCATTGACATCGGCGCCATTGCCCGCCAGCCGCGCGGCGAGAGCATGGTTGCCCTGGCGGATGGCGGTGAACAGGTCAGCGGGATCGGCGGCATGGAGCAGGCCGCCGGCGAGAGCCAGTGTGAGT
>JANRLE010000105.1:0-6415 GCA_033762895.1 Bryobacteraceae bacterium | reverse complement strand
TACTCCGCCAGCTTCGTCATCAGGTCCTCATACCGGTCGTCGGGCGAGACGATTTCCACCGCCACCAGGGGAACCTCCCGGGGAACAAGTTCCGTAGGCCCGGTTCCGGCGTACACAAAAAGATCGCCGATCCGGTAATGCCCCGGAGCCACCAGAACCCGCAACTCCGTGCGCGCGTAGAGGCGCAGCCGCTCCTGCTGCTGGCGGAACCGGTAGTACAACTCGCCCTGGGTGTAACTGTGCCGGCTGTTGGGCATGGCGCGCTCGATGAGTTCGCCGCACACATACTCCGGCGTGGGATCCGGGAATCCCGCGGATAGATATTCGGCCTCGGAGATCAGGGTCTTCGTTGCCATTTCTTCTCAAGAATAACAGCAGGCGCGCGGCGGCGGACTCCACGCACCCGCTTTCACTTCTCCCATCGGCCCGCCTTCCCTTGCGCTATGCGCTCCCTCAGAACCAGCCGCTCTGTCCAGCCGGGTCGTGCGCTTCCTGGTCCGACAGGCGTTATAGGATGCGCGGCTTGCCCGCATCCGGCTAACCGGCGCCCGTGGCCTTTGCGGTTTCCTGAAGCGCCCGGATCGCGCCCAGCAGCCGCGCCTTTTCAGGAACATCGCCCAACCCAAGCAGGAGTTCTTCCGCCTTCTTGAGGTTCGACAGGTTCCCGGTGCGCGCCAGGCTCTTTACCAGGTCGATGCGGTAGTCGGCGCGGCCCGGCTCCTGGCTCACCAGCTTCTGGCGGATCTGGAGCGCCTGCTCGAAGTACTGGCGAGCCGGCTCGCCCTCCCCCAGCGCCTTCATCAGATCGCCCATATCCGTGTAGGACGCCGCAAGCGCCCACCACAAGTCGAAGTGATCCGGATACCGGCCCACCAAGCCCTCGCGCATCGACAACGCCTGCCGGAAGCGCCGCCCGGCCTCCGCCGTCGAGCCCAGCACCACTTGCAACCGCCCCGCCAACGCCTCCACCTCGGCGGCGGACTCCAACGCCTCCCGGTCATCGGCGCCGACACCCCCCGCAAACAATGCCGCCGCCTCGTCCAGCCTGACCAGTGCGCCCGCCGTGTCTCCCCGCGCCGCCAGTCCCCGCGCCGCCCGCGCCAGCAGATCCGCCAATTGCCGTTCCCGTCCCGGCTTACCCCGAAGCCGTTCGGCCGCCTCCAGCGCCAACCCCGGATCCGGCGCCTCCTCCACGGTCTCCAAAGGCTCCGGCCGCCTCTGCTCCGCCGGTTCGCCAAGCGGCGCCCGCACCGGCTCGATCACCACCACCATCGTCCGCACCGACCACAGATCCGGCGCCATTTCGCGCAGCACCACCTGAAGCCAGGGCCCGCCCGCCCAAATCAGCGGCACGCCAATGCGGCGCACCACCAGGTTGCGCTGCTGGTTGAGCGCCGCTGCTGCGTGGCGCCAAGCCGCCCGTTCCGAATCCCCATCCTCCGCGGCCGTAATCCATACCGCCCCGCATGCCGGCGCCCGCTCCAAAGACAACAGCCGCTCCGGCAGCGTGTGAATCTCCTCCGGATCAGTCGTCAGCACCGCCAGGCTCTGTCCTCTGGCGGAAAGGAAATGGGCCAGCGAGCTCTCGCACGCCGCCAATCCCAGCCGGTCCGGCGCGGTCAGGACCACGAAAGCGAACCCGTCGCCCAACTCGAACAGCCGAAGGAGCTTGCGCCACTCCTCTGATTCGCTCAACCGGTATCGCCGGGCCGCGTCCGAACTCAGCACCCCGCCCCCTATTGCCCGCTCGTCCGCCGGCTGCGTTGCACGATTTGGGCCACTTCCTCGCGGATCAGCGGATGGGTGTCATACCATTCCTTACCGTTGGTGAGGTACAGGACGAAATGCGTGTCGAGAAAGCGGGTCAGGCGGCTCACGTCGCCCGCCCGGGCGCTGGGCAGCGCGGCCGAACGCAGGCGGCCGATCTCCTGCAGCCACTCGGCGTCCTCAATGGCGATCGGCAGGAAGTTCCCTCTTACCGCCGTGATGGCCGCTTCCGTCACTTCCTCACTCACCGGAAGCGCCCGGGCCCGCAGCACCGTTTCTCTCACCAACAGCAGCAGGTCGCGGAAATGTCCGCCGCAGAGCGCGATCAACCGCCCGGCGGCCTGCTCCGGATCGGGCCCGAAGAACCGCTCGCAGCCCCCTTCATCGAACCGGCGCCGCAGCAGCCCGTGCAGCACCTGCCACCCACGTTCATAACGGCTGCGCGTTTCGTCGTTGTTCCACTGCCGGATGCTGGGAATCATCACCACCTGTGTAGCGTTGGGCATGGCAAACTGCAGCCACGGCGGAACCGTGTACACCACGTGCAGGTAGGGCAGCTTCAACATCCGCTCATGGTGCGTAAACAGCCGCTCCACGCTGCGAATCACTTCCTCTTCGTTGGAAAGCGAGCCGCGGATCTGCTCAAGCGAATCCAGCAGGAAGACAATCCGCTGATTTCCGAACTTCGATTGCGCCGCCTTCACGGCGTCTTCCAGGAACTTATCCACCTGGTTCTTCAACTCGCCGATCCGGCCGGACATCACCGTCCGCAGCCGCTGCCGGAACGAGGGCGTGGTTTTCAGCGCCAGCTTTAAATCGAGTCCCGCCTTCAGCCCGCCCGCCAGGCTTTGCCCGGGGGTTTCGCCCTCTACCTTCAATCCGATCTCCGGTACTTCCACCTCCGTCCGGATCAGGTAGTTCTTCAGCCGCGTCCAGTAAGACTCGCCCGCCACGCTGACACCAAGCTGGCTCAGTCCGTCATCGAAGGCGCCGGCGAGTACAATCAGCAGTTCGGAAATGTCGATCGGCTCGGCCGGATTCAGGTAGTCCAGGCTGTCGGCGTAAACCACCCGGTAGCCCCGTACCTCCAGTTGCGCCCGCAGCCGGAACAACTCCGTTGTTTTGCCCGAGCCGCGGAAGCCGGAGAACATCTGTACGCTGGAGACATCGCTCCAATCGATGTGTTTCAGCAGCAGGTCGACGGGGTCGTCGCCGCGCGGATCGTCGTAAACGGGCTGGTAGCGTGCGTCACCCTGTGGAAGTGGTTTGTCTTCGAGATTCCGGAACAGCGTCTTAAGAAACTGTTCGTCGGAGGCGGAAAGCGGCATCGTTGTGCTTCATTGTACCCGGTTGAAAGCATCTGCCGGAAGAGCGGCGGGCGGCCCCCGGATTCACATGGAAGTGCCGCGCTCGGGCGCTGAACCCCGCCGTGCTGATCGGATATACTGGGGCCACGGAATTCAGGAGGCTACTCATGAGCTTCACACGTCTCGTTCTTCTCATCGTTACGCTGGCCGCGCCCGCGCTGCCGCAAACCACTTTCGCCACGATTACCGGCAACATCACCGATTCCACCGGCGCGGTGATACCCGGCGCCAAGGTGACGGCCACTCACCTGGAGAGCAATTACGTCTACAACGCCGAATCGAACAGCGCCGGCAACTATACGGTGGCGCAGCTTCGCGAAGGCGACTATTCGCTGCGGATTCAGGCGCCGGGCTTCAAGGAAGCCGTGCTGCCCAGGCTGCCACTGGTGTCGCTGGACGTGCGGCGCGTGGATGTGCGGCTGGAAGTGGGCACCGTGGAAACCAGCGTCGAGGTGTCGGCCGGCGCCACGCTGATCGAAACGGAAACGGCGCGCATCAGCGATTCGAAGAATACCAGGCAGCTCAACACGCTGCCGTTGAATACGCGGTCGCTGTGGA
Organism: Bryobacteraceae bacterium; assembly: GCA_033762895.1. Lineage (GTDB taxonomy): Bacteria > Acidobacteriota > Terriglobia > Bryobacterales > Bryobacteraceae > CADEFT01. The sequence goes on along the minus strand of JANRLE010000105.1, from coordinate 2,723 downwards.
ACTTTGTAGGTCTGTCGCCGGGCGTAGTGCAGGCGGGCGGCGGGTCGGCGACACGGCGGTTTGCGGGGAGCCGCGCAAACCAGTCAGACGCTTCGATCGACGGCATCACACTGTCGAACCAGTATGACGGCACGCAGATCAGCCCGCTGGTGTCGCAGATAGAAAGCTTTGAAGAGATCCGCGTGGACATGGCCAACAACACGGCGGAGTTTGGCGGCATCGGACAGGTGACGATCATTTCCAAAGGCGGGTCGAACGATGTGCATGGATCGGCGTTCGACTATTATTCGACGCCGTGGTTCCGGGCGCGCGATCCCTTCGCCGCGCGGCGCGGGACGGGCGTGCGGCACGATCCGGGATTCACGATCGGCGGACCGGTAGTTCTGCCGAAGATCTACAACGGCCGCAACCGGACATTTTTCTTTTTCTCGTTTGAAACGTCGCGCGGCAGCCAGGTGCTGCAGCTTTTGAATCCAACGGTTGCGCCGGCGTCATGGCGCGGCGGCGACTTCACGACGGCGGCCGCGATTCGCGATCCGTTCGCCGGCAACGCGCCGTTTGCCGACCGCCGCATCCCAGCCTCGCGTATCAACCCGGTTTCGCAGAAGATCCAGAGCCGGTTTTTCCCGCTGCCGTCGCCCAACCCGGAGTTGTTCGCGGCTAGAAACTTCAACTCGCAGATACAGCGCCCGTTCGATCCGAACACTTACTGGACCAGCCGCATCGACCACCGTTTTTCGGAGCGCCACTTCGTGTTCGGCCGCTACACGTGGAACCGGTCCCATTCGCGGGCCTATGAAAGCAACTTGCCGGCAGTGGGGCGGCGGTGGCAGACACGCGATACGCGGGCGGTGAATCTTTCCTATACGGCGACGCTCCGTCAGAATCTGATTAACGAATTCCGCTGGGGTTTTGCGTGGAACGACAACCCGCGTAATGGGGCGCTGATGGGCCAGGAGGTGGCGCGAGACCTGGGCGTGACGGGTCTGGCGCCTGGCGTGCCGGATATCAACGGCGTGCTCAACGTGACGTTCGCCAACGTCGGGCTGACCGGCATTACGCAGACGCCATGGCGGCATCCGGGTTTCAAGAACTACGCCCAGCAGTGGCAGGAACACATCAGTTGGTTCCGGGGCAAGCACAATCTGAAGGCGGGCGTGCTGCTGGGCCGGACCCAGTTCCAGGATCAGAACCAGCCGAACGCGCTGTTCGGCGCGGTGAACTTTTCCAACCGGTTTACCGGGCACCCCTATGCCGATTTTCTGCTGGGCACGCCTACGACGGCCCAACGCGCCGCGCCCGCCCTATTTATTGACCGGCTGCGCTGGTCATGGGACTTTTTTGTGACCGATGAATACAAAGTCACATCGAAGCTGACGATGAACCTGGGCGTCCGATATGAGATCCATCCGGCGTGGAACGAGGCGGGAGGCAACGCCGCGGTGTTCGATATCGCCACGGGTAAGATTGTGGTGCCGGACGGTTCATTGAACAAAGTCAGCCCGCTGTTCCCCCGGGGCTATGCCGATATCGTGGAGGCCAGTTCGCTGGGCTATTCGTCGAATAAGCTGATCCGCAATGACTGGAACAATCTTGCGCCGCGCATCGGCCTGGCATGGAGGCCCTTTGGGGCAAACACGGTATTGCGGGCGGGTTTCGGCATCTTTTATGACATCGTGACGCGGGCGTCAGCCGCGGGCGGGGCCCCGTTTGCCGTGAATGAGCCGAACTTCACCAATCCCACGCCGGTGCCGACGCTGCTGTTCCCGCGCATCTTCCCGGATTCGGTGGCGGGACCGACGACGGTGAGCCTGCCTTCGGCCATCCGGCAGGATCTGCGCGATCCTTACTCGATGCAGTATAACTTCACGATTGAGCATCAGCGGTGGAATACGGGCTTCCGCGCGTCCTATATCGGAACCAACACGCGGCAGGGTGAATGGGGCTACAACGCCAACCAGCCGATTCCCAACGCCCAGGCGTTTGTGGACAAGGCGCGGCCGTTCCCGCGGTATCCGGCGATCACTTACCTCAGCAACGGCGCCGGGCATCAGTACAATTCGCTAACTTTGGAAGCCGAGCGCCGCTTCGCCCAAGGACTGGGATATCAGGTTTCGTGGGTGTGGGCGCGCGACATCGGCGACCTGGAACGAGGCGAAAGTCCGGAGAACGCCTTTGACCGGCAACGCGAGCGGGCTGTCTGGCTGGACATTCCGGCGCACCGGGTGACCGGCAACCTGATTTATGAACTGCCGTTCGGCAAGGGGAAGCGCTACCTGGCGGGCGCGCATCCGGTGGCGCGGGCGGTGTTGGGCAACTGGGAGTTGAACGGAGTCTATAGCTTCTACTCCGGGCAGTTTCTCACGCCCGCGTGGACGGGTCCTGATCCCAGCGGCATTGCTTTCACGGCTTCGCGGACTCCGGCACAGGTGACCATCCGGCCGGACCATCTGCGGGATGCGAACATTCCCACCGGTCAGCGTTCGACGGGGCGGTGGTTTGACGTGGCGTCGTTTGAACGGCCCGCGGGTCTGTTCGGCACGTCGGCGAAGGGCGTAATTGTGGGACCGGGATCGGCGGTGGTGAACACGGGACTGGCCAAACATTTCGTTCTGAAAGAGAGAATGCGGCTGCGGCTGGAAATGACGGCGACGAACCTGTTCAATTCGCCGAATTACGCCAATCCGAATACAAACATCACGTCGATTGCCCAGGTGGGTGTG
>JANRLE010000104.1:0-14815 GCA_033762895.1 Bryobacteraceae bacterium | reverse complement strand
CCGTTCCCGCTGATCGCCGTCATGCCAGCGCTTCACGTTCAAGCAGACCCGTTCCACAATGGCGAACGCGGACTCGATCACGTTGGTGCTGGCCAGCGTCATTCGCAACTGCTTCGGCACGTGCAGCCGATGCACGGTCAGCGTTTCTTCCATCCCTTCGCCCAGACTACGCGCCGCGCTGGGATTGGAGTGCATCAACTCGTGGTGCAATCGGTCGAGCGCCTGCTTGGCCGCCACGTAATCTTCGAAGCGCATAGGCCGCATTCAACTTCCTGGCGACATCCGGTTTCTGTTCTTCGGTCAGGTGATCGAGCACATTTCGCCGCTTGTGAATCTGGCATCGCTGGATCGGCGCCGTCTCGCCGGCGTACTTCTTCACGGCGGCTTGCAGCGCTTTGCTTCCGTCCAGCACGTACAACCGCGTCTGCGTGAAGTCCAAGCCGTCGTTCAGCAGATCTCCGACCAATTCGCCTACCACCGTCGCGTTCTCCGTGGCCCCCTGGCGAATCCCCAAGATCGTTTTACGCCCATCCTGGCCGATTCCCAACGCCGCCACCATCTGTTGGCCTTCGAACGGAGTCCCATCGATCAACAGTGAGCACAGCGAAAGCTTTTCCAGCCGCCGCTCCATCAACTCCTTCAGCTTCTTCCGGCTCGCCTCGATGAAGTGCTCGCTGATGGCGCTCTTCTCCAACCCGTAGGCTTCGGCGAATTCTCGCACCGCCTGGCCGTACCTTCGCGTGCTCAGCCCGAGCATCAGCTTTTCCCACACCGTCTCGGTCAACGGCTCGCCTCGATGGAACATTTCGTAGGTTCCCAGCCGCACTTCCCGGTCACCGGTCGTCCGCACGCGCGGCCTCTCGATCGGCACCTTCTGCCCCATTACGACGCAGTAGCCGCGCTCCTTACCCCACCGGTTGGCCTGCCGCTCCTTCTGCGGTTGGCTGCGCTCACCCACCAACTCCCGCACTTCTTCTTCCATCAGCAGTTGGATCAGTTGCAGCCCTGCTTGACGGATCAGTTCTCCGACGCCTTCGCGCAGCCACCCGATCGCCTCGGCCATCGGCAGGATCATCTGCACCGCCGGGTTGCTCTCGGCCGTCATCTGCTCGAGCCGCTTGACGGCCCGCTGCGCTTCGATCTGATATGGTTTCTTCATAGCGGTTCTCCTTTTTCTCGGCAAAAGAAAATTGCTCTCAGCCTATCAAGGCTGAGAGCGGAGAGCCGCTACTTTCTACGATCTACCGGACATTCCCTCAGAATGTTTCGTGTCATCACAGCTATTTGTGCTCTCGCCACATTGTTGTGGCAGCCTGCCGTAGCCGTACCTGGCAGTAGGCCCGTCTGCCGCCGGTGCTACGTGCAGAGCCGGGTGCCGCAGAAGCCCTCGCGTGAGCCTGCCATGCAGGGTGAGGATGCCATCCGGAGGCTCAAGGAACAAGGTCTTCACGATTCGCTTCAAGATGCCTTAGAGGCGGGGCGTTATGAGTTACGCGGGGGAGGCTCTTCGGGCCGGGGAACACCGTCGGCCGGCTTTCACGCGCCCAATCCGGCACAGTTCTATGATGCCTTCTTCACGCCCTATGGTGTAAGTCTGACGCCGCCCAGGGACTCTACCAGTGCACGGCAATCGGAACAAACGTCTGGCTGGAGAGCGACGATGCGGCTGGCCAGCTATGGCTACGGAGAGAAGCTCTCACCTGTCGGCTTCCCCGAACTCGTCGCCAAGGGTAACCAAATCGATTTCCGCCGCTCGTGGCCGCCAATCGAGGAATGGTACGTTAACGAGCCAGCCGGACTCGAGCAGGGCTTCACCCTCCCTTCGCCACCCCCAGCCAAGTTCGACGGCGAGCGGCTGCGGCTCGCCATGGAGGTAACAGGCGACTTAACCGCCGAACTGGCGGAGGGAGGTCAGTCCGTCTCGCTGAAACATTCGAATGGGGACGTGATTCTCACGTACGGCGAGTTGCATGCCTTCGATGCGCAGGGGCGAGAACTGCCTTCCCAGATGCTCGTGCGTCAGGGTCACGTATTGCTTGAGGTGGATGACGATCAGGCGGTCTATCCGGTGACGATCGATCCAACGTTTACTCAGCAGGTGAACCTGCGTTCCAGCGATGGAGCGCGGAATGACAACTTCGGCCACGCGGTCGCAATCAGCGGAAACGTTGTAGTTGTTGGAGCGCCTTACGACGACGTCGGGACCAGGGCTGATCAGGGCTCGGCCTACGTGTTCTTGCGCTCAAACGGAGTCTGGAGTCAGGTGGCTAAACTGACCGCCACCGATGGGGCGGCTGGCGACAACTTTGGCTCCTCGGTCGCGATACGCTGGGACACGATCGTCGTCGGAGCACGCTACGACGACGCTGGACCCAACGCGGACCTAGGCTCTGCCTATGTGTTTTTTCGCACCGGACCGGCGTGGGCGAATTGGACTCAGCAAGCGAAACTGGTCCCAAGCATTGCGGGTTCGAATGATCATTTTGGAACCTCTGTTGCCATCGACGCCTATACGGGCAATACAGTCGTCGTGGGCGCACCCGATGACGACATTTCTTTCAACAATCAGGGTTCGGCCTATGTGTTCGTGCGCAGCGGGACGACATGGAACCAGCAGCAGAGGCTGATCGCAAGCGATGGCGGCACTGGTGCTCAGTTCGGCTACTCAGTCGCCGTCGAAGCGTTCACCTTGGGGACGATCGTCGTTGGGGCGCCCAGCGACGACATCGACTCTAAAGCCGATCAAGGCTCCGTCTATGTCTTTTTCCGTAGTAACGGGGCCTGGATTCAGCAACCCAAACTGGTTGCAAGCGACGGAGAGGCGGGTGACGCCTTTGGCTTCTCGGTCGCTACGAGCATGCCTGGAAGCAGGATCGTCGTGGGGGCCCCCGGAGACAATATCATCGCCAACGCCAACCAGGGTTCGGCCTATGTATTCCAGCGCAGCACCGGGTTCCCTTATGCTTTTCAGGCCAAATTGTTAGCGGGCGACGGCGCGGCTGGCGACTCATTCGGCTCCTCGGCTGCGATTAGCGGGTATGAGGTAGTGTTGGGAGCGCCCAATGACGATACTGGCCTCAACGTCAATCAAGGATCGGCCTACAATTTCGTGTGCAACGGCGCGTGCGTCCAGTCGCAGAAGCTGGGCGCCAGCAACGGAGCTACCAGTGACTGGTTCGGAAACTCGGTCGCCGTTGACCCGGCGGCGACGAGTCCGATCGTGGTGGGGTCGCCGTTTAAGGACCTTCTCAGCAATTCGAATCAGGGCTCGGCTTACCTGTTCCTTCGTTGATTCGGTCGCCTGAGACCGTTGCACCAACCTGGGCCGGCGCCCGGCGATCATTCACCGGATCAGCGCCGGCTTCAGTCCGTTTGACCGGACGCCGGACCGGCCAGCAACGCGCTCGCGTCTCGCGGGTCGGCGGTGTCAGAGCCTTCCGTGAACCAATTGTAGATTTCCTCGATCATCCGCCGGTTTCCATCTCGCTCGCCGTGCCGCTGAAGCAGTCGGCACAGACTGGTCACGGCCCTCAACTCCAAGGATCTGGCACTCTTCCGCCGAGGAACCTCAAGTGGCTGATGAAAACAGCCTTCGGCTTCTGATTCGCGATTCTGGTGTTCCGCCCTCAGTAGCAACCCGCCTTCGATTCGATAAATTTCCGCTCCGTAAGAGACCTCCTCTGTACTAGGAAGCAATTCCACCGCCACTGCTATCGCCGCCAGCCCTTCTGCCGGCGCGTGTCAACGACTTTGAGACAGCCGGCATAGGAATTTAGTGACTTTCTGGCTCGGTCTTTCGCGAGGCCGGCTTGTTGATCCACACGGTGGATGGCACCGGCAACGGGACCGGTGGCCGATGGCCGAAACGTTCTGGATGCGCCTGATAGGCGGCATCGAGAACGGCTTGGCGCTGAGCCAGGATGACTGCCGTTCGACCGGATTGCACCATGGCCGGTGTCAGCAACCCGATGCCAGAGTGGCGGTGGTGCTCCTCGTTGTACCAGTGGAAGAATTCCTGGCAGAAGGCGCGGGCATCCTCGATGTAGCCGAAGCGGTCCGGGAAATCGGGGCGATATTTGAGGGTGTGGAATTGGCTTTCCGAGTATGGATCATGAACGCCACCGGCTTGCGGATCATCGGCCGACCGCGGTCGGCGTGAATATTCAGTTGGCCAGGTGGGATATCGTGTTTCAATATAGTCTCCTCTAGCCTACGTCGTTTTCGTGCTCGGCGCCTCCCACGGATCGGTGGAACAACATCAAAGGAAAGAGAAGCGGCTTCTCGCCAGCCGACGCCCCGTTTTGTCACATTGGCCGGTTAACGGTCCCACAATCGTTTTGACTGTTTTTCACCTCCGCCTTTCGCCCGCAAAATCATCACCTTAACGCCCCTAGCCCCCGCCCGCTTCCCGCGGTGGCCGAATTCCATCTGCTAACGTCGTCTCCATCTTAGCCCTCTGCGTGCAGACGGCTGGAAAAGGAACGAAGCGATGTTACTAACCAAACACACCAGCGACAAAGAAAAGAGGCTGCATCGCTGCCACCAGCATATAAACGAACCCAAACCGGCCGCGGGTGCTCACTCAGCGGGCGCCGCAAAGGTGCCTCCATGCAAGGCGTCCTGAACTCCTCACCACGCCTCCCCGGGCGTTACGTCATCAACCGTCACGTCATCTCCCCGCTCACTTGCCGGCATAAGTACCACTGCGCCTGCCACGGCGAACCGCCTAAGCCCGATAAGTCCTCAAAGAAGGCCGAAGAAGCCGCCAAGGCCGAGATGGAGCGCAAACTCTTTGAGATCATGGGCATCCTTGGCTTCGCGCTGAAGGCATTCCCGGACGCGCGCGACGCCGTCAACAACGCGCTGCGCGAGTATGAGCTTCGCCACCCGTCATGACGCCGCGGCAAACGGAGTTGACAGGAGAGAGGTCTGTCAATAAACTATGGTTAACGTGGACCTGAAAAACCCGGTTACCGGACAGGCTGCCTCCCTCCCGGAGGTCAATGCCTCGGTCCCTACCTCCCAGCTTTCCCTCTGGAAACGCCTTTTCGCCTTCGCCGGCCCTGCCTACCTTGTCAGTGTCGGGTACATGGACCCGGGCAACTGGGCCACTGACCTGGAGGGTGGCGCCAGTTTTGGCTACGACCTGCTCTGGGTTCTTCTGCTGTCGAACCTCATGGCGATCCTGCTGCAGACCTTGAGCGCCAGGCTCGGCATCGTCACGCGGCGGGATTTGGCACAAGCGTGCCGTGACTCATACCCCAAGCCTGTGGCGCAGGCCTTGTGGGTTTTGTGCGAAGTGGCCATCGCCGCCTGCGATCTGGCTGAGGTGCTGGGCGCGGCCATTGCATTGAATCTCCTGTTCGGGCTGCCGCTGATCTGGGGCGTAGCCCTCACCGCGCTCGACACGCTGCTCATCCTCTGGTTCACGCGGTTCGGCATACGCGTGGTGGAGGCCTTCATCCTGGCGCTGGTGGTCATCATCGGTGTCTGTTTCCTGATCGAGATCGTGTGGGCGCAGCCGCCAATCGCCGCGCTGGCCGGCGGGCTGGTTCCCCGGCTGACGGACAAGAGCCTGTACGTGGCCATCGGCATCCTTGGCGCCACGGTGATGCCCCATAACCTTTACCTGCACTCGGCGCTCGTGCAGACCCGGCAGATCGGCGAAACGGTGGATGCCAAGCGGACCGCCTGCCGGTTTAACTTCTTCGATTCCGTGGTGGCGCTTAACGGGGCGCTGCTGGTGAACGCCTCCATTCTCATTCTGGCGGCATCGGTCTTTCATGAACGGGGAATTGAGGTGAAGGAGATCCAGCAGGCTCACCAGCTGCTGAGTCCGCTGTTGGGGGCGACGGCGGCGAGCGCACTGTTCGCCATCGCGCTCCTGTGCGCCGGGCAGTCATCAACGCTCACCGGTACGCTGGCCGGCCAGATCGTGATGGAGGGATTCCTGAACTTCCGCATGCGGCCCTGGCTGCGGCGGCTGATTACGCGGGCGGTGGCGATCATTCCGGCCGCGGCCACCATTCTGATTGCAGGCGAGCAGGCTACCTACAAACTGCTGATCCTGAGCCAGGTGGTGCTGAGCCTGCAGCTTCCTTTCGCGGTGATCCCGCTGATCCAGTTCACCTCCGACAAGGGCAAGATGGGGAGTTTCGCCAATAAAGTGTGGGTGAAAGTGCTGGCCTGGGCGGCGGCAGTCATCATTGTCAGCCTGAACCTGCGGCTGGCATGGACGACGATTGCCGGGTGGCTGGAAACGTCCGGCGAGTGGCGGACGGTCGTGATCGGCGTAGTGGCGCCGATGGCGGTGGGGATTCTGGCGCTGTTGCTCTGGGTGACCTTCCAGCCGCTGCTGCGAAAGCGGGAAGCGCGGGATGAGGGTGGCGTGCGGATCCCGGCTGCGCCCGAAGTGATGGTTCCCGCGGCGGTTTACCGGAAGATTCTGGTACCGCTCGATCACTCCACGCGCGATGGGGCGGCGGTGTCGCATGCGGTGGCCATGGCGCGCCAGCATGGGGCGGAAATCGTCCTTCTGCACGTCGAGGAGGGCGTCACCAGCCGGGTTTACGGGCCCATGGCGTCTACGGCGGAGGTGGAGGAAGGGCGCAAGTACTTCGATCAGTTGCTCGAGTCCATCCGCAACCAGGGCGTGAAGGTGGACCTGGTGGTCACACACTCCACCGATCCGAGGCACGAGATCGTGAGGATCGCAAAGCAGATGCGGCCCGATCTGGTGGTGATGGGGGCGCACGGGCACAAGGGGATACAGGATTTGATCTTCGGGGCCACCATCAACGGCGTGCGGCATGAACTGGATTCGCCGCTATTGATTGTGAAGGCGGAGGCGGGCGCCGAGCCCGGCTGAGTCAAGCTGTCCCAAAATGTGTCCACCTAACACAAACCGCGAGCGTATCGATTTTCCAACCTGTTGAAAACAATAAGGCGAATCGTTGGCCCGCTTCGTGCATCTAAATACAGCAGGATGCGCTCTGTCTGCTTGCTTCTCGGAGTCCTGGCGGCGTTCACGCCTGCGGCGACTCTTCAGAAGCTCAGCTATGAGGACATGGTCCTTAAGTCCACTGAGATCGTGGAAGGCCGGGTGGTGGCGTCCTCAAGCATCGTGCGTGGTCCGGTTGTGTACACCGTCTACCGGGTGCAGGTAAATCAGAAATACAAAGGCACTGTAGGCTCGGAAATACAGGTTGCCGTGCCCGGCGGCAGGTACGGGAACCTGGTCCAGGATTTTTCCGGTTCTCCCTCCCTGGTCGAGGGCCAGAATTACCTGCTGTTTCTGTGGACCAGCAAAAGCGGGCTGACCCAGGTGATCGGGTTGAGCCAGGGGCTGTACCGGCTGAAACAGGGACTGAGCGGCGAGGCGATTGTGAGCCGGCCGGCGGCTACCGAGGCGATGCTTGATTCTTCGGGCAAGTTCGTGGAGGACACGCCCGTCACGATGGGCTATCGCGAAATGGTGGAGAAGATCCGCCGCACCCTGGCGGTGGCCAAGCAATAACATGCCGAAGCGACTCTCAGTTGCGTTGGTTCTGGTGCTGGCCGGGCTGGCGATACCGAGCGCTTCAGGATATTACCACTTCGTTCGCTACCTGTCACGGACGGGCCCGTTTGTTCCCGTCCTTCAAAAATTCGATCTGAACAGTCTGCCGAACCGGACGGTCAACTTTTATCTCACTGACCAGGTCTATGGGCTGCCTTTGGCGCCGAACGATTCGGTCTCGGGTGTGATCAGCCAGATTCTATTGGCGGCAAGAACCTGGAGCGATGTGCCGACTTCGGCTTTGAAGCTTGCCTTCGGCGGCGTGCATCCGGCCGCCGTGCCGGTGAACGGGCCGGGCATCGACGTGGTCTTCACGGACGACATGCCGCCGGGATTGTGCGGGCAGGGCGGGCCGGTTCAGGTAATGGATACGGCGGGGGGACCGACCGGCCCCTTCGCTCCCATTCATCGTTCCGTGGTGATGCTGCCCCGGAATTTGTGCGGGAACACGAGTTTCAGCGAGAGTTTTTTCCAGACGGCGACGCATGAACTCGGCCATGCCGTAGGCTTGCAGCACACCTTTACGTCGAGCGCGATGTCGACGCAGGTAACTCGCAGCACCTCAAAGGCGCAGCCGCTGACGGCCGACGACCGGGCTGGCCTGTCCCTGCTGTACCCGGCGCCCGGATTCCTGCTGTCGACCGGTTCGATTGCCGGGCGCGTAACTTTGGGCGGGCAGGGCGTGGCCATGGCATCGGTTGTGGCCATCCGGCCAGGCGGAGACGCCATCAGCACCTTGACGCACCCGGACGGATCCTACCGCATTGACGGGATTCCGCCCGGTCAATACTACGTGTATGCGCATCCGCTTCCGCCGGCATTTGAAGTGGAGGCGAGCCCCGGAAACGTGGTGGCGCCGGTGGGGACCGATGGACGGCCATTTGCTTTCGGAGCCTCCTTTGACACGCAGTTCTTTCCCGGGACCAGGGAGCCGGGTTTCGCGCTCAGCGTAGTTGCGGGCGCCGTGATTGAGAACGTCAGCTTTCAGGTGCAGGCGCGCGCCCGGCCGGCCATCTACGCCGTGCAAACGTACGGGTTCTTCGGGCAGGTGACCACCAAGCCGCCGACGCTGAATCGGGCGGCCGGACGGGGGACATTCGTGGCAGCCGGAGTCGGCTTGCAGACGGCGGGGAACGCCCCGGTGGCTGGTCTGACGGTAACTCCGATTGGTGGCGCGGCGTCGCTGGCGCCGGGGAGCGTCCGTACCTACCCCTTCGCCTCGTCCTACCTGCAGTTGGACATGACCTTCAATCCGTTCGCGCCGGAGGGACCGCAGCATCTCATCTTTGGCGCGGGCAACGACATTTACGTTTTGCCGGCGGCATTCCGGATTGTGTCGAAGGCGCCTCCCGTCGTGCAGTCGGTGCAGGCGGCGGGCGATTCTGGAAGCTCAAGGCAGGTTCTGATCAGCGGCGCCAATTTTTCCACGGATACCGATATCCTGTTTGACGGTCTGCCGGCGGGTGTGAGGGCGGTGGAGGACGGCGGCGCCAGGGCACTGGCGGTGCTGCCCCCAGGACCGGCCGGGCATCGCGCGAACGTCGTAGCGCTCAACAGCGACGGGCAGAGTTCCCTCTATGTGCAAGGCAATTCGCCCGCTCAGTACAGCTTTGATGCGGGCGATACGGGTCCCGTATCCGTAGTGCCGGCGGCGCTGGCGGCCGGTTCGGAAGCAATGGTGGAAGTGATCGCGCCGGGGGCGGCGTTCGCCGAAGGCGCCGCGCTGGTGGGCTTCTCCTCGGGCGATATCGTGGTGCGGCGGATCTGGGTGGCTGGGCCGACGCGGTTGCTGGTGAATGTCTCCATCGCTGGCTCCGCGCAGCCCGGACAGACCACCATTACCGTAACCAATGGATTGCAGGTTTGGACGGTGCCTTTCGGTTTCACGATACAGGCCGCCAATCCGAGACAACTGAACGTTGTGGCGGGCGGCGAGGCCGCGCCGGCAACGGTGGCATTTGCCTCCGCTCAGCCCGGCGGACAGGCCACGCTGCTTGTACAGAATCTTCCGGCAGGGGTCGCTCCCGGCTCGGTGTTGATCACCTTGAATGACCAGCCCGCCCAGGTTACGGGCGTCGGTGGTGGGCAGGTGAATTTTGTCATTCCAGCCGGCCTGCCGCCTGGCCCGGCCGTGTTACGGCTGCGAGTGGGAAATGACGTGGCTCCGCCAATCGCCTTTGGAATCGATCCGCCACCTCCGGCGGTAGTTTCGGTTTCGGCCAATGGAGCGGCGGTGGATGCGGCGCGCCCGGTCCGCGCCGGGGATCAGGTCACACTGACGGTAAGCGGGTTGACCGCCGATGATTACACGGGCGTGATCACACGCTCGCGCATCGCCGTGAACGTGGCCGGTGTGGAACACCAGATCCTGCAGGTGACCAACGGCCTCCCGGGCGGCCTCTATCAGGTGATCTTCCTGTTAAGAGACGGTTTGGCCGCCGGAGCGCAGCCGCTGTCGATCGTCCTTGATGGCCGGGCGTCGGCGCCGGTTCCCTTACAAGTGCGGTAAGTGATTCAGGCTGATATCCTGGACCAGATGTACCTCGCATGGATGGCCCTGGTTGCGGCTGGCTGTGGTCTGGCTGCGGATCTTAACTACAACATTCCGCTCTGGGAGCCGGGAAAGGTCCCGCTTGCGGTGGGCGACGGACCGTTGGACAATCCGTTTCTCACTGTGTTTCCGCCGGCGGCGGGCAAGGCCAACGGCGGATCGGTGGTGATCGCGCCGGGTGGGTCGAACATCATGCTGATGTACGGCGGCGAGGGCATGGAAATCGCCGAGCGCTACAACGAATGGGGTGTGACGGCCTTTGTGCTGACCTACCGGCTTTCGCCGCGTTACAAGGACGACGCGCGGCTGCTCGATGGAAAGCGCGCCATCCAGGTCGTGCGGTCAATGGCGGCCCGGCTGAAGCTGGATCCCAAGCGGGTCGGCTACATCGGGTTCTCGGCTGGTTCGAACCTCGGGCGTCCGGTGGTGGCGACTTCGGGGCCGGGCGATCCGGCGGCGAGTGATCCGGTGAGCCGCTTCAGTTCGCGCCCGGACTATCTCGCGCTGATCTATGGATCGGGGCGCGCGGTGGAGGGCGAATCCTTGAAAGACTTTCCACCGGTATTTTTGTGCGCGGCGCAGTATGACCGGGGACCGGCGCTCGGTTCGGCGCAATTGTTCACGGAACTGACGCGGGCCGGGGCGGTGGCCGAGTTGCATCTTTATCAGAAGGGGCGGCATGGCTTCGGGTCAGGATACGGATCCACTGACTTTGGGGACTGGATGGGCAGGCTGAAGCACTTCCTGTCCGAGGGCGGGTTCCTGTCCGGGGGGGAAGACCGATGATGTGGGCGGTTGGGCTGATGCTGGGGTTTTGGGCTTCGCCGGTGAAGGTGGTGAACGACGGCTACGGCGATTACGTTTACGTGCCCGCGGGCGCATTCCGGATGGGCGACAACTTTGGCGATGGGGAGGCTCGGGAACGGCCCGTCCACGTTGTGGAACTGGACGCCTTTTACATCGGCAAGTATGAGGTGACCAACGGGGAGTGGCGCAGGTTCCGCGACGATCCGGGATACGACGATCCGAAATACTGGCCCGGGAAGCGGGCGGCGCCAAAGGATCAGATTCCGTATTGGAGCGACCCGCGCAATCACGGTGGAGCCACCGAAGGCAGCGATCCCTACCCGGTATTGGGCGTAAATTGGGACGCGGCGGTGGCCTATTGCAACTGGCTCAGCGCAAAGACAGGGAAGAAGTACCGGCTGCCGACTGAGGCGGAGTGGGAGAAGGCGGCGCGAGGGACTGACCAGCGGCGCTTTCCCTGGGGCGGAACCATCGACCACAGCTATGCGACTTACGTGATGGGTAGCGGATTCGTGACAGCGACGCCGGCGGGATTTTACGATGGCTCAAAGCGTGGGGAACTGCAGACCCACGATGGCGCCTCACCTTATGGCGCCCACGATATGGCCGGCAACGTGATGGAGTGGTGTCAGGACTGGTATGGGCGCGACTACTACACTGCCTCGCCGCGGAAAAATCCCAAGGGCCCGGCCGCGGGCGCCTACCGGGTGCTGCGCGGCGGTACCTTTTTCGAGGATGCATTCGACCAGCGGACTTACCGCCGGTCGGCGGCATGGCCGTCATTTCAGGCGCATCGGATGGTAGGGTTCCGGGCGGTACGCGAGCCCTGATCAGGCGCGCAGGTCCTTGTTGTACGGGGAGACGGGAGCCAAGATGGTAGGCTAGTTTCATCCAGCCATGCGATTCGTACTTTTTGGGTTACTCGCCACGCTGCCGCTCCTTGCCCAGGACCCGCGCGGTTTTATCAACGGTCAGGTCACCGATACCAGCGGCGGCGTGATTCCCAACGCCACCGTCGCCCTGACCCACACCCGCACAGGTGTCACCATGCGGGTCACCACCAACGGTGAGGGGCTCTACGATGCCAACTACCTGCCCACGGGGGAATACGCCATGCAGGTCGAGTTCACCGGCTTCAAGACGTGGTCGCGGTCAAACGTGGACCTCCGCATCGGTGAGCGTGTGCGCATCGACGTCACGCTCGAACCCGGCGCGGCCTCGGAGAAGATACAGGTCACGGCCGAATCACCGGTGCTGGAAACCACGAACGCCACCGTCGGCCAGGTGGTGGACCGCAAGGTGCTGGAGAACATGCCGATTCGATCCGGCAGCGTGGCGTGGCTCTATTCGCTGGCTCCCGGCACGACCCTGGCCTCCCTGCCGTATGACGGCCCATGGAACATCGACCAGTCGAGCGCTGTCCGCGTGGGCGGCACCGGGTTGGGCGGCATTGATTACAACGTGGACGGCGTTTCCAACAACGCCTACGGCGGCCGCACTGCATTCATCCCGCCTGCGGACATGGTGGATGAAGTGCGCGTGGATACGGCCAGCTACGATGCCGCCGTGGGCCACACCACTGGCGGCCAAATCAATATCTCGATGAAATCGGGCGGCAACGCCTTCCACGGTACGCTCGGGACTTTTGTCGCCAGCGGTCCCATGATGACGCGCAACTTCTTCACCAACGGCTTCATCTTCAACCCTGCCACGGGACCGGTCACCGACGAGAAAATCAGGCGCAACACGCCGTTCACCCGATGGCTGCGCTACAGCGCGGCCGTTGGCGGCCCGGTCTACATCCCCAAGCTTTACGACGGCCGCAACAAGACTTTCTGGATGTTCGGTTACCAGGCGCACAACCGCCTGCGCACGGTGGCCAGCCAATCGTCGGTGCCGACCGAGGCCATGCGCAGCGGCGACTTCTCCGCGCTGCTCGGGGTGGGCAATCAGTATCAGATCTACGACCCGTTTTCCACCCGCGCCGAAGGCAGCCGCTTCCGCCGTGATCCGCTGCCGGGCAACATTGTGCCGGCTTCGCGCATCTCCAACGAGGCTTCCATCTACACCAAGTTTTATCCCCTGCCCAACGCCGCAGGCACGGCCGATTTCCTCAACAACTACGTGCTCGGCCGCCCCGACAAGCAGGACCTTTACCAACCCATCGTGCGCATCGACCACAACTACAGCGACCGCTGGCGCTCGTTCTTCCGCTATTCGCAATCGATCTTCAACGGATCCTTCGATGCCTGGATCCCGGGCAGCGATGCGCGCGGCCGCAAACGCCAGCGCCCGCACCGCGGCTACGCCCTCGACAACGTCGTAATGCTCAACTCCTCGATGACCATCGACGTTCGCTATGGCTTCACCTGGTTCAGCGAAAAAGAGTCGTTCGTGAATCAGGGCTACGACCTGACGCAGTTCGGCTTCCCCTCTTCGCTCACCTCGCGGCTGGACCCGCGCGGCGTCACATTCCCTCTGGTCACCGTCAATGGCGGCGTGCTGCCGCTCGGCAACAACGGCGGTTTTGACCAGCGCTACTATTCGCACACGCTGCTGACCGTGCTGAACTACATCCGTGGCAACCACAGCCTCAAGTTCGGCGTTGACGGCCGCCTGGCCTACGACAACAGCATCACTTACGGCAACGTCGCCCCGGCTCTCACCTTCGGCGACACCTACACGCGCGGCCCGCTCGACAATGCGCCCGGTTCGCCCGGCTTCGGCCAGAGCTTTGCCAGCATGCTCTACGGCATCCCCACGGCGGGCGGCATCGATATCAACGATTCGCGAGCCGAGTCCAGCCCCTTCTACTCGCTTTTCGTGCAGGACGACTGGCGTCTGGCGCGTACCTTCACGCTCAATCTCGGCATGCGCTGGGAATACGAAGGCCCCATCGTCGAACGTTACAACCGCTCCACCGCCGACTTTGACTTCGTGACCGCCAACCCCATCGAAGCGGCTGCGCGAACCAACTATGCGCGCGCGCCCATCGCCGAAATTCCGGCGGCCAATTTCCGCACGCCGGGTGGCCTGACCTTCCTGGGCCTGAACGGCGTACCGCGCCAATTCCGGCCCGCGTTCTACAAGGCCGTGATGCCGCGCATCGGCTTCGCATGGCAGTTCCGGCCCACAGTCGTCATGCGCGCGGGGTTTGGCCTGTTTTACGGACTGCTGGGCGCCGATTTCTCCGATGTCCCGCAGCCCGGCTTCAACCAACGCACCAACATTGTCGCCTCCAACGACAACGGCCGGACTTACGCTGCCTCGATTACCAATCCATTCCCGGCGGGCGTCGATTCACCGGTGGGTGCTTCGCAGGGACTCACCACGTTCCTTGGCCGGTCGCCGGGGTTCACCGCCGCCGATGGCCGCCGCCCCTACACCCAGCGCTGGAGTTATTCGATTCAATTCGAGCCCATGCCGCGCAGCGTAGTCGAAATCGGCTACCAGGGAAACCGCGCCACACGCGTCCGCGTGACTACCCAGTTGAACCCCATCCCGCGCGAGTACCTGAGCACTCTGCCCGTGCGCGATACGGCGACCATCAACTCCCTCACTGCCGCCGTCCCCAATCCGTTCCGCGGCATCGCCGGCTTCAGCGGCACGGCGTTGTTCAACAACGCCAACACCACCCGCGCCCAACTGCTCCGTGGCGCGCCGCACTTCGGCGACTTATCTACCGGCCTGCCCGCGGGCTCCACCTGGTATCATGCCTTCACCGCCCGCTTCGAACGACGCTTCTCCCAGGGGCTGCTTCTGCAGGCGAACTACACCTGGTCAAAAGCCATGGATGCCGCCGCCTATCTGAATCCGGCCGACGACATTCCCACACACGTGATTTCCGATCTCGACCGCACCCAGCGCTTCACCCTCGCCGCCATGTATGAACTGCCGTT
>JANRLE010000103.1:0-2098 GCA_033762895.1 Bryobacteraceae bacterium | reverse complement strand
CTGCTCGGAATCAAGGCCGGATGCGTCAAGTTTGGGGGCGTGGCGGGCGCGGCGCCCCGGCGGGCCTGGCACCGGCTGCCGGCCGGCTGCCCGCGTGGGTGCGCGACATGAAAGTGGAAATCACGCCGCCCGTCGGCCTTCCCAGTAATCCTCGAAGCGGCCGTTGAGATGACAACAGCGTAGGGCAATGATGGAGTTGGCGCCGCGTACGGTCCAGAACATCCCGGACAGTTTGAGTCGCGAACCGATTACGGTCTTGCAGCCAGCTTCGATCACTCCTGAGCCGACGAACAGATGTTGACGGCGAAACTTCGGGTATCGCATTCGCTCGGCGTTTCGCTCGAAGTAGTCGGCCTCGGTGCGGAGTTTTTCCCGAACATCGGCGTTGGATGATTCGATGGAGCGAAGCGCGAGGACCAGCTTGTCGATTTTGCCCTTGTCGAGCAGACGTTTCTGGTGGACTCTCGTCCAGGCTTTCTGGTTGGCGTCATCATTAGGGTGTAGCTTGCGGGCCAGATCCCAAAGGTGCTGGCGTGCGTGATACAGATCGACGATCTGAATGGCGCCGGGAAAGTGCTGGTCGGCCAGATTCCAGATCCATTCGGCGCCATCACCCATAACAACTTTCTTTTGCGCGCGGCTCCAGCCCCGGTTCCAGGCTTCCAGGTAGATGCGCTTGCCGAACTGTTCGGCGGTCTCGATGGCGCCGGTGTAGGTGGTCGAATCCAGATCGCGAATGGCATAACCTTGTTCGTCGCATCCGGTCTGAGTGAACACGCATCCCAGCTTGACTTCGCGCGTGTGGGCCGGCTGGCCGTCGGTCTTGCTTTTGCGTCCCTCCGTCTCTTTCTTCACTACCGGCACTCCGGTCCCGTCCATTTGCACATACAGAATCGGAATCGGCTCACCCACAATGACCGGCAGGTCCAGTTGAACGGCTTTCTGGATCTCCCGCTGCTGGCGGGCGGCGATGTCGGCTCCGATGGCCTCCGCCGTGCGCTCCACTGATTTGGTGGTCACTTCCAATCCGGCCAGAACCTTCATCTGCTCCCGGCCGCGATCAAAAGGTCCTTGCTGGCCCACGATTGCATTCATGCGGCGTACTCCGGGTGAACAGTCGCGGTTTTCGATATCCAGTTGGCGATCGACGGGGAACTGGCCGTTGTGACAGCGCGGGCACAGATACCAGGGGCGCGTCAGTTCCACTTCACCCAGAGCGGTGAGAATACGCCGCGAGCGCAGTTCGCGGTAGTGCGCCTGACTGCCGCATGGGCAAGGGATGGCGCGCTGGCCGGCGGAAGGCTCAGGGAAACGCAACAACTGCGTGAGGGCCGCTGCGCCGGCCTGATGCAGGGCGGCACGGAAAGCCATCTCCACCGCCTCCAGATCCAGTTCGCCGGTCTGCCTGCGCTCGGCGAAGATGCGGCCCAGCAGCGTGGTTACTTCGCGCGCGACCTCGGTGTGGATCGCCGCGGCCGTTTTTTTTCCTCCGGCGTCAACGTGTCCTCCACTGGCCGTGCGCGGCAGATCTTCTCGTTGACCTCCAACAGATCGCGACTCAATTCCCGAAACCGATGATATTCCGCAATCTCGTTTTGCGCCTTGCGCTGAGCCGCTGGAGTGGAAAAGGTTTCGGTGACAGTCTTGCCGTTGACCTTCCGGGTGAGGCGGGTAAACGGTCCGTGGCCTGGATCGTCTTGTTCGTAGCAATGACAACGCCTGTTACCGCAGCGACCGCCTGTGGTCGTGATCGAGCCAGCACGCATATCGCCCAGTTGTGCCATCTGCTGCTGAATGGTGGAACGCTGCATTTCCAGTTCGGGCAAAGAGTCGGGCATATAGGGCCTCCTGTAACCTAGCGTATCAATACGCTAGGTTATATGCCACAAAAAAAGAAGAGCCAGCCTCGGCTCACTTTCATGTCGTGCACCCATGATGAAGGCGCAGACGCCGCGGGGCGGGCGCATCATCAACAATGGGTCGATTTCGGCCTACACGCCGCGGCCGCATTCGGCGCCCTACACGGCGACGAAACACGCCATCACCGGGCTGACCAAGAGCATCGCCCTCGACGGGCGGGCGTTCGACATCGTCTGCG
>JANRLE010000102.1:0-8305 GCA_033762895.1 Bryobacteraceae bacterium | reverse complement strand
AGTGGGCTCGAAATCAGGGATGCAGGGAGATGGCGTCCGATACCTGGCTGGACAACGTGAGTTCGCAGCGGGCGCATGAAGCGCTGGGGTTTGAAGAGGTGGACCGCTGTGTGAACTATCGCAAGGCGCTGTAGCTTGTGCGCCACCACGGGTAGCTATGGGTCGGAGATATGCACCAGCGTGCAGATCGGAAGCGATGTCACCGTCCGGTTAGTATAACGTGATCACGCCGGGTCCGGCTCCATGACTTCCACGCAGGAACTGAGCCAGCGGCAGCTCGATCTGGAGCCTGTACGAGGAACGCTGCGGATCAACGGACCGCAGCACCCAAAGCCCGGCAGGCGCGCCTCGGAGTATCCGCGATTTCGCAAAACCTGATCCATGGATTCCGAGAGTGCAGCGAGTATGGATTCGGCGGCGCCGGCTTCAATTCGGGGTAGGGCCCTGCGAATCTCGCCGAGCACGGCCGGAATAGCGTCGTCAGGGCGTCTTCGGAGTCGAGAGCATACAGACAATAGAGATTGGAGATCGCACCGAGCGCGATTCAGGCATCTTCACTGGAAATCCGCCGGCCTTTGGGGCCTGGAGCGCAGCGTTGGGCCGCCAGAGTGTAGACCAGGCGCGGCTCAATTGTAGCCGTGCGCGGCGCCGGGGCGGGGGTCACGAACATCCCCGTACCTCGCCTGTCTCATCGGCACAAATCTGGTTGAACGTTAAGCCGCAAGAAAGCCGTGCGGATGCCCAAACCCGATGCGGTAGAATGAGGATCTTGCCTTGTGTGGTGAATCCCTGATGGAACGCGCGAGCCGGGTGTTGGGCAGTCTGCGGTTGAAGGCGGTGGAGACCGCCGGCGTCCGCGTCTATCACCTCGCCCCTGGCGCCTGGAAAGCCGCCGTTGGCGCCAAACTGGCTAAACACGCCCGTCCCGTGTGGCTTGAAAACGGAAAGCTGATTGTGGAAGTGGAAGACGCCGTGTGGCAGTCGCAGTTGTACTCGCTGCGCGGCCAGATGTTGGGGCGGCTGGAAAAAGTGGTGGGCGCGGGCCACATCCAGTCTCTGGAGTTTCGGGTGGTTCCGCCCAGGCGCGCGCCGCAGCGGGCCGAATCCGCCGATAGCGCCTTCACCCTGGCCTCGCCACCTGCGCCCGCCGACGAAGCGGACATGATCGAAGATCCCATTCTCCGCCGGCTGTACCGGTCGGCACGAAGGAAAGCAACGGCGTGAAGATAACAGAAAAAGAGGTCCGTTACGTGGCGGACCTGGCCAACCTCGCTCTCAACGAGGACGAAATCCAGCGCATGGCGCATGATCTGGACGGCATCCTGACGCACATGGACAAGCTGAACGAACTGGATACCAGCAGCGTGGAGCCGATGGCCCAGGTGTTGTATGAGGCGGAAGAGACAGCGACGCTGCGGGCCGACTGTGAGCGCCAGTCGCTCTCCAACGCCGATGCCGTGGGCAATGCCCCGGTGAGCGGGGGCGGCTATTTTAAGGTGCCGAGGGTGATTGAACGATGACGACGCCCATCGCCGATTTGACGATCCGCAAGGTGCGTGAGGGACTTACCGCGCGAGCGTTCAGCGCCGTGGAACTGGCCAGCGAAGCCCTGCGCTTTGCCGAAGCGGAAAATCCGAAGACGAACGCCTACATCCACCTGAGCCATGAACGGGCCATGGAGGCGGCGCGCCGCGTCGACCTGGCGTTGGCCGAAGGCAGGGATCCGGGGCCGCTGGCAGGCGTGCCGGTAGCCGTCAAAGACGTCATCGTCACCAAAGGCGTGCGCACCACCTGCGGATCGAAGCTGCTGGCCAACTACGTCCCGCCCTACGACGCGACGGCGGTGACGCGCCTGGAGAAGGCAGGCGGCGTGATCATCGGCAAGGCGAACTGCGACGAATTCGCCATGGGCTCTTCCAACGAAAATTCCGCGTTCGGGCCGGTGCGCAACCCGGTGGCGCCGGACCGTGTACCGGGCGGCTCCTCGGGCGGATCGGCGGCCGTTGTGGCGCAGGGCACCGCGGTGGTTTCGCTGGGGTCCGATACGGGCGGGTCCATCCGCCAGCCGGCTTCGTTTTGCGGCGTGGTGGGCGTGACGCCTACCTATGGCCGGGTGTCGCGATACGGACTGGTGGCCTTCGCCAGTTCGCTCGATCATATCGGCCCGTTTGCCCGAAATGTTTCCGATGCGGCCACGCTGCTGGCGGCGATTGCCGGGCGCGACGAAATGGACGCCACTTCGGCCGAGGCGCCGGTGGCCGACTACCACGCGGCGATGACGGGCGATGTCGGCGGCATGAAAATCGGCCTGCCGAAGGAGTACTTTGCCGGACTGGCGAGCGAAACCGGAGACCAGATCCACCGTGCCGTGGACGTGCTGAAAAAACTGGGCTGCGAGGTGGTGGATCTCAGTCTTCCACACACCGAGTACGCCATTGCCGCTTATTACATCATCTGCACGGCCGAGGCCAGTTCCAACCTCGCCCGTTATGACGGCGTCCGCTACACCACGCGGTCTGAGTCATCCGGTTCGCTCATCGACATGTACCGCAATACGCGCGGCGAGGGTTTCGGCGCCGAATGCAAGCGCCGCATCATGCTGGGCACCTACGTGTTGAGCCATGGCTACTACGATGCGTATTATCTGAAAGCCCAGAAAGTGCGCAACCTGCTCACCCGCGATTTCCACCAGGCCTTTGAGAAGGTGGATGCCGTGCTCACGCCGGTGTCCCCGTTTCCGGCCTTCAAACTGGGAGAGAAACTGGCCGATCCGCTGGAGATGTACCTCAGCGATATCTATACCATCACCGGTGATCTGGCGGGCATTCCATGCATGAGCGTTCCCTGCGGGACAACGTCGGAAGGGCTGCCGGTGGGGATGCAGATTCTCACCCGCCATTTCGACGAAGCGGGCATGTTCCGTCTGGCGCATGCGTATGAGCAGGCAGTAAACAAATGATAGAGATCCTGAAAACAGCAATAAAGTGATTCGCTGATAACGCCGATAGGATGGGCAGCCTCGTACTTCATGCGTCGGGGACTTGAGGCGTATGCTCGAATGATTGCCCAAACCGGACTCCTTTTCGTGGTCATCGCATTGCTGGCGGCAGCCGCCGGCTACTATTTCCTGCGGATGCGGGGAACCAGGCCCGCAGCCGCGCCCGGGTCCAGCGTGATCGATCCGCGGAAAGAACTTGCCTCGCAACTGCTGTTTCAGGATGCGCCGGTGGCCTACCAGGAAACCGACATCCACGGCACGATTGTCCGCGTTAACCGCCGCGAGTGCGAATTGCGGGGACTGGAAGCCACGCAGATCCTGGGCAAACATGTGTGGGAAATCTATCCCGAGGATCAGCGGGACATGATCCGCACACAGGTGGAGCGGCGGCTGCGGACGTCGAAAATGCCGCCGGGGCCGCTGAGAAGGAAATATCTCCGTCCCAACGGCGATACGGTCTATCTTGAAGTGCATGAACGCCTGCTGCAGAACGCCGAAGGCGAGGTTCTGGGTCTGCTGTCGGCATCGGTGGAGGCCGGAGGCGCCATTACTTCGCCAGCCGCGTCGCTGGGCGCAAGCGAGATGCCGAAGCTTCTGTCGAAGATGCCGGATGCGGTGTTCCGGCTGGATTCCGACGGCAACGTGCTTGAAGGCGCGGGCGGCCAGGGGCGCCAGTTTTTCACCAAGGTGGATGATCTGATCGGCAAGCCGCTGCAGGGAGCCATGCCGGTGGATGACGGGCTGAAACTGGTGCAGTCACTGAGCAGGATGCGCACCATACGCGAGATTGTCTCCTGCGAATTTACGACCGCGGTGGCCGGCAAGTCCGAGGCTTTCGAAGTCCGGTTGTGCCCGGCCGGCGACGGGGAAGCCCTGGCCGTCGTGCGGCGCATCACCGACCGCAAGGAAGCCGAAGCGCAACTGGAGCAGGAAGGCCGCGAGCTGCGCCAGGAGAACGTGGAACTGGCGCGGGCTCTGGAACACGCCCGGGAGGCCACTCTCATCAAGAGCCGGTTCCTGGCCAACATGAGCCACGCGATCCGCACGCCGATGAATGGCATCCTCGGGATGGTCGAGTTTTTGATGGCCACCCGCCTCACCGAGGACCAGCGCGAGTATGCAAAGTCGATGCAGAACTCCGCCGGTTCGCTGCTCACGCTGATCAACGACATGCTGGACGTGTCAAAGATTGAGGCGGGCCGCATGAAGCTGGAGCGGATTCCGTTTGATCTTACGTTGACGGTGGAAGAGGTGACGGCAGCCTCGGCGGCGCGCGCGCGGGCCAAGGGGCTGGAATTCGTCTGCTCCATGTCGCCTGACGTCCCCAACGATCTGATGGGCGATCCCGGGCGGCTGCGCCAGGTGCTCAACAACCTCATCGACAATGCGATCAAGTTCACTCCGCGCGGACGCGTCAGCATCCGCACAGAGAAAGTGGGCGAAACAGACGAACGAATCACGGTCGGTTTCCTGGTGCAGGACAGCGGTATGGGCATTTCCGAGGAACGGCAGTCCCGGCTGTTTGACGGTGGGGCTGAAGCCGAAACCTCGGCGACCCGCAAATACACCGGCGCCGGACTCGGGCTGGTGATCAGCAAGCAACTGGTGGAGATGATGGGTGGCGAAATCGGCGTGCGCAGTGTGGAGGGACGCGGCACCACATTCTATTTCACCGCCGTGTTCGCCAAAGCGCCGGCGATCGTGCCGGTGGCCGAAACGCAGGTCGCGGTGCGGCTGGAGGATCGGAATCTGGAGGGCGTCGGCGTGGTGCTGGTGGCGCCCAAGGCCGCCGTCACCGAGCCGGTCTGCCGGATGCTTCAGGCCTGGAACTGTCCGTTTGTGCATGCCGCCTCCATTGAGGAACTGACTGCCCTGCTGGGCTCCACTATCATTCCGAAAGCCGTGCTGCGCATCGGCCTGATCGACATCGATATACCCGGCATGGATGTGACGGAAATCTCCGGAGCGCTGAAGTATGACCTGGGCCTGAAGGACCTCCAGATGATTGCGGTCACTTCGGTGCCGCTGCGCGGCGATGGGGACCGGCTGCGCCAGGTGGGCTACGTCGGATACCTCAACAAGCCGCTGGCCTCGAACGTCCTGCACGGCGTCATGCTCGAAGTGCTGCAGTTGAAGGATCGCGCCGGACTCGCCGTCGGGCCCACTCCCCTGGTCACCCGTCACTCGATCAATCAGACCGGACAGTGGGGAAGCTCCAACGGCCAGCCGCGCATACTGCTGGTGGAAGACAATGCCATCAACCAGCGTGTGGCGCTCAAGCTGCTGCAAAAACTCGGGCTGAAAGCCGATGTCGCCAGCAGCGGGCGCCAGGCGCTCGACGCGCTCGACCGCGGCCCTTACGACCTTATCCTGATGGACTGCCAGATGCCGGAGATGGACGGCTATGCCGCAACCGCCGAAATCCGCAAGCGCGAGGGCGATGCCCGGCACACGCCCATCTGCGCCATCACCGCCAACGCCCTGGCCGGAGACCGCGACAAGTGCCTGGCCGCCGGCATGGACGACTACGTCAGCAAGCCGATCTCGCTGCCTGACCTGCAGTCCGCGCTGGAACGCCTGCTGAAGGAGCAGAAGCAGCCCGAACTAGTCTCGAGTCACCCACATGGGTGAGACCCACACCACCTCGCCGTCGGACTGCTCGCCGCGGACATAGTAATAGGACGTCTTCCCCCTGGCGGACTCGTTGTCGCGCCAGCGGAACTCCACTGATGCCGATCGGGGCTCGCTGGTGTAGACGTACTTGTTGTCCTTCACCACCACCACCTTGGCGAACGGCGCCGTGCCGGTGAGCTTCACACGGAACTCGGGGGCTTTCGTTGTGCGGAATTCGTCACCCATGATGTGATCGCCGCTGCGAAAATCGGCCAGAATGTTCTCAGTTGCCCCGTAGACATGACGCTTCTGGAACGCATCCAGCACGCCCTTGCGCGTGAAGTCCTTCACCAGCACGTTGCAATAGCTCTGGTGCGTGGAGATGTGATCGGAGCTGGCCTGGAACGCCAGCTTGTATCCCATTTCGAGCGCCAGATTCACAAAGCCCTTGGGCCGCCATCCGCCGATGGAATCCGCGGCCGAATTCCCGCGTGGCGCGCCCGGCATCTCGTAGTTCTGACGGTCGCCCTGATAAATCTCCACCACGGGTTCCGTGAGCGGATCGTTGTCGCGCCAGTCGGTGCCCATGTTGGTGCCCGAAGTATGCATCGCGACAATGCCGTTGAAGTGGCGCAGGTAGCGGTATAGCATCTGCGTGTCGGGCGCCCGCACCACCGGGCTTTCACCGGTGATCGGCAGCCGGGGCAGCGTCCGGATGCCGCGTTCGGCGAAGACCACATTGCGGTGGCCTTCCGGGTATCGCACGCTGCGCTCGTAGCTGAACATGGGAACAAACTGGCCGGGCGCGTGGAAAATGTCGGTCAGCTTCTGCGCCGTCCACCAGCTATATTCGCGTCCCCCGCCATTGTCGTGATCGCAACAGCCCGCCCACTCCATGGCCGCGGCATCCAGTATGTAGCGCCACTGGTCCAGAATGGAGCCGTCGTTTCCGCCATCGGCCGAGACTTCCGAATGGCGGTGGAACTCACCGCGCAGCACCCGCAGTTCCCCCGCGCGGCTGCGGATGCGGGCCGCGCGGAACCCTTTCACCATTCCGGCCTCGGCCTTGTCGCCGGCATCCATGGCCGCCAGCGCGGGAGAAGCGATCTCTTTGGCCCGCCACGGCGCCGCCGCCGGCGCCATCTCCAAAGTATTCACAAACAGATCGTTCGAATACGGATCTCCCCGCCGCGGAAGATGGAACTGCCGGCGGTGATCGGAAGATCCAATCACCATTAACTGGCCAGGCTTCAGGGAAACCAGCGCCGGACGGTTGTCCAGTAAGTTATCCGAATGCGTGAGAAACACCGGCCCGGTCCACGACTTACCGTCAAAGGAAGCCACATACTCCGTCCAAGCCGTCCCGATCGGGCTCCACCACACCGGATGATTACTGCGCGCGGCCAGCCACAACCTCCCGGATGCGTCCACGTGAATCCGCGGCATCGTGTTCTTCGGCGCCTGGAAATTCTGCGACGCGCGATTGGCCGGCCGCTTCGCCGCCCGCTCCGGTTGTGGAGCGAGCCACTCGGCATCGCCGGACTGGCGCGAATTCAGATCCACCCGCAGCGACGCCGTCCCCGGCAACACCTCATCCGGCACGGCGGGCAATTCCAGCGCCCGGCCGTTCTTTTCAAACCCGCGGACGCGGATGGCGCGGCCCTGATAAAGCGCGATGCCTGAGGTGTCATGCGCCCCGAAGTCCTTGCCCCAATTCTGCGCCCCCTCTTCGTAGGCCACCCACAACCGTCCCTGCGGATCGTAGGCCGCCGTCGCGTAAGCTTCATAGCGCAGCGAACCGGCCACCGCGAATTCCTTGCCCCAGGCGCCGCCGGTCACCGTGCGCGCAAAGATGTCGTAGTTGCCGTTGCGGTAGCTGTCCCATGTTACGGTGAGGCGTCCCGTCCGGTCTGCGGCCACCGCCGGATTCCAATCGTTGCCGGCCGAAGCCGACACCACCGTGGGTTCACCGAACCCGTCGCCATTCTGGGCCGCCGCCAGTATCCCCGCGCGTCCGTTCCGCCAGGCCTGCCAGGCCACCCATACTCGTCCGGTGGAATCGGTGGCGGCTGCGGGAAACACATCGGAGCCCGCGGCCCTGGTCAACCGCAGGGGAGGGCCCACGCGCCCATCCCGCACCGCTGCCGCTATCAGTTCGAAATCGCCGCCTTCGTTGGCGGACCAGAACACCCACACGCGCCCGCCGCCATCCACGGCCACCGCCGGGCGGTAAAGATCGCCGCCGCCCGGTGTCACCGCCACAGGTTCCCCCCACACCCCGTTTTCATAGCGGCGTACCATGACGCGATCCCCTTTGGGAGCGCTTTTCAGCGCTTCGAAACTGGCCGGCGCCTCGGAAAAGTTCGCCCGCAGCTTGTGGTGATCCGGGTGATGTTGAAACTCCAGGTAGGCGATCCATACTGAGCCGTCCGCAGCCGCCGCCACCGCCGGATAGTCCTGCTCATCCTCGTCGGAGTTCAGCCGCGCGTAAGGCGGCACGCGGTCCACCATCGCCCTGCCGTCAAGGGCCGGCTTCACCGTTCCGTAGGGAATGTCGGCCAGGCGCACCTCGAAATTGCCCTGCGCCGTGGTCACGTCCAATGCAACGTTGGGGCCGTCCTGGTCCAGGAAGACGATCACGCCGTTGGCCACCACCGGCGGGTTCTGGTTGGCGCCGAACAGCCGCGCCGGGCG